>JBGQCL010000457.1:0-9417 GCA_041495365.1 Kofleriaceae bacterium | reverse complement strand
CAGAAAATCGTTGGAGCGCCTGCCTGCCTTTAGCGACTGTGCAATCCAACACCCGAGCGGTGTCGAAGGCTTCGATCCGCGAATCATGGCGGTGTCGGCGGCGATCCGCTATACATTGCCAGACCAATGGCTCCTGATTAAGGGTGCCAGCACCAGGCTGACGCTGCCGAGCGATCAATTCCCGGATCTCGCCAGGCAGCTCGTCTATGGCCACCTTTCGAGCTACTACTCTGGCCCCACGCATTGTAAGGGGTGTTCGGATATGCACGCGGCGGCGAACGACGCTCCGAGCCTCGGCTCCGCGGAGGCTTGGCGCCGGCTGGGCACGATCCACCACATCACGCGCACTGTGGAAGGGGTCGCTGCACTTGCCTGGCCTTAAGCAGGGCACGTACTGCGTCCGCGACTTCGTCGAGATTGTACAGCTCGCAGACGCGGTCCCAAACTTGATGCCGAGGCTTGCGCCGGTACCCCCGTATCGAATCGCGGGCCGCAAGCATTTCCAGTGCGAAATTGAGCCACAGTAGTTCCGCGAGCGCCCGACAGTCGCGCGACGGATTCTTGCGCCCGCGGCGGCGCTCTCGGAAACGGACTCCACCATCAGAGGAATCGACAACGAGGATCCCCCACCATCTTGGGACCGCATCTTCGGCGTCGACAACATGCCGCGAACCAACCACCAGTGTTGCGCGATCAAGAACGCGTCCGTAGAGCTCTGCTTGTCCGGCCAGGCGACGTAGGCTGTCGCGGTCGGACTTAATCTCGTAGCCATGGAGTGCGCCGTTTACGACCGTGAGATCGACGAACACCTGACCCCGACAGAGCCCGAGCTCGTGCAAGAACACGACGTCCGTTTCATCGTTGTGGCAGCTCTGAAGCCGGGCCAGCAGCGCAGCTCGTATTTCTGGATCCCCGGGGATATCCCGGCCGGTCATGCGAGCCCCACGGTCTCGATGCGAGTCGTCATCGTGACGAATCGTAGAGGAACCGTGAGGCAGGTCAAGTAGTTGGTCATGTCGTCAACCATAACCTAGACCTCTGACATGATCATCGAGCTCGTGGCGGGGATCACGGTGCGCGCGATGCGCCATCTCCCGGGCGGCGTCGTTTGGCCCGCCGCAGACGTGCTGCTCAGCGATATGCTGATGGCAGGCGGTATCCGGACGCCGCGGGTCGTTTGGATGGGACACGAATCGACGCAGCGCGCCATATTATTCTCCAGCCTATCTCACTCCTGAATATTTAATTCCGCAGTCCACCCTCAAAAATATTCAATCGCCGCGATTCTTCTTCAGACTTGCGACGGCGCCCCCCAAAATCTCCAAAGCCGACAGTCACGAGAGAGAAACCCGTTTGTCGTCGACGCTGTGCAACTCTCTCGCGTACTTGGAGCCGGGTCGAAGTCCGCCGGGATCCCCTCGGTGCCGCTGGATCCCGTGTTAACGCCGCGCAAAGGAGCCGCGTGGACCGGGGGCACCCCACCCTGCGCGAGCCCCGTCAATTTACCGACCGCACGTACTTGAGCAACGCGTGAGGTCCCTCCGGCGGTAAAGATGCATCGAGCTGCGCCGGGGGCACGCCTAGGTTCGCGAGCACAAAGTGCAGGTTGTTCGGCACCGACCACAGGCGCCGGGGCTGGTCGCCAACGGCGTACCGCTCGCCGACGGCGTCGAGCTCTGGCCAGACGTCGAGAGCGGCGTCCAGGAGCTGCCGGTGTCGGGACGCCGGGATCAACCAGGACTGGCTGTCGTGCGCGAGCAGGCCGAGCACGCCCCATGACGAGCGGAGAGACGCCGCAAAGATCGCATTCTCGATCGGCGACGGATCGCTCGGCTCATCCTCGTCGATGACGGCATCCCAGAGCGTGCGCCATGGCATGAAGCAATGGAAGTTCGCCCGTGGCCCCGTGATGATGCCGAACATCGACAGCAGCCCGGGCGTCGCTTCCGTGTCGAGCATTCCGTCCGCTGTCATCACCTCGACGAGATCGGCGCCACGCTTGAGCTGCGTCAGGACCCGCGCCATGCGCTTCTTCACGGTCTCCCAGTCGCCGTACTGGATCGCGGGCAGCTGCATGGTCAGGCTCCGACGGGCGCGAGGAGGATCATGGCGATCAGGAGGAGCATACCTCCGACGGTAACGGTGGCCACCGCGGCCCGTTGCTGCGGTGTCATCGGTCGGAGCTCGAACTTCCAGCGCCGCTCTCCGGCCGGCTCAGGCTCACCTACGGGAACCGGCACGAGCTTGCCCTTCCGGTACTGGTAGACGATGACGCCCGGCTGCGGCGACCAGAACATGTACACGCCGGCCGGCGCCGGGATACCGCCTTCGACGCCCGGCTCGGTCGTCGGGCCGAGCGCGACGGTGACTCCCGCCTTGGCGAACAGGCTGGCGTACATCGCCGCCTTGGCTGCGCCCGCCGACTCCGCGGCGAGTGGCTTGATCTCGTACATGTGCAGTCGCGTCAGGTTCGTGATGTCCGGCATCAGCCCGAGGTCGTCTTCGCTCAGCGCGCCCTTGTCGACTTTCTCGCCCTGCGCCCCGAGCATTCTCTTGAGGGTGGTCAGCATGCTCCCGATCGGAGACGCGTTGGTGCGCACCACATCGCCGCGGTGGGCCGCGACGTAGCTTGCCGCGATCCCGGCGTGCGCCGCGTTGCCAATGTAGAAGGGGATCGGCTGCTCACCCGGTGGCGCCCAGGGTCCGGGTTCAGGTGAGTCGGGCGGTCAGCGGCGATCGCCGCGGCGAGTCCGCCAACGGCGATCGCCGAGCTCGAAGGCTCGAGGTCCTCGCCGCGCTGCCGCCGGCCTTGACGTCGTCGAGCACGACGGTTCTCCCGGAGCTGGCGCGGCGCGACTACGCGATCCCCGCCCCGGAGCCGCGCCATCCGACGGCCGCGTTCGCGCGCGGGCGCTCCAGGTGGTAGGTTGGACTCGGCGCGCGGTGACGCGCCGGCCGGACCCACGTGGACCACGATTCGATCGACCCGACCGTCCTCGACCGCGTCTCGGAGGTCTTCGCGCGCGCGACGAGCGCGCTGTTCATCACCGGCGCAGGGATCAGCGCGGACTCCGGATTGCCGACCTACCGGGGCATCGGCGGGCTGTACGAGGACGCCACCACCGAGGAAGGCGTCGCGATCGAGGACGCACTGTCCGGCGACATGCTGCGCGAGCGGCCCGAGCTGTGCTGGAAGTACATCCACCAGATCGAGCGGGCGTGCCGCGGCGCGAGCTGGAACCGCGGCCACGAGGTGCTCGCGCTGCTGGAGGGCCGCTACGAGCGGAGCTGGGTGCTCACCCAGAACGTGGACGGGTTCCACCGCCGCGCGGGGTCGAAGAATGTGATCGAGATCCACGGGGATGTCCACAAGCTGGCGTGCACGCGCTGCGCGTACCGCGACCACGTCGACGACTTCGCCGTGCTCGCCATCCCACCGCGCTGTCCGGACTGCGGGGCGATCGTGCGCCCGGAGGTCGTCCTGTTCGGCGAGATGCTGCCGGTCGACCCGGTCGCGGCGCTCGAGCGCGAGCTGCGCCGCGGCTTCGACCTCGTGGTCTCGATCGGCACGACCAGCGTGTTCCCCTACATCGCCGCACCGGTCGTGCTCGCTCGCCGCGCGGGGCGCGACACGGTCGAGATCAACCCGGGCACCACCGACGTCTCGCACGTGGTCGGGCATCGGATCCGGAACCGGGCGGCGGTTGCCCTCGACGCGATCTGGCGGCGCCTGGAGGCGACGTCGGGATCGGCGATCAGGTCTTGAGCTTGTAGCCGGTCTTGAACACCCACCACACGAAGGTCAGGCAGACCGCCAGGAAGCCGAGCGTGGCGGCGAAGCTGATCGCGGCGTTGACGTCGGACTGGCCGTAGAACGCCCAGCGGACGCCGGAGATCAGGTACACGACCGGGTTGAACAGCGTGACCTTCTGCCAGAACGGCGGCAGCATGCTGATCGAGTAGAACGCGCCGCCGAGGAAGGTCAGCGGGGTCACCACCATCAGCGGGATGGTCTGCAGCTTCTGGAAGCTGTCGGCCCACAGCCCGATGATGAAGCCGAACATCGAGAACGTCACCGCGGTCAGCACGAGGAAGCCGAGCGCCCACACCGGGTGGACGATCTCGTAGGGCACGAACACGCGGGCGGTGATCAGGATCAGCGCGCCGAGCAGGACCGACTTGGTCGCCGCGGCGCCGACGTAGCCGAGCACGACCTCGACGAACGACACCGGCGCGGACAGCAGCTCGTAGATCGTGCCGGACCACTTGGGCAGGTAGATGCCGAACGACGCGTTGGAGATGCTCTCGCTGAGCAGCGACAGCATGACCAGGCCGGGGATGATGAACGAGCCGTACGACACGCCGCCGACCTGGCCCATCCGCGAGCCGATCGCCGCGCCGAACACGACGAAGTACAGCGAGGTCGACAGCACCGGCGCCGCGATGCTCTGCATCAGGGTGCGGAACGTGCGCGCCATCTCGAACCGGTAGATCGCCCGGACCGCCGGGAAGTTGATCGCGGTCACGCGCGCCCCCGCAGCAGGCTGACGAAGATGTCCTCGAGCGAGCTCTCGCTGGTCCGCAGGTCCTTGAAGCCGATGCCGAGCTCGTCGAGCCGGCGCAGCAGGTCGGCGATCCCGGTCTGCTCGCCCTGGACGTCGAACGTGTAGGTCAGGGTCTCGCGGTCGGCCGACAGCTCGAGCGGGTCGCCGGCGAGCGCGTCGGGGATCCGGTCGAGCGGGGCCGCGAGCTGGAGCGCGAGCTGGCGCTTGCCGAGCTTGCGCATCAGCGCGGCCTTGTCCTCGACGACGATCAGCTCGCCCTTGCTGATCACGCCGATCCGGTCGGCCATCTGCTCGGCCTCCTCGATGTAGTGGGTGGTCAGGATGATCGTCACGCCGCTTCCGCGCAGCTCGCGGACCATCTGCCACATGTCGTGGCGGAGCTCGACGTCGACGCCGGCGGTCGGCTCGTCGAGGAACAGGATCTCGGGCTCGTGCGCCAGCGCCTTGGCGATCAGCACGCGGCGCTTCATGCCGCCCGACAGCGTCATGATCTTGCTGCCGCGCTTGTCCCACAGCGACAGCGCGCGCAGCACCTTCTCGATGTGCGCCGGGTCCTTGCGCTTGCCGAACAGACCGCGGCTGAAGCTGACGGTGGCCCACACGGTCTCGAACGCGTCGGTCGACAGCTCCTGCGGCACCAGGCCGATCTTCGAGCGCGCGGCGCGGTAGTCGCGGACGATGTCGTGCCCGCCGACGAGCACGCGGCCGTCGCCGGGCCGGACGATGCCGCAGATGATGTGGATCAGCGTGGTCTTGCCGGCGCCGTTGGGGCCGAGCAGCGCGAAGATCTCGCCGCGGCGGATCGTCAGGTCGATGCGCTTGAGCGCGTGGAAGCCGCTGGCGTAGGTCTTGCCGAGGCCGCGGATCTCGACGATCGGCGGCGGTTCGGCGTGGTGGGCCTGGGGAGCGGGCAGCATGGGCCCGGATACCTTGCGCCTGGCGACCCGGATCGCAACCGGCGCGCGCCGCGAAATGTTGCCGGATGCCTGTCAGCTTTCGCCGGTCAGGACGGCGGGCCGACCAGGGCGGCGACGGCGTCGCCGAGCGGCGGGAGATCGCCGGCGTGGCGGGGGAAGTGGCGCCAGCGCAGCACGCCGGCCGGGTCGACGGCGAACGTCGCGGCGGGCTGCCAGCGGTTACCGCGGGCCCAGCGGTTGTGGATGCCCTCGTCGAGCAGGCGGCGCAGCGCGCCGAGCGACTCGGGGCCCGCGAAGTGGCGGCGGTCGCTGAGGCCGACGCCCCAGGCCGCGTAGCGCGCGCGATCGGGGTCGGCGACGAGCTGGATCCCGCCGGCGCCGCCGAACGCCTCGCACCACCGCTGCGACGGCGCCTCGGGGCTGTGGGTCACGGCGAGCAGGTCGATCCCGGGGCGCTCGGCGGCGAGCGCGGCCATCTGGCGCACCGTGGCCTCGGCGAACGGGCAGCCGACGTGGCGCAGGAAGGCGACGACGGCGGGCCGGCCGGGCCGCAGCCCGGGGAGCTCGGGGACCCGGGCGCCGAGCTCGGGGGCCGCCGCGGTGTCCCGGGGCCTGAGCCGGACGAAGGTGTGAGGGGCGACGACGAAGTCGCGCAGGAGGTAGACGATCTGCCATCGCATGGCGCGAGCCTACCGCGTTGCGCGCGGATGTTCGCGCCACGGCGTGTCGGTCGCGAGGACGCGGCGCCGAGCACCGGCTCGAGCGGCTGGTCGTCGTAGAACACCGTCTGCATGGCGTGTCCCGGACGCTAGCGCTCGGCGTGGAGCTCGCCGAGCGTGCCGGCGAACTGATCGAGGTCGACCGCGCCGTCGATGCCGGGGACCGCGCCGCGGTCGGTGTGCTGCCAGAACGTCCACCGGGTCCACGGCGACGGCAGCGTCGGGCAGCCCTGGGTGTAGTGCGCGACCCACAGCGGCTGGGACACGAGCAGCTCGGCGCCGCCGTTGCGCCACAGATCGCCGCCGGTGTAGACGATCGGCTCGACGCCGAGGCCGGCGCGCACGCGATCGACCCACGCCCGGGCGCGCGCGGCGACGATCGGCACGGCGAGGCCGCCGTCGACCTCGAGGTCGATCACCGGCGGCAGGTCGTCGTGCTGGCGGTCGCGCATCGCGGCGATCATGAGGTCGGCCTGGGCGGCGACGCTCTGGTCGGGGCGGAAGAACTGGTACGCGCCGCGGACCAGGCCGGCGCGCCGGGCCTCGGCCCAGTTGAGGGCGAACCTCGGGTCGCGCTGCGCGGCGCCGTCGGACAGCCGGATGAAGGTGAACCGGATGCCGGCGCGGTGGACGCGCTGCCAGTCGATGGTCTCCTGGTGATAGGACACGTCGATGCCGGGGGTGGTCGGGCCGATGTGGCAGTCGGGGCGCGCCGGCTTGACGCGGCGGGGCGGCGACGGCAGCAGCACGAGGGCCGCCGCCGCGAGGCCGAGGGCGAGCACTGCGAGGCCGAGGACGGTCTTGCGCACCACCGGACGGGATAGTGCACCACGGCGAAGGACCGGGCCAGGCGGCGTGACGCGGAAGCGTGCGGGGATATCCGTACAACCCCGCAGCGACCGCGGCTATTCGCCGGTGATCACTTCGCCGCGCCGGGCTTGAACGTGAACTTCGCGGTCGCGGTGGCCTTCGCGCCCTTGCCGATCTGGACGGTGACCGTGCGGGTGCCGAGCGCGGGGTGCCAGGCCTCGAGCGTGTAGCTGCCCGGCGGCAGGCCCTTGATCTCGAACGCGCCGTCGTCGCCGGTGACCGCGAACGCGGTGTGATCCTGGACCACCGCGTACGCGTGCATCCAGTTGTGGACATCGCACTTGACGTCGATCACGTCGCCGGCGTGCGCGCTGCCGTCGAGGTTGAGCGGCGGGTCGCCCTGGCCGGTCGGCCGGTTCCACACCAGCTTGCCGTCGATCTCGCCGTGCACGTTGTGGAACGTGTTGTCGTTGTTGTGGATCGACAGCTTCTGGCCGACGACGACGCCGAGCACGCGCGGGACGTAGCGGCAGTCCTTCTGGTCGATCTCCGCCGGGGGCGGGGCCGCCGGCGGCGCGGTCGCCGGCGCGTGCAGCGAGCCGTTCTTGACCCGGACCAGCACGTCGCGGAGCTTGCCCTTGGTGACGATGATGTCGTCGGCGAGCATCTCGGTCTTCGCGCAGTACGGATCGGAGTCGCGCTTGACCCTGGGGCGCTCGGGCGCGGCGCCGTCGAACACGACGGTGCCCTTGATCGTGCCGGTCGCGGCGGGCGCGCCGGCGGGGCTCGGGGCCGCGTGGACGAGGCCCGGGGCGATGGTCGGGGCGATCGGCGCGATGATCGGCGCGATGACCGGCGCGATGACCGGCGCGATGACCGGGAGGAGGATCAGGGCAGCGAGGGCGATGCGCACCCCGGCAGGCTACCGCAACGCGGCGGGGTTCGCGGCCCCTCGCGGGCCTGCGGCGCTGCCAGTTTTCGTTGTGGATCGATCGATAGGGGGCCTTCCCGCCCCTGGGGACCGGCGAAGCCGGCCCATTCACCCTCCGCGCGTCGCGTCGCGGGTCGGTCGACAGGGGGCCTTCCCGACCCCTCGGGACCGGCAGAGCCGGGCCATTCGCCCCGCGCGCGGGTTATTCTCGAGCCCGTGCCCTTGCCAGCTCCCTCCGGGGTCGCCCGCACCCCCGCCTGGGCACGCGCGCTCGACCGGCTGCCGCCCGCGGTGCGCCACCGGCTCGCCGAGTTGCTCGGGACGATGCCGGCGTCGGGCGCGGTGTTCGAGGGCGCGGCGCGCGAGCGGTTCGACCGCCTGCTCGCCGACGGCGAGCCGTGGCTCGGCGCCGAGCCGGACCTGGCGGAGCTCGGCTACTGGATGATCGAGCCGGGGCGCGCCGAGGCGCTACGCCGCCGGGGTTGCCGGTGGCTCGCGTACGTCCCGTCGCTGGAGACCGCGCGGCGGCTGTCGGCGCTGGTGCTCGATCCGGCGACCGCGCCGCCGGTGCGCGACCAGGCGATCCGGACGCTGGGCGCGCGCGAGCTGCGCGCGATGCACGCGGCGACGCTGTGGCCGGCCGAGGCGGTGCAGCTCGCCGACGAGACGCTGGTCCGGGTCGCGGGCGAGGCGGCCGCCGCCGGACGGATCGCCAGCGAGGCGCTGCCGCACGCGCTGCGCCACGTCGCGAGCGACGGGATCGCCGCGGTGTTCGCGCGCGCGCCGGGGCTGTGGGGCGAGGCGATCGAGTGCTTCGCGTCGCCGCCGCTGGCCCGCGTGCTCGCGGTGTCGATCGAGGACATCCCGCCGCAGCACCGGGTGCGCGCGGTGCGGCTGGTCGCGGCGACGCTGGGCGAGGAGGCGGTGCCGGTGCTGCTCGCGCGGTCGTCGCGGCTCGGGCCCGCCGAGCAGCTCGAGATCGGGCAGCTCGCGATCGCGTTCGGCGGCGACGTTCACCTCGGCCGGCTCGAGGACGCGCTGCGCGGTACGCGGAACGCGGCGGCGCTGCGCGCGCGGGCGCGCTGGCACCTCCAGCACCGCGGCGTGGTGCCGACGGTGCGCGGCCTGCGGGTCGCGCGGACCACGGCGACGATCCCGGCGGCCGAGCGCGCGGGGCGGTGCGCCCAGGCGGCCGACGACCTCGGCGCGCTCACCCGCTACGAGCGCCACACCGAAGCGTACGTGTATACCCTGTGGGGATGGATGGTGCGCGGCGCGGGCGATCCGGCGCGGGCGCGCGAGCTGGTGGCGGCGCACCCGGCGGCGCAGGCGGTGGTCGGCGAGCTGTACCTCGAGGACCTCGCGCGGCGCGGCCGGGTCCGCCCGCTGGTGACCGCGGCCCACGCGCTGGGCGCGGTCGACCGCGGCGCGCTGCAGCTCGCGATCTGGGGCCGGCCGATCGCGGCGCTCGAGCT
>JBGQCL010000456.1:0-9422 GCA_041495365.1 Kofleriaceae bacterium | reverse complement strand
GGATCAGCGTCGTTCCGGTCACGATCATGTCGTCGACGATCACCGCGATCCGGCCCGCGACCTCGCCGACGAACGCCTCGGTGCGCACCACGCCGTCCTGGCGGTGCTTGCCGAGCATGGCGAGTTCGACGGTCCCGGCGCCGGTGCGCTCGAGGGCGTCGCGCAGCGCCTCTGCGCGGTGAAAGCCGCCGAGGTCCGGCGAGACCACGGTCAGGCGGCGATCGCCGAGCGCGCGGCAGCGCTCCACGAACAGCGGGCAGGCTTCGAGGTTCTCACAGTGGATCCGGAACGCGTTCTCGTAGGCGGCGCGGTTGTGGACGTCGATTGTGACGATGCGATCGGCACCGACGGCCTCGATCAGCTGCGCGACGTAGCGCGTGGTCACGGGATCGCGCGGTCGGGTGCGGCGATCCTCGCGCGCGTAGCACAGGTACGGCGCGACGATCGTGATCCGGGCAGCGCCGGCATCGCGCACGGCGCCGACGAAGAACAGCAGCTGGCATAGCCGGTCGTTGACGCTCTCGGCCGCATCGCCGTACAGCGCGCACACGACGTACACGTCGCGGCCGCGGACGCTGAGCAGCGGCCGGATCTGATGCTCGCCGTCGTCAAATTGCCGGAGCTCGTGCGGTGCGATCGAGAGGCCGTAGTCCTCAGCCACCGCACGGCCAGCGCTTCACTGGGTGAGAGCGCGAACACCGCGAGGTGTTCCAGATGGGGCATATCCGGCAACGCAGCAAGGCATGTGCCTCCGGACCGCAAATGACCCGCGCTACGTGAGATCCGGTGTTCACATCGGCCTCGGAGTTGCACTGCGAAGGACCATGTGGCGTGCATCGTCCTCATCCCGCGAACGCCTTGCAGGACCTCGGATGTTCGCCGACCGGCGCAGCGCGGGCCGGCTGCTCGCGCAGGAGCTGCTCCGCTATGCGGGCACCGATCCCATCGTGCTCGCCCTGCCGCGCGGCGGAGTCCCTGTGGCGGACGAGATCGCCCGCACACTCAGCGGCACGCTCGACGTGTGGGTCGCGCGCAAGCTTGGCGTGCCCTTCCAGCCGGAGCTCGGCATGGGTGCAATCGCCGAGGGCCCGGCCGTCGTGATCAACCGATCGACGCTGGAGCTGGCGGGGGTCACACGCTCCCAGCTCCTGGACGTCGCGCGGCGAGAGATGAACGAGATCCGGCGCCGCGTCGAGCGCTTCCGGGCCGGGCGTACACCGCCTGATCTGCGAGATCGCACGGTGATCCTGGTCGATGATGGCATCGCCACCGGCGGGACGATGCGCGCCGCGCTCCGCGCCGTCCAGAAGCATCGTCCGGCCCACCTGATCGTGGCCGTTCCGGTCGCGCCCCCCGACACCATCGCCGAGCTGCGCGGCCAGGTCGACGACGTCGTGTGCTTGCGCGAGCCCGATCCCCTCTACGCCATCGGCTTGTGGTACGAGGACTTCCGCCAAGTCCACGACGAGGAGGTCGTACGTATCCTGGAGCACGCCGCGCGGGAGCGGCCTGCGACGGCTGGCGAGTCACCCTAGGCTTGGTCACGCTGCCTCCCTGTAAACGAGGGGCGGGACGATTGCTCGTTGGGCGATCACCGTCCGGAAAACGCGCGAGGCTCTCGCACCTGGTGCATGGAGCGGCAACGTGTTCGCATCTCGTCGCTCGCCGCCGGACCCTGCCCGGTATCGGTCCGACGGTGTCGGCGAGCCTGGGCCGCGTCACCAGCGCAAGCTCAGGCGCTGGCCATCGATCGCGACCGACGTTGCAAGCGATTCCCCGGCGCGGGCGAGCGTCGTGGCGAGCCAGCGCGCCTCCTTGGGGCCGGCCTGGGTCAGCCGGAACCGGTGCATCCTGGTCGGGATCATCTCCAGCCTCGCCAGTGCACCGTCGTCATCGAGTGTCACCAGGTAAAGCAGCCCGAGGTCACCACGGTATGCCTCGTGGCCGCGAATGCCCTCGTAGTCCGTCAACAGATCGCCGCAGCCGTACAGGATCGCCCGGCCGTGGTGAACCTCGATTCCCTTGACATGATGGGAGGAGTGGCCGTGCACCAGATCGACCCCGGCCTCGTCGATCATCCGGTGTGCGAACAGCCGGTGCGCGCGCGGGATCGCGAAGCCCCAGTTCGGGCCCCAGTGGATCGACAGCACGAGGAACGTCCGCGCGTCGCGCCAGGGCTCGATGACATGGCGAAGCTTCCGGGCAGCGTCGTCATCGAGCTCGCTCAGCGCGTGCAGGCCAGGGCGCGCCTCCGATGCGGCCCACCACGGGGGCACGCCGGCGTCGGCGCAGCCGACCGAGAACACGGCGACCCGGCCGCGGTCGCCGAGATCGATCAGCGCCGGGCGAACCGCCTCGGCGTGCGTACGTCCGGCTTCGGCTCGGGCGATCTGGAGGCGGTCCAGCGTATCCAGCGTGTCGAACAATCCGGCGGTGCCCCAGTCGAGGACGTGGTTGTTGGCCAGCGCGCACACGTCGACCCGGGCCGCGCGGAGGCACGCCGCGTTGTCCGGGCTCACGCGATAGTGGATGCCCTTGTCCGCCGCGGGGTCGCCGCGGCGGGTGATCGCGGTCTCGAGATTGACGATGCGCACGTCGGGTCGTGCTGCCTCGAGCACGGCCAGTGCTTCGCCCCATGGATATTCCAGTGGAACGCCGCGCGGGATCGGACCCGACGCATCCTCGGCGATCGCGATGTAATCTCGGGCATCATCCAGCGACGGCTCGTACAGCGTCGGGTCGCAGGGCTGGGGCAGGATCTGGTCGATCCCCCGCGCGAGCATGACATCACCGCAGACGAACAGCGTGATCATGAGGCTCTCGCCCGTGCCCTGCGGGCCGTGAAATGCTCGATGAACCACGATCCGGCGAGCCAGGCGACCCGATCGAGCGCGCCGGGCTCCTCGAAGAGGTGGCTTGCACCGGGGATGACGACGGTCATGGCCGTGGTCCGTGCAAGCCGGGGGCCCAGGATGGCCGCCGCTTTGCAGCGCGTCCGGTATGCCGAGATGGCTCCCGACAATCCTCGTGATATCGGCATGCGATGCACCGATCGAGGAGCGCGCGCAATGCCTGCGCGATGACATCGGTGTCCGGCTGTCGGGTGCGCTGACCTCGTGGATCGAACGTCCGCGAACCCCCATCATTCGAGGCCGCTCCTGTCGAGGGTCCTCGACCAGGGCGATCTCATTCCTCCACGCTGTATGGCGCGAGCCGTGTGCAGTGACCGCCGATGCGCTGCGATCCTGTCTGGCAGCGACCTGCCGATCTTGCAGGCCGTCATGACGCTGTGGCAGGAATTGCTCCGGCGCGCGGCCGTCGGCGCGGTTGCGCTGCCGATCGTAGGAGCGTTGCTCTGGCTCGGCGGTGCGTGGAGCGCCGTCCTGTTTGCCGCCGCGGCGGCAGTTGCTGCCTGGGAGTACTATCGGATGACCGCGCTGCGCGACGCGGAGATTCGCTGGGTCGGCGTCGTCGCGGCGGCGGTGCTGCCTGCGCTGCCGTGGGCGGGCGGAGAGCGATGGCCGGAGATGACGCTCGGCATCCTCGGGGCGAGCTCGATCGTCGCCTGGACAGCGCTCCTGGCCGGCGGGCCCCGTGGCGACGCGCCGGTCCGCGCCGGGTTGCTCGTGAGCGGGATCGTCTACATCGCCACCGGCTTGGTCGCGCTGGCCGCGTTGCGGGCACGGCCTGCTGGGTTGTCCTGGTCGGCCGGCGTGCTGATCTCAGCGTGGGCCAACGACACCGGAGCATTTCTTGGTGGCAAGGTCGCCGGCCGCCATCGCATGCTCCCCGCGGTCAGCCCGGGCAAGACCTGGGAGGGGCTGGCGTGCGGCGCGGTCACCGGCCTGGGAGCGAGCCTCGGCGCTGGCTACCTGCTCGCCGGCCTGACCGTCGGCGACAGGGTCGCGATCGGTGCGATCGCTGCCGTCGCGGGGCCGATCGGTGACCTGTGCAAGTCCATGGTGAAGCGCGCTGCGGGCGTGAAGGATGCAGGCAAGATCCTCCTCGCGCACGGCGGCATGCTCGATCGCATCGACGCCATCCTGTTCGATGCCCCTGCGGTGCTGGCGTACCTCGCGGTGAGCACCGCGCTGCACGGATGACGTGAGCATTGCCGCGCCGCAAGCCGCCGGTGTCCCTGGAGCGCGACCCCGCCCGCGGTGTGCTCGCCGAGGTGCTGCTCGATCTCGACGGCGAGCGGGTGATCGCCGTCCCACTCGATCGCGACGAACTCGTGGATCGCCGGCAGCTCGCCGTCGAAGGCGAGATCGACGACCGAGCCGCGCACGCCGATCACGGTCCCGGTCCGGGGGTCCGTCGAGCTCGCACGAGGATCCACGCCACGATGCGGAGCAATCGCCATGCCCGCGCCGAGCGACGGCGTGGCCACGGCGCTCATCGTGGCCGCTACGGGATCGCCTCCAATCGCAGGTCATCGAACCAGGCACGGCCCCGGCTGATCTCGCCGTAGTGACCGAGCCGGGCCTGAGCCTGGAACGAGGTCGACTCGCCCGAGTCGACGTCGATCGCCACGTACGTCCAGTCGCTGGTGCCCAGCAGATCGCGCGTGCGCTGCCAGCTTTGGCCGGGCCACTCGATGGTGAGGCTGGCGCCGACCCCGGACGCGACCCCCTCGGTGCGGATCCAGCCGGACAGCCGGTAATGCGTGTGCGGCTGCACGGTCACGGTCTGGACGAGCCGTGCGTCGTTCTCCACCGGGGCGTCGATCCGCAGCGAGCTCTGACCGCTGTGCGCCACCGACAGGTCGACCGTGAACGTGGCGCCCGGCATCCAGAGGACCTCGGTCCAGTCCGGCGCGAGCGGTTGCTCGAAGCCGCCGTTGCGCAGGATGTCGTGGAGCGGCGTGAACGTGACCGGAACGGTCGCCGGCGAGCCGGGCAGCCCGGGCGCCTCGAACCGGAGCTGCGCCACCTGGCCGAAGCCGGTCTGCGTCAGATCGGCGTCGATCGTCGCGGTGCCGCAGTTGTTGGTCGCGGGCACGGTCAACGTCAGCCCCGGGCACGGCGAGACCAGCGTCGTGGTCCAGCCGCCCGGAGCACACGCGAACGCCATCGCCAGGCCGGAAGTCGCGTTGTCCGGGAAGTCGGCGACCACCGGCCCCGCGACGCGCAGCTGGTCGGGACGACAGGTCAGGTCGCCGAGGATCGCGACGTCCGCCGGCGGGAACCGCTGGGCGAGCTCGTCGCGCACGGCCTGCGTCATCGAGATGTGCGCGGCGTCGAAGAACGGCACGAGGTTCTGGCCGACTTGCTCGGAGAAGAACCGGATCACGACGCTCGATCGCTCGACCTCGGTCATGCCGCGGAAGTCGAAGCTACCGTTCTGGATCGCGGCGTAGTACGCGCGGAACGGGGCCCAGCCGTAGTGCTCGCGCAGGCTGGTCAGGACGATGTAGCCGCCGCATTCGCTCGTGCAGGCCAGGAAGTCCTGATAGGCCGAGGCGTGCTCGCGCCGCGCGTCCGCACAGTAGCCGAGGTCGAGCTCGCCCTGGCCGCGCAGGAACCCCGAGTGACCCTCGTTGTCGATCCAGTTCGGCGGGCGGTTCGCGGGATCCGGGTCCTCCCAGGTCCCCCACCAGCCGTTGCCGAGCTCGTGCGCGGTGACCGCCACCATCGGGTTGAACCCGTTGCTCGGCGGCAGCGCGATCCCCGGAACCAGCAAAGCGTTGACCGTCGACAGCCCCTTGATGCTGAGGCCGCCGGGGATCTCGATCACGCCGCCCCACTTCCAGTGCGCGGGTGGGAACGAGTACGAGTAGCGGAACTGGTGCTGGATCTGGTTGACGTCCTGCTCGGTGTACTGGCCGTACAGCGTGTACAGGTTCTCGAGCAGGCCGAGGATCGCGGGCTGATACGGCCGGTGGGCCTGCGCGATGTTGACCAGGAAGTGCGGGGTGTCGATGTGATCGTAGAGGTCGGGGACCACGGGCGTCGTGTAGACCACGAACGGTGGCTCGGTATCGGTCGCCGACAGCTGGAACACGATGCGCTCCGGCGCCGGGTCGGTGTCCGTCCAGTCAAGCCGGTCGACGGTCGCCCCGGAGGGCAGGTCGATGCAGACCTGGCGCGGCCCGGGGACGCTGGTCGGATGCCGGAGGTACCAGTGGCCCTCGTAGGGCAGGCTGCCGTCGCGGATGTCGTAGCTCAGCCGCAGCGCCTGGGTGCCGGGTGGGATGAAGGCGGCTGCCTGGGTCTCGGTGACGTTGGGATCTGTCAGGATCGTGGACGAGACCAGGACACCGTCGGTGGTGATCCGCAGGTTGGCGGTCATCGGCGGCAGCGTGAACACCCGCTGGCCGGTCGGCGGGTCGATGTCCTGCTCGACGGCGTGCACGGTCGAGGTCCTGCCCGCGTGGGCCATGGCCAGGGACGGCCCGGTGCCGCACGCCGGTAGGCACACGCTGCCACCGTCACATGGCGGCTCCTCGACGTCGATCCCGATCACGAGGTCGCCGGTCATCTCGATGCCCACGCCGTCGACCCCGAAGCGATACACGACGTTCGTGGTCTGGCTCGCCGGGACCGCGACGGCCTGCGATGCGCTCGACAGGAGCGTCGCGTCGACCCGCACGAACGTGCCGCCGGGGCGGGAGCGCTCGAGGTACCAGCCGGGCTCGAGCGTGACGACGTAGTTGCCGGCCTGAAGCTCGACGCGGATGGTGTCCGCGTCGAGGTCGTCCTCGCTGCTCACGTCGACCTCCGACGCACCCGTGATGTGGAACACCGCGTTCCTCAAGCGATACATGTTGCCCGACGACCCCGTCGCCGTGAGCCCCATGCCGAGCGTGCCGGTGCCGACCTGCATCGGGCCGTGGCTGCATGCGACCAGCCAGCCGATCGCGACCAGGAATCCACAGAGCGATACCGCTCGTCGTATGTGCCATGCCATCCCCGCCTCCGTCCTCGTGCTGGTGATCGCGTGTCGAGCGCATCGCGCGCACGCCTGCTCACCGCCTGATGCATATGCAGCAAGGTAAATGCCAGTGCGATTCCGCGACGTGGTCGCCGGGGGCCGCGGCTCCCGACCGCGTCAACCGCGTGTATTTTCGACCGGTGATCGTCGATGTCGGCGGCGAACACGGCTCGTCGCCGACGGAGCGCTCGCGACGGCGAGACCGTTTGCCACGCGCAAACCGGTGACGGCGATGCTCGGCGCTCGTCATCCCGGCCGCGCGCAGCCACGGCGGCAAGACGTCGACGGACCGATCGTCATCGACCGGTGACCGCCGGGTGGTGTGTGGGGCGCCCCCTCAAGCAGAGGGACTGCCCTCGGACGCTGCGCCCAGGAGCCGTGAACGGGCTTCGACGTGCGGCGCGGTCGGGATCGTGAAGAAGAACGTGCTGCCACGACCCGGCGTGCTCTCGACCCAGATCCGGCCGCCGTGCGCTTCGACGAGCCCCTTGCAGACCGGCAGCCCGAGCCCCGCGCCGCGCCGCTTGGCCCGGTTGGCCTGCCAGAACCGATCGAACACGTGGGGAAGGTTGTCTGCGGAGATGCCGGCGCCGGTATCCGCGACCGAGAACAGGACCTCCCCCGCACGCGATCGCGCGCCGATCGTGATGCGTCCGCCGGCGGGCGTGAACTTGATCGCGTTTCCGATCAGGTTCTCGAATACCTGCAGCAGACGATCGTCGTCCGCCCAGATCTCGGGGAGCTCGGGGTCGAGATCGAGCCGCAGCTCGACGGATGCCACCGACGCGGCCACCTCGAGCAAGGCGAGCGCGTCCCGCGCAACCCGATCCACCGCCACGGCGTGACGCGCGATCGACAGGGCACCTGCCTCGATGCAGGTCACGTCGAGGAGGTCCTGGATGAGCCGACTGGCACGTTCGACCCCACGCGAGATCATCTGCACCCATTTCTGCCCTCTCGTTTCGCCGCTCTCCACGAACTGGCGCTCGAGCGCTCCGGCGGCAAGACCGATCGAATTCAGCGGGGACCTGACATCATGGGCGACGATCCCGAGCACGTCATCGCGCGCCTGCGTCGCGCGTCGCGCCGTCTCGTACAGGCGCGCGTGCTCGATGGCGAGCGCAGCCCGCCGCGCCAGCTCCGTCGCGAGCCCGAGGTCTCGTACCTTGTAGCGGCCAGGACGCGACGACACGAGCACGAGGGCGCCCAGCACGCCGCCGGTCGATACCATCGGCACGACGGCGGCCGATCTCGGCGCGAGCAGTCGAAGCAGGTGGAGGTGCTCTGGGTCTCTTGCCACCGACTCGATGAACTCCGGCGTCAAATCTTCGTAGAGCTGTGGCTGCCCCGTCTCGAGTGCCTGTCGAGCGAGGACGTGCCGTGTGTCGAGCCGCAGCGCGGCCAGCTGCTCGCAGATGAATGCCTTCGCCGGATCGGCATGCGCCACGGTGAGCCGATTCACGCGGGCATCTCCCTCGAGCATGTCCACGACACACCACTCCGCGAGGTGGGCCACGATCAGCCGCGCGATGCTCCTCAGGGTGTCCTCGTAGTTCAACGACGAGGCCAGCACGGGGCCGGCCTCGGCAAGCACCCTTTGCTCCGTCTCGAGGGTCTTGCGCTCCGTGATGTCCCGGAGTGCGACCGTGAGCACCAACCCGCCGGGCAGCTCGAGCTTGGAGATCGCGGCTTCTGCTGGAAACTCCTCACCGCTCTTGCGCAGCCCGAACACGGGGAGCCGCTCTCCCATCAGCCGCGCGGCCTTGCTGCCCGCTGCGAACGCCGCCACGTGCTGCGTGTGCCTGTCGCGCAGCGCTGCTGGAAGCAGGAGATCGAGCGGACGACCGAGGACCTCCGCCTGTGCATAGCCGAAGATCTCCTCGGCGCCACGGTTGAACATGGTGATCCGCTGATCGCGATCGATGCTGATGATCGCATCCGGCGAGATGGAGATGATCCCGGAGAACTTGGCCTCGGATTCCTGCAGCGCCAGCTGCGCGCGCTTGATGTCCGAGATATCGTTGACGAGAACGAAGAACCCGCGCACGACCCCGTCGGCGATATCGGGAAGATAGTTTGCCTTGCTGTGGCGCGCTGGACCGCCGGCTGGATCCGGAATCTCGCGCTCGAATTCCTGCGGCTCACCGCGCAATGCGCCCTCGATGTACGGCAGGTTGAGCTTGTACAGTGGCCCCAGCAGTTCACTGATATGCTTGCCAATCAGCGCTTCGGGGGAGATGCCGAACCATCGCTGATATGCACGGTTCGCGTACCGGCAGCGCTGCTCGGAGTCCCAGTAGGCGAGCATGGACGGGATCCGATCGACGATCTGGTGCAGCAGTGCGTGCTCCAGGTGCACGCCTTCACGATCTTTGGCGGCGCCCTTGGACGGATCCAGTTTCGGCGGCGGCGTAGATCCACGCGGGAGACACGCGGCGGCGGGATAGTGATCCACTCGCACGCCCCGTCTGGATCCCCTCGTCGGGTGT
>JBGQCL010000455.1:0-9430 GCA_041495365.1 Kofleriaceae bacterium | reverse complement strand
GTCGCCGCCGCGCTCGGGCTGGTCCACGGCGCGCACCTCTACATGCGGATGGTCGGCAACGACCACGCGGCGGTCGCCGGCACCGCGGCGCACTTCGCGCTGGCATTTTACCGGCCGCTGCGGTTCTGCGCCGAGCGCGGGCTCGCCGGGGTCCACCTCGGGCTCAGCATCGATCGCACCAAGCGCTCGCGCGGCGCGGCGATCCATCCGCTGTGGATGATCGTGCTCGGCGACCTGCCGGCGCCCGTGGATGCGCGCGCGCTGCTCCCGGCGCGGCTCGATGCGCTGGCGCGCGAGGACCCCGGCGGCGCGGCCGGGTTCCGGGACCGGCTGCGATGACGGTGGCGATGCGCGCGCCGACCCGCGCGTTCCTGGCGGCGTCCGCGCTGTCCAGCCTGGGCAACGGCCTGACGTTTCCCGTCGGCGCGCTGTACCTGGTGCGGGTCCGCGGGCTGCCGCTCGCGGCGGCGTCGGCGCTGTTCGTCGCGATGGCGATCGCCGGCGCGGTCGCGTCGCTGGGATCCGGCGGCGCGATGGACCGCGGCGGGCCGCGCCGGTTCGTCGTGCTCGGCATGGTCAGCGATGCGGTGGGGCTGGGGCTGTTCGCCGTCGCCAGCTCGCCCGGCATGGTGATCGCCGCCGGCATCGCGATCGGCGCCGGCAACGGGCTGTTCTTCACCGGCCTCACGCCCGTGCTGGTCCGGCTCGAGGCGGGCATCGCCCTCGAGCGCGCGTTCTCGGTGCGCAACTGGCTGGTCAACCTCGGCAACACGGCCGGCGCGCTGATCGGCGGCACGCTGGTCGCGCTCGCCGGCGAGACCGCGCTGACCCCGGCGTACCTCGCCAACGCCGCCACGTCGCTGGGGCTCGCGGCCACGCTCGCCGCGATCCCGATGCCGACCGCGCAGCGCGGCGCCCCCGGCGATGGCGCGCGGGTCCCCGACGCGAGCGGCCCTGCCACCGGCCGCGCGCGGCAGCGGTGGTCTCCGGCGCTGATCGCGGTGGCGGCGGCCAACGCGCTGGTGCTGGTGTTCGGCATGGCGATGTTCGAGGCCGTGGTGCCCTACCTGTTCGTGCGCGACCGCGCGGGTGCGGTGCCGCTCGCCCACGTGGTCATCGGCGCGTCGACCGTGGCGATCGCGCTCGGCCAGCTGCCGGTGGGCCGGTGGGCCGAGCGCCGCGGCAAGGCGCGCGTGCTGATCGCCCACGCCGCGATCTGGGCAGCCGCCGCGGGCATCGGGGCCGCCGCGGTCCGTGCCGAAGGCGCCACGCTGTGGGGGTTCGGCGCCGTGTACGGGGTCGTGTTCGGCGCCGGCGAGTGCCTGTACGCCGCCGGGCTGCAGCCGCTGGTGATCCGCGTCGTCCCCGCGGCCCAGCTCGCGCGGTTCAACGGCGTGCTGTCCGCGTCCTACAGCGTCGCGCTCGCCGCCGGGCCGGCGCTCGGGTTCGCGCTCGCCCGGGAGGTCTCGCCGTACGCGTTCTGGGCCGCGGTGGCGGCGGCGATGGCGGCGGCGAGCGCGCTGTGGGCGTGGGTCGCCTGGAGCGAGCGGTGACCGCCGGCGACGACCGCGAGCTCGCCGCGTGGGCGGCGCTCGCCGCCGGCTGGCCGATCGAGCTCGGCGCGCGCTGGCTCGCCGCCGAGTGGGCGCGCGTGACGCCGCGATCGGCGCTGGCGTTCGGCCCGCGGGCAGCCGCGTCGTGGATGCTGCTCGACGGCCGCGAGCCGCGCCGCGGCTACCTGGCGCACGATCTGCTGCTCGGCGCCGGCGTCGACGACGCGCTGCGCGACGCCGGCTGGACCTCCGGCGCGGAGCTCGCGCGGTGCGCCCGGCTGCGCGAGCGGTGCGCCGCGCTGGGCCAGGCGCCGACCGCGACGATCGCCACGACCGCGTGCTGCTTCCCCGGGATCGTCTGGGACGCGACGCTCGGGGCCGGCGAGGCCGAGCGCGCGGTGCGCGACGTCGTCGCGCAGGTCATCGCGCTGGCCCGCCGCCAGGCGGCGGCGGTGGTCGCGGTCGCCAACGTCCCCGACGATGCGGCGTTCGCTCCGCTCCGCGCGGCGCTCGCCGGGCTCGGCCTGATCCGCGCCGCCAGCGCCCCCGACACCGAGCTGCCGGTGCCGGCCGGCGGGCTCGACGCCTACCTCGCCGCGATGACCACGGCGATCCGCCGCGAGCGCCGCGACTTCTTGCGCGCGATCGATCGGATCGCGGTCGAGGACGCGTCGCGGCTGCGCGCACCGGACCTGGTGCCGCTGCTCACCGCCCAGCGCGGCAAGTACGGTCACGGCGACGGCGAGGCCGCGTTCCGCGACCGGCTGGCGCGGGTGAGCTCGCTCGGTGACGCCGTCCGCGTGCTGGTCGCCGAGGCGGCCGGCCGCGCGGTCGGGTTCACCGCGCTCGTCCACGATCCGGACACCGGCCGCCTGGTGCCGCGGCTGTTCGCCTGTGCGCCGGACCACGCGTTCGCGTACTTCAACCTCGGCTACTACGAGCCGGTGCGCCTGGCCGCCGCGTGGGGGCTGTCCGCGATCGCGCTCGGCACGACCGCCTATCGCGCCAAGCTGTTGCGCGGCGCCCGGCTGCGGCCGCGCTCGACCTGGCTCGCGCCGCTCGACGATGGCCTGCGCGACCTCGTCGCGGATGCGGCGGACTACCGCAACGAGCTCGAGGCCGCGCGGCGCGACGCACTCGCGGCCGTGCAGCGCGAGCCGCCGTCGACCGGCTCCGCGCCCGCGCCGGCCGCGCCCCGCGCTCCGCTTCCTCGCCCCCGTTCGACCCTTGCCAGCCATGGAGCTCACGTGACCACCGGCGACCTTCCTCCACCGCTCCCCCCACCCCTGCGCGTCGTGTTCGCGCCCGTCGCGACCGGAGATGCCGTGTTCCTCGACACCGGCGCGCGGCTGTACCTGATCGACTGCGGGGCCGGCATCGACTACGCCGGCGCGGTGGCCGCCCTCGGACACCGGCACATCGCGGGCCTCGTGCTCACCCACGCTCACGCCGACCACTGGCTCGCGCTCCCCGAGGCGATCCAGCTGCTCGCGCCCGACGCGTGGATCGCGCGCCCGGGCACGACGCTCGCACCGGCGCTGATGCGCAACCAGTCGCTGTTCGAGTTCTACGACCGGCCGGTGGACATCGCGCGACTGATCGACGCGTGGGACGCGATCCCGCCGCGCGCGCTCGCCGACATCGCCGGCCAGCCGCTGTGGGACGTCAACGCCCTCGACAGCGGCCGCGACGTCGAGCTCGCCGAGGCCGACTGGGTGCGCGTACATGCGGCGTGCATCGTTCCGGCGATCCGGTGGGCCGGCCGCGTCGGCGTGTTCGGCGCCGACCTGGCGGGCGCGCAGTGGGGGCACATCGCCGCGGCGCTGCCGTCGGGGGTCGATCTGTTCCAGGCGCCCAACCACGGCAGCCCGAACGGTCGGATGGCGCGCTGGGTGCTCGACGATCACCTCCAGCCCGGCGTGGTGATCCTGACGGACGCCGAGCCGCTCGCCAACGACCACCTCGACTGGTACTCCGGCCACGGCCGGCAGGCCTACACGCTGCAGGACCGCCGGACGATCAGCGTGACGCTGGACGCCGCCGGGGTCTCGGTCGACGTCGGGGGCCTCGCGCTGCCGCTGGCCAGCACGTGACGAGCGATCGCGGCGAGTTGCCCCACGCCGGTCGTCCCGCCGATCCGACAGCCCACGCAGCGCGGGGCGTGGCGTAGTCTCCCCACCATGAGCGAGCCATGGGACCGGATCGAGGCGGAAGCACGGGGCGCGTTTCACGGCGAGGGCCGGTTCCCGGTGCGGGCGTACTCCGAGGCGATGCCGCCGCCGTACGTCGGCATCAAGCCGTACTCGGTCGAGCGCGCGCACGGGGCGGCGACGTTCGGCTGCGGCGACGCCTCGGCGCTCGACATCGACGAGTACGAGCAGGCGCACGACCTCGAGCCCGGGCTCGACCGCATCGCCGATCACCTCGTGCTCGAGCTCGGCAAGCTCGTGCGCGGCGAGGCCCACGCGCTGTCGCGCACGGTGCTCGAGCTCAACCCGGCGTGGCCGGCGCAGCTCGCCGAGGCGGCGCAGCACGGCCGGCTCGGCCACGATCCGCTGGTCGTGATCTGCCCGCTCGCGCTGTCGCGCAGCCAGGACGACAAGGGCAACGATCGGTGGACGCTGTTCGGCACGAGCCACGACGGCGCGGCGCGTCCGGTGTGGCGCGGCCTCACCGAGGCCACGCTGTCGCGCGTGCTCGCGTGGGCCGGGATCACCGGCGAGTGGCGGATCCTCGCGGCGGCGACCGAGCTCCCCGAGCCGCTGCGCGCCCGCCTGGTCCGCGACACGCCGATCGAGGCGATCCGGGCGCTCGTGACGTTCGAGCCGTTCTCCCACCTGCCCTCGGCGGTCCGCCGCGCGTACCTCGCGGGCTCGCTCGCGATCGTGCCGACGCCGGCGAGCATCGTGTTCTTCGAGCATCCGCGCTACCGCGCGCTCGCACGGCAGCTGCCCCGCGCGCAGCAGATCCCGCTGCTCCACATGTTCCCGCGCGTCGAGCAGAGCTGCGCGATCCGCATCCCGCAATCGGGCTGGCTCGACGAGTCCGACGCCGCGACCCAGGCGCATGGCCACAAGCTCGTGTCGCACATCGTGCGCACGCACCGCTGGCAGCGGGTCGCGCGCGACGCCGACATCCACGGCGACGGCGCCTACACCGACAAGGTCTCGGTGGCGCTGTTCTCGACCGAGCCCGTCGCGATCGATCTCTACGACAAGCCGCTCGCACGCAACGCGCAGGTGTGGAACGAGGACTACCAGCTCGTGCTGGACGGCTGGCACGCCGAGCGCGAGCAGATCGAGCGCGCGGCGCAGGTCGTCGACGGCGGCGGCCGGTTTGGCTACCGCATGTACTACCCGCCGATGCGCGCGGGCCTGCGCGAGCTGTTCTGGCACCTGCCGGTCGTCGCGGCCTCGGGACGCGGCCGGCTGCGCGACGCGCTGCCCGGCTACGTCACCGCCGAGCTCGCGGGCGCGCCGCCGCTGGTGCTCCATCCGCGGCTGCTCGCGCGGCCCTCGCACGTCGCCGCGGCGCGGTCGTTCGAGCGCGATCCGGGCCACGCGCGCCACACGGCCGCGCACAACGCGCGCAAGCTGCTCGAGCAGCGCGAGCTGCTCGGCGAGCCGCTCGCGCCGGCGCACGCGCGCGCGCTCGTCCACATCGCGAAGCACGACTCGCTCGACGCGTGGCTCGACACCCTGCCGGACCACGCCGGCGATCGCGCGACCGGCGCGACGCTCGCGGCCGAGCTGCGGAGCTGCGTGGGGGCCGAGCCGCCGGACCACGCCCCGCACGTGCTCGCCGAGCTCGGGACGCGCGCGTTCGAGGACCAGATCTGGTCGACGATCTCGCACCTCGCGCACGGCGAGTTCCGGCAGAAGAGCAACGGGGACGGCATCGCCGTCAACCGGGGCCGCCGCGGCGGCAAGCCGGCGCAGGCGGCGCACGTCGTCACCCACGATCGCCGCGACCTCGAGGCGCTCGGCGATCACCTGCACGATCGCCATCGCCGGCTGATCGCGGCCGCCGGCATGACCGGCAAGGCCGAGGTCGTCGATCACGTGTTCCGGTGGGAGACCGACTTCGCGTTCCCGTGGATGCACGGCTGGGCGAAGAACCAGGGCCCCGAGCCCGCCGAGCGCAACATCGTGATGGTGATCCCGGGCAACCACCGCCACCAGGCGGTCGTGATGGGCGACCACTACGACACCGCGTACATGGAGGATTGCTACTACGAGGAGAGCGGCGGTGACCTCCTGCGCGCGCCGGCGGCCGGCGCCGACGACAACCACTCCGCGACAACCGCGCTCCTGCTCGCCGCCGAGCGCCTGCTGCCGCTCGCCAGAGCCGGCAAGCTCGAGCGCGACGTCTGGCTCGTGCACCTCACCGGCGAGGAGTACCCGGCCGACTGCCTGGGCGCGCGCGCCCTCTGCCAGGCGCTGGTCGAGCGCCGGCTCAAGTTCACGGCGGAGGACGGCGCGGTGCGCGACGTCTCGCAGGTCGACGTCGTCGGCGCGTTCGTGCTCGACATGATCGGCCACAACAGCGACCGCGATCGCGACGTGTTCCAGATCGCGCCCGGCGAGGGCGCCGCATCGGCCCGGCTCGCGCGCCGCGCCCACCGCGCGAACGTCGCGTGGAACCAGCTCGCGCGCGAGTGGAACACGGCACCCGACCGCCGCGACCAGGGCCGCGCGGAGCGGGTCTCGGATCGCAAGGCGCCGGCGCCGCCGCCGTTCGCGCACCTGCCGCTCTACGGCGAGGTCCGCGTCGAGTGGGAGCCGCGGTCGGCGCTGTTCAACACCGACGGTCAGATCTTCTCGGATCTCGGGATCCCGGTCGTGCTGCTGATGGAGAACTACGACATCAGCCGCAAGGGCTATCACGACACGCATGACACGATGGAGAACATCGATCTCGACTACTGCGCGGCATTGACCGCGATCGCGATCGAGACCGTGGCCGACACCGCCTGCGCGCCCGCGCTCTAGGCGGGCGGTCGAACGCCAGCGAATCCAGTATGCTTCAGGCTTGGCTCGGGCCGTGGCCTGCCGTTCAGTCGCTGTTCGATCCCCGCGTGGTACGATGATCGCCGTGGATGAATTGACCCTGCAGCTGGTGGAAGAGGTCGTGACGAGCCAGCTCTCTCCGTCCGTGCCGCATCCAATTCGCGACGAGCTCTTGCCCCGCTTGGAACAGGCACGCACGTTGGGTGAGGCCGAGCTTGCCATCCACGATGCCGCGAAGGTGCTCGGTTGGCTCGGGGACGCTCTGGTTGCGGAGCCGGATGGGCAGCGACTCGCACGAAAGGCGCTCGAGCGAGTCGTTCCGCGGATGCTTGCCATGCAGGACAGCCTGGAGCAGGTCGTGGAAGCAGCTGCAGACATCATCGCCGCGCGCAAGACGATCGTGGCTCACGAGACACTTCGCAGGTTCCTGATGCTCAGCCTCCGCGAGGCGAAGCACGGTCCACCGTCGCCGCGCGCGGGGTTGCCGCTGGCTGCCGTGCCGACGGTGAAGTACATGAGCGAAGTCGCGTTGCGGCTCGCGCTGCTGGTCGCGGCGATCGAGCATCTCGCTTCGCAGCGGGCGCCACTCCTGGCTGCTCTCGCACAACGCGCATTCGAAACCTCCCAGACGTTCCGGCGTGCGACGGGCGAGATCGGCATCGATCTGACGCCATGGGCGGATGCTCCGGCAGCAACGCGAGCGAGACGAATCCTCGAGGCTGCCAAGGTCTTCTGGAACTCCATGAACACGGAACAAAGACACGCGATCGGCGAGGCCTGGGGTGAGCGTGTCGAGTTGCAACCGCGATGGGCGCCACCGTCGTCCTAGACACCAACGTCCTGTCGTACCTCGCGCGCAGCGACCGGGCGTCACTGCGTCGTTCACGAGCTGGTTGAACGCAGGGAATGGCGTCGTGCTGTCGCGCGTCTCGGTCTACGAGTTTCGTCGAGGCGTGTACTCGGGCTCCGTGAGTGCACAGGAGAGCCAGGCCGCCGAGCTGTTCCTCGTGAACTTCGCGGTGATCGAAGTCGACGAGCACGTGTGGGACCTGGCGGCAGAGATCTGGGGCGCGATGTCCCGATCCGGCAACAAGACACGACGCATGGACTCCGACATCTTGATCGCTGCCACCGCCTTGCGTGGCGGCTACGAGATCGCGACGCGAAACGTGAAGGACTTCCAGCGAATCGTCGACGTGCGTCCGCAGCTCGTGGTCCACGCGTGGTGAGCGATCAGCACATGGACATGAACGTCAACCTCATGAAGAGCCGAGCACCGCGTCCCTCGATGAGGTGCCGGAGGGAGCTCGAGGAGCTGCGGGTTGCTGCAGGCCCGGACGGGAGACGGGGCAACCTCGTGACTGCCGCTGCTGCTGGTGACCCCAATGGGACTTGAAAGTACTTCCGTGGCATCAACGGTCCGCCAGGATCCGCCGGTCTCCGACGGAGATCCGGGATCTGACCGGGACGCTCACGGACCCTCGCGGACACGCACTGTAGCAAGCCTTGCTACAGCACTCGCGGATGCCGTCCTGGCCGGCGATCACGAGCAGGCCAGGGCGCTGGCAGAGGAGCTGCGGGCGCGACCGGCGGCGGATCTTCGGCCGCGACGGCTGAGGCGGGCCACGGAGGACCATGGCGGTGACGACGGCCACCGCGTACACTGAAGCGGTAGCCATGGCGATCCCCCGCAAGCTGGTCACCGAGTTGCTTGAGCTCCCCGACGAGGACCGCGGTACGTTGGCGGCGCTCCTGTGGCGTAGCCTCGAGCCGGACGATGGTAACGAGGTCACTGGCAAGGAATGGGAGGCGGTCTGGGCGGCGGAGATCGATCGCCGCATGCGCGAAGTTGCGGAGGGGAAGGTCGAGCTGGTCGACGGTGATCTGGTGGACGCCGAGATCCGCGCCATGGTCGATGCGCCCATGCCGTGATCCGGCACCGTTACCATCCCGAAGCGAGCGCCGAGTATCGAGCAGCGGTCGCCTGGTACCGTGAGCGATCACGGGACGCGGCGAGGCGCCTGGCCGAGGCAGTGAACGCGGGTCTGCGCAGCATCCGGGAACGGCCGCTTGCCTGGCCTGTGTGGTGTGGTGGCCCGGCGCGTCGACGCGTGCTGCAGGGGGTGCCCTACTCGCTGTTCTTCCAGGTGAACACCGATGAGGTCGTGATCTTCGCCGTCGCGCATCACGGCCGGCGCCCCGATTACTGGATCGATCGCATGCGGTAGCCGAGGGCCAGGATCGAGGCAGATGCATCGGGCTGGACGGTCCGGAACGCCCGCCGTGGCTGCCGATCGTGCTTGGCGATCGCCTCGCTCCGCGTGTGGAGTCGTCCTGGCGGACATGGCGACGTGGGGCGGGCGCCACGTGTTCGGCAACGTGCCCCGCGAGCGCTGGTCCGACGACGAGCTGGTGCCGTTCCTGCCGCTGGAGGATCTCTACGTCGAGCCCCTCGGCGCGGCGATGAAGGGGCAGCGGGGCATGCCGACTGACCCGGAGCCGTTGGCTGACCTGATCGGACCGGCAGTCGGCGTGGATCGCCGGGACGACCTCGTGGCGGACATCGTGGTGGAACTGGTCCTGCAACCACATCTGGTGCTGCGGCGAGCCCTCGCGCGATAGCAGGGCGCGGCCGGCGACGCTGTCGCACGAGTAGACCTTGCCGGCCTCGATCAGCGGGCCGAGCGCGCCGACCAGGTGCATACGCTCGATCTCCTCGGCGTCGCCCCCCGCGGTCGGGAACGCCAGCACGGGCTGGCCCAGGCTGCCCCACCGCACCAGGGTGGCCTCGCGGCCGAGCCACTCGGATCGCCACCGGCCGATCGTCTTGACGCCGTCGAGCGTCATCGCGGGGCCCCGGCAGCCCCG
>JBGQCL010000454.1:0-9459 GCA_041495365.1 Kofleriaceae bacterium | reverse complement strand
GCCAAGGTCGGGCGCGGCCAAGGTCGGGCGCGGCCAAGGTCGGGCGCGGCCAAGGTCGGGGCGGCCAAGGTCGGGGCGGGGTCGAGCGGGGCGTGGCTCGGCGAGTACCTCAAGCACGGCGACGCCGCCGGCGTCGCTCTGGTCGGCGAGGACCTCGAGCTCAGCGATCGGCCTGTTCAGAAGCTCATATTGTCGACCTTCTTGCAGTTGTCGACGCGGTTCCTGGCTTCGGTCAGCGGCCTCTCGTGTGACTCCTTCTCGGCCTTGTACTGGTCGATCAGCCTGGACGCGTAGCGCTCGATGTCCTTGCCATACTTGTTGTTGAACTGCTCGAGCGCCTTCTCGGCGTTGCGCATTTCGTCCGTGGCGCGATCGTAGTCGCTCTGCGCGCTCGAGTCGCCCGGCTTCGCATCGCGCTTGGACTTGGCATCGGCCTGCTTCCGCTGGGCGTCGGCGAGTTTGTCGAGCAGATCCTTGCGCAGGCGGAGCGCGTCGTCGCGGGTCTGCTCGGTCAGCCGGATGCCGCTCTCCATGAACCACTTCTGAACGTCCTCACGCGTGCGCACGCAGCGCTCGGCCACCGAGATGCTCGCACGCGCCTTGTCTTTGCGACCGTCAAGGTCGTCCTTGAGCAACCGAACTGCCTCTTTCAGCTTGTCCTTGTCTGCGTCGGGAACCTGACCGCGATCGAGACGATCCTTCGCTTCCTTGTACTTCGCGATCGTACGTTCTTGTTTGTCGACGTCGCATTCGGCAGGAGCGCTGCAAGCCTCGTCCTTCGCACGTTGCGCGCGAGCGCATTCGTCTTGTCCGCGTTCGGTGATGATCGACGCGCAGCCTTCTTGTCCGACTGCTCGTAAAAGTTGTACTCGGCGGCATACACCGCAGCGGTGAGTGCCAGGGTGGTCATCGCGAACGACAGGCCAAGCTTGATCATGGTCTTCATTGCCACGCCCTTCCGTCTGCTAGGTTGCTCCAGGTTGCAAGTGCAGGGGACATCGTCTCCTCGAGCGGGGACACGGTTGCGAGTAAAGCGAGCACGTCGCGAATGGCGGTGCGCTGTGCCGGAGAAAACGCTTCGGCCCGTCGGTCGAACCGGGGGTGGTGCTCGGGGTCTTCTCTGCGCGTCAGCTGGCGGGCCAGTTGGAAGGGCACCTCGTCGAGTCGTTTGTGCTCGTGCAGCAGGTACCGCAAGTAGCCGGGCAGCGTGGCGCGCCACAGCGCGTCACCCGCATAGATCGGTAGCGTCGCATGCCGCGCGATCAAGTCTGCCGATAGTTCTCGCCAGGTCTTTCCCTCGAAGGCGGCGAGATCGGCGTAGTCCTCATAGAGGTCCCATCGCGCGGTAGGTTCGTCGATCATCGCGCGATCAATGGTGATCGGCGGAAATGCGGAAGCGAGCGCATCCTCGAGCTTCTCGATCATGTTGTCCCCCACCCGGCCGCGGAAGCTACCACCTGGCGTTGCACGGTCGCCACATCCAGCCGAGCGTTTTCGGGGGGCGGGCTGTACAGCGCTGCTGTGATACGCCCGACTACATGGCGGGCCGTGCCGCAATTTACCTGCGCGTGAGCAAGGGCGAGCGCCATACCGAGAACCAGCGGCCGGACTAGGTGAGCTGCTCGGCGGATCACGGAGCGCTTCGTTGCCCTTCGAGACCCCAGCAGGTCACTCAACCTGTCTCGGCCGGCCGCAGACCAAGATGTGCTCGAGAGGATTCAACGAGCGTTGCGCGCGGTCGCCGTAGAACGGAACAAGCGGCGCAGCCCCAGCGGCTGATCGCGGGCCGGCCGAACGCTGTCGCAGTCACGCGCGCCGAGTTCGTGCTCGACCAAGGCACCGCCGGGATCTTACCGTAAAAACCGCACGGCTGGGGCCAGTACGCCAGGACTGCCGCGCCCGGCGCGACCCCCCGCACTGGCAATGATTACGGTGCGCACTGGCAATGATTGCGATGGGGAGTGGTCGGGTGATCCTGGAACAAGCGGCGTCGCAGGCAGCTTGTCGCGCTCGTGAACCCGCTGTCTCCGGGACAACCGTACATGTGTCGCGCCGGGTGCAACACGGGCGATCGCGTGCACGCGCGGCGGGTGTGGCGGCGATGGCACTTGCGCCGGTTCGCGCGCGGCCCCGTCGGAGCATGGCGGTTGCACCGGCCGCGCGCGGAGGACAAACGACCATGAAGAAGATCAAGCCCACGAGGCGCCTGAACATCCACCGCGAGACCCTGCGCGAGCTGCAGCTCCGCGAGGTGACCGGAGCAGGCTCGATCCTGGTACCGACCAAGCCGCAGGCGAGCTGCTTCATCCAGTGCCTGCCGACCAACGGCTGCCCGCCGACGGCGGACCACTGCGTGCTGCTCTCCTTCAACTGCTGATCGCCGCGCGCGGCGATCGGCCGCGCGCCGCGGGGCTGCTCACTCGATGCAGGCGATGGTCTGGGCGTCGGCGGCGCACAGCCGCAGCGGCTGGCCGGGCGCGGCGGGCTCGGCCCACAGCGCGGTGGCGGCCATGTCCGCCGGCAGTCGGGCGACCGCGCTGCGCGGCGCGAAGCCGCGGCCGGTGCTGCGCGCGCAGGCGATCACCGGGCCCTGCAGCGTGCACAGGTCGTCGCGGCCGTCGCCGTCGATGTCGGTGAACACCGCGGTCGCGGGGTCGGGGGTCGCGCCGTCGCTCGCGCTGCCCTCGATCAGGCCCGCGGTGGCGAACCCCCAGGGCACGCCGGCGGTGGTGAGCTCGCGGTGGGCTCCGAGGCTGCATGCCGGGCCGGCCGGGGTCGCGGAGCACCAGTCGACGAGATCGTCGCCGTCGAGGTCGGCGAACCACAGCGGGGCGCTGCGGTCCGGCCAGGTCGAGCGCACGTCGGCGACCGCGGTCGCGCCCCGGCCGACGCACACCACGCCGGCGTCGGCGAGCGCGCACAGCTCGCCGCCGCGCACGATCGCCAGGCTGCGGTCGGTCGGGCTCGCCGCGCCGGTCGACGGCAGCGCGGCGGCCCAGCGCTCGGCGCGGTAGCCGGCGGCGGCGGTCGCGCACACCAGGCCGCCGGGGTCGCTGCCGCACGCGTCGGTCAGCCCGTCGCCGTCGATGTCGCCGAGCACCAGGCTCTCGGGCTCGATCGCGAGCGGGGCGTCGGAGCTGTCCATCCGGTTCGCGCGCGACAGGCTCCCGTCGGGATCGCCCGGCGCGCACATCAGGCCGCGGGCGCCGGTCTCGACCGCACACACCCGCGGCCCGGCGTCGTCCGGGAACCGCGCGATCCGCACGGCGCGTCCGGTGCGCGTGATCGTCGCGGTGGTGCGCGGCGTCGCGGTGGTCTGCCGCGCGAGCTCCCAGCGCGGCGCGAAGCCGGCGCCGCACAGCCCCGCGCGCGGTCGGCCGGCGGCCTGGCCGACGCAGTACAGCTCGGCGTGGTCCATGCTGGTCAGCGGCGGCGGCATGACGCCGGACCACAGGTGGCCATCGTCGTCGAGGAAGAACCGGCCGGCCGCGCCGAGCGCGCCGCACGCCCGGGCGATGATCTCGCCGGTGACGTTGACCGTGAGGCACAGCCCGTCGGTCGATCCCACGGGGGGCGTTGCCCCCCGCCCCGCCGGCCAAGCCGGCAGGGTCCCCAGCCCCGCTCTCGCTTCGCTCGATCGCAGCGCGCCGGCGTCGTCGAGCTGCCAGCTGGGCGCGGCGGCGCAGTCGACGATCGTGGCGCTGTCGCCCGCGCGCGGCGCCGCGATGCAGCCGTTGCCCTGGCGGAGCTGGCCCTCGCCGCGCCGCCGCATGCCGACCGCGTAGCGCCGCTGCAGCCAGCCGAGCTCGGGCGGGCTGATGTGCTGGATGGGGCACGGCTGGCCGCACGGCGCGCAGTGGTTCACGCAGCTGTGGTAGCGGGCCACGATGTCCTGCGCGCGCGCGAACAGCGCGGGGTCGGCGTTGGGTGGCTCGCTCTCGGTGTTGTAGCCGCGGTACGAGATCAGCTCGGGGTGGGCCGGCGTCGCGGCGGTCGCCAGCAGCGCCAGCGCCCCGACCAGCATGTGGTCGGAGTGATCGTGGCCGTGGGTCGCGGCGATCTCGAGGGTGCGCAGCGCAGCCGGCGCGGTGGTGGTGACGATCTCGGCCAGCACCGCGACCAGATCGGCGCGCTCGTAGGTCGCGGTGCGCCGCGAGATCGTGGTCGCGGACGCGATCTGGCCCTGCCACAGGTTGCGCAGGCTGGTCGGCCGCTCGCCCATCAGCCCGCCGTCGGGGTAGCCGAGGAACACCAGCGAGATCCCGGCGTCGTCGAGCCTGCAGTGCTCGGCGGCGTGGTCGGCGATGTCGATCCAGCCGCAGGTCCAGTCGTGGGTGCCGGCGATTGCGCCGTACGCCGCCATCAGGCCCGCGTAGCGGTTCTCGACGTAGTCCAGGCCCTTGGTGTCGTTGCCGGCGGTGACGTAGACGCTGGTCATACCCCCGCCGCGGTCCAGCGCGTCCTGGAGGTCGGGCTGCATGAACAGCAGATCGTCGTCGGGGTGAGCGACGATCGTCAGGTGGACCGCGGGCGACAGCGGCTCGCCGACCGGCAGCGTGTTGTCGCCGCATGCGCCTCCGACCAGCGCGGCAACGACGCACACCTGAAGGCGCATTGGCCGCCAGTGTGTGCTGATCTCGCATCTCGTGGTCAAGGGCATTCTTGAGACAGTGTGAAGTTCGTATTGCAACATGTGTCGGCCGAGTCGCGGGCCCGCGAAGCCCGAGCGCAGGCCCGGTGACCCGGGAGCGCGACGTCCACGTGGCGGGGCTGAACCCGATCCGGGTCGCCTGCGTCGGTGCTTGCCGGCGCGTCGGGTCGGGTCGGACGTTGTGCGCCCCGCAGCGGCCGTGCTAACGCCGCGGTCGTGCGCACATGGCTGCGAACGGCCGGGCGGTGGCTTGCAACGAGCCCGGGAGCGCAGCTCGTGGTCGGCGCGGCGATCCTGGCCCTGGTGTTCCCCGGTCGAGCCACCGGGTCACTCGGCCTGGCCGTGATCGGGGGTGCGCTGGGCATCGCCGTGCTCGTGGTGTGGCCGCGGCTGCCGGACTTCGTGCGGGAGCCACCCGACGCCACCGCGACCGCAATGGTGATCGCGGTCATCGCCGTGGCCGGGGTCGCGGTGTTCGGCGACGCGATGACCGGGTCGCCGGACTGGCAGATGGGCGACTGGGGGCCGCAGCGCGCCGTGCTGAGCCACGTGATGCCGGGGCTGACGGGCCTCGACCTGCCGGTGTGGAACCAGGCGGTGTCGACCGGCGATGCGCCGCTCGAGCTCTACCCGTCGCTCGCCTACCTGGTGACCGGCTACGTCGCGCTCGGGCTCGGTCTGACCCACGACCTGCCGCTCGCGCTGATGATCGTCGCGGTGATCGTCCACCTGGCGATCGCGATCGCGACCGCGGCGATCGCGATCCAGGTCGCGCCGCGGCCGATCGCGCTGCTGATCGGCGTGGCCACGCTGGTCGACAGCGGCGCGGTGTCGCACGGCGGCACCGTCGGGCTGTTCCGCTGGGCGCTGCTGCACAGCGCGCTCGCGCTCGCGTGGTCGGCGATCGCCGCGCTCGGCGTGCTCGCGGCGCTGCGCCGGCCGCGGCTCGCCGCATCGGCGACGATCTGGATCGCGACCGCGATCGCCGCGATCGCGCACCCCGCCGGGCTGATCGCCGGGGTCGCCGCGCTGGTCGCGCTCGCCGCGGTCGCCGCGCTGGCATCCGACGTGCCGCCGCGCCGCGCGCTCGCCGCGGCGGGCCACGTCGGCCTGGGCATCGCGCTCGGCGCGTGGGTCTGGCTGCCGCTGGCCGCGCGGCTCTACGCCTACGGCCAGCACTTCCCCAACGCGCTGCGCCCACCGGCCCGGCTACTCGAGGACCTGCTCGCCTGGCCATCGCCGGTGACCGCGTTCGCCGCGCTCGAGTACGCCGGCTACTTCGGTCTGCTGGCGGCGCTGGCGTCGCGCCGGGCCCGGGCGGTGTTCGTCGGCGCGGTCGGCTTCGTGCTGCTGCTCGGGCTGTGCGATGCGCCGTACCTCGCGCTCGGGCTCGCGCCGGGCCCCGGCGTGGCGCGGCTCGGCACCGAGCGGCTCGCCCAGCTCGCGCGGCCGTTCGTGTGGGCGGCGGCCGGCTACGGCCTCGCGATCTTCGTGGGCCACGCGCGCGCGGCGTGGCGGGGCGCGACCCGGCGGCGCCAGCTGATCGGCGCGGCGATCCTCGGGGTGGTCGCCGGGGCGACGCTGCGCGCGCTGCCCGACCTGTGGAGCTCGGTGTCGGACCGCGCGTCGGCCGAGACCCGGGTGGTCGCGCCCGACCCACTCGGCCGCGCCGAGCTGACGCGGTGGGCCGCCGAGCGCGCGCGCGGCATCACGCCCGACGCGTGGGCGCGCGCGCTGTTCGAGGAGGACACCCACGAGCACTTCCACCTGACCGCGGAGACCGGGCTGCCGACGTTCCACCTCGCACCCCAGCCCGACCTGCTGCTGCGCGAGCGGATCGAGGACAGCTCGGAGGCCAGCCTGCGCCGGTTCAACGTGCGCTGGGTGGTCGGGGTCGGCCGCGCGCCATCGATCGGCGATCCGGCGACCGAGAAGCAGTTCGGCACGTTCCGGGTCCGCGAGATCCGGTCGTGGGACGGCAAGTTCGCGCGGATCGAGCGCGGCGGCGGCGAGGTCCGGGTCACCCGGCTCGACGACCGCGGCGTCGAGGTCGAGGTCACCGGGACGGCCGAGCCCGTGCTGGTCGCGCTCGGCACCGGGTACTACCCGAGGTGGCGCGCCCGCCACGCCAGCGGCGCGGCCGAGCCGGTCCACGCCTACCCGACGATCCCGGGCGGCGCGCTCCACGTGGTCGCCGCCTGGCTCGCGCCGGGGCGCACGGTGTTCACGATCGACGGCCCGCTGCCGTCCGATCACGACGGCCGCGCGCTGTCGATCCTGGCCGCGCTCGCCGCCGCGGCGGGCGCCCTGGTGTGGAGCCGGCGGCGCTGGCGGCACCGCGCGCTGCGCGGGCTGGCGCGCTGGCACCGGCGGTGGCGCGGCGCCGGCCGGCTCGCGCTCCGCGCCGGGGTCCCGCTCGCGGTCGCGGCGCTGGTGATCCGCGGCTGCCGCGATGCCGGCCGGCCGGCGCCGGCGCTCGTGCTCGGCAGCGGGGTCACGTCGACCGCGCGGGTCGACGCCCGCAGCCTGGGCGGCGCGTGGCGGCGCTGCGACTACCTGCGGATCACCGGCACGTACGACTGCGACGGCCTGGTCACCGCGTACGACGCGACGGCGAACTTGCTCAACGACGCGCCGCCGAGCTGGGGCTTCACCACGCCGGCGATCCTGGCCACCGCCCACGCGTTCGACGTCGAGGTCCGGATCCGGATGCACGCGCGGCTGGCCGGGGCCTACGTCGCCGCGGCCAGCGAGGGCGAGGTGATGTTCGCCACCGATGACGGGCCGGTGCGCAAGATCGAACGCGGCCGGCTCGAGTTCGCCGACCGCGAGCGCGTCGTCGAGATCCGCGCGCACGTGCCGATGGCGAGCTGGGCGTTCACGTTCGTGCGCGACGACACGCTCGAGCCCGACCGGCCGTTCCTCGATCCGCCGCCCGACGAGCCGCCCGACGAGGTCCGGGCGATCCGGTGAGCGGCGCCGCCGCCAGACCCCCGCGCGATCCGGTGCCTCGCCACCCCGAGCGCGGTGGCGGTGCCGGCACGCGGCCGGCAACGTGACCGGTGCGTCGCTTGCGTTCCTGGGCACGGCGCATAGACTGCGTCGGCGATGGCCGATCCAGCTTGCATCGTGTGTGGCGGGGCGCTCGTTCCCGCGGTGGCTCGACCGCGCTCCAGCTATGCCCCGCTCGGCAGTTACCGGATCGATGCCTGCGGCAGCTGCGGTGCCGGCGCGACGATGCCGCGACCGAGCGCGGAGGACCTCGCGCGCTGCTACGAGACGACCTATGGGTACTCGACCCATGACCTGATCGAGGTCGAGAAGCGGCGGCGCGCCGCCGCGCTGCTCGACTGGTCCGGTACCTCGGCCGGCCGGATCCTGGACATCGGCTGCATGTTCGGGTTCCTGCTCGACGAGGCGACGCGCCGCGGTCTGGTGCCCGTGGGGATCGAGCTGTCGGCCGGGCCGGCGGCCGCGGCGGCCGACAAGGGCCATGACGTGTTCACCGGTACCATCGAGGCGTTCGCGCGTGACCGAGCCGGCGAGCGGTTCGATGCGATCTTCGCGCAGCACGTGCTCGAGCACGTCCCCGATCCGCGCGGCTTCCTCGAGCTCGCGCGCGGCATGCTCGCGCCGGGCGGCAAGCTCGTCCTGTGCGTTCCGAACTTCGAGGCGCGGCTGCGCAGGCTCACGCCGAGCAGCTGGGGCTGGTACCAGGTGCCGGTGCACCTGCACCATTTCTCCCGCCGCGCGCTGCACCGGTTGCTCGGGACCACCGGTCTGGAGGTCGTCGCCGAGCGCACCCGCGGTGGCGACACGCTGTTCCTGATGCTCAGCGCGCTGCAGATGCTCGGCGCGAACCTGGGTGGCTCCGCACGGGACCGCGCGTCCCGGCATGCCCGCGCCGCGCTGCGCGTGATCGGCGAGGTGACGCGCCCGTACTACGCGCTCGGCGATGACGAGCTTGCCATGATCGCGCGCTCGGCCGCTCCGGGACAGGCCTGACGCGGAGTCATGGCTGCGCGACGCGGTGCACTCGGACCGCCTCGAGCCCGACGCCGAGCGCACGGCCGCCCACCGCGTTGGGCCGATCGATCACGAACCGGGCCGCGATCCAGCGGCGCCGGCTCGTGACCTCGAACGTCTGCTCCTGCACGGTGCTCTCCGGCGGGAACGCCACCTCGAACGTCTGGTCGTCGAGCGACAGGTGGCCGGTCTGGCGCCGCCCGGCCGGCGCGGTCGCGACCCAGCGGAACGTGATCGCGAGCCGCTGGTCGGGTGGCACCGGCAATGCCAGGGTGGCCTCCTCGGCGCTGGACCATGTGCCCCACGGCTCGGCGTACGACCACCCGGTCTGCAGGAACGCCCCACCCGGCGCGTTCGCCGCGAAGCTCGTCCAGGTATCGAGCACGGGATCGATCACCGGCGGCTCATCGTCGAACGGCTCGGTCGCGAGCTGCACGCGCGCGCCGACCAGCCCGATCCCGACGGTACGCTTGTTATCGGGCCGGACGACCACGCTCGGGATCTCGATACCGACCTCGAGCAGCGCGCTCGTGGTCTTGATCTCGAAGTTGCTCCGCACCTCCTGGGCGCGGGTGGGGAACCGCACGTCGAACGCCTGGCGGCCGAGCTGGAGCCGCATGCGGCCCTGCGGCGCCCCGGAGAACCAGCGGAACGAGATCCGGACGTCCTGGTTCGGCGGGACCGGTAGCACCATCGTCGCGCGCGGTCCGATCGACCAGGTCCCCCACGTCTCCCACCACGACCAGCCCGAGAACAGCAGCCCGGTGTGATCGGGGCGATTG
>JBGQCL010000453.1:0-9463 GCA_041495365.1 Kofleriaceae bacterium | reverse complement strand
GTCAGGAGCGTTCGCGGCTCCGCACTCTCGAGGATGGCCCGGAACCGCGGAAGCTCTCGCGACAGCCGCGATGGATTCGGCGGCGACATCGGCACCGCGATGCGCTTGGCGTAGAGGCAGCCGAAGAACGCGGCCACGAAGCCAAGGCCAGGTGGATAGATCAGGATCACCCGGTCTCCGTCGCGGCCGATCGCCTGCAGCGCGGCTGCGATCCGCCGCGCTCGACGGTCCAGGTCCTGGTAGGTCCAGGCGTCCTCGGCCTCGTCGCCGTCCTTCAGGTAGGTGAACGCCGGGCGCGTGCCGTGGGTCTCGGCGCGCGCGCGCAGCAGGTCCACGAGCGTCTGGATCGAGCTGGTCATGATGGAGCTCCTCCCTGGTACATCGAGGTCGTGGCGACCGCCGGCGCACGGTGTGCCGCCAGGTCGTCGGTGATCGCCTGCAGCAGGCGCGGCTTCAGGTCGTCGAAGAAGAAGTGTCCGCCGGGATACATCCGGGCCTGGAACCCGCCGCAGGTCTCGGCGTCCCAGAGCAGCAGGTACGGCCGCCGGACAACCTTGTCGAGGATGCCGCCGAACACCGAGATCGGACACGCGAGCGGCTCGGCGGAGACATAGCGGTACGACTCGCAGACCGTCAGATCGCAGCGCAGCAGCGGCACCATGAGCCGCATGACGTCGGGGTCGGCGAGCACCTCGTCCCGGGTGCCGCCCAGCCGCCGGATCAGCGCCACGAGCTCGTCGTCGGACATCCCGGCCATCGGCGGAAAGCCATAGACCTTGCGCGGTCCAGCGTGCCCCGAGATGAACAGGTGGATGGGAGTTGGCACTCCGATCGTGCGGAGCAGGCGAGTCAGCTCGAACGAGACCAGCCCACCCATGCAGTGGCCGAATAGCGCGAACGGGCGGTCGAGGTACGGCGCGAGCACCGCGGCGAGCTGCAGGCACAGCTCCGATGCATCGCTGAACGCCCGCTCGCGGATACGCTCCTCGCGGCCCGGGAACTGGACCACCACCACTTCGATGTCCGCGGGGAGGTAGGCCGGCCACTCGCGGTAGGTCGAGGCGCCGCCGCCTGCGTACGGGAAGCAGAACAGGCGCAGGGACGCGCGCGGGTTCGGCCGCGGGCGGATGATCCAGGGATCGGGACGTGTTTCAGCCAGCATGTTCATACTCCGTGAAATCGGCCTCGGCGCACCACTGCGCGAGACCTTGCAGGGTGGGGTAGCGACTTCAGGCCATCAGGTCCTCGACGCGGCGACGCGGGGCTCTCCCGACCGCCGCGTTGGGGCGCGCGATCCGGAACAGGACCGCCTCGCAAACGCCCGGGGGAACCTCGAACAGCGCCGTGTACTGGGACCGTGCCTGGTCGAGGATGTCCCGCTCGTCGGCGCTGAAGCCTTCGCCGCCGCCGTGGAGCAGGCGGTCGAAGTACGAGCTCACGCCGAGCAGCTGGAACGCCAGCCCGCGGACGGTGGCGGTCAGCCAGAGGCGCTCGAGGACGCGGCCCGCCTCGAAGAAGGCGCTGGCGGACGGCGCTCGCTCGAGGACGAGCAGGCACAGCGCGGAGGCGCTCTTCGCCCAGGCGACGGGCATGGCCTCGAGCGCCCGCCCGACGCCGAGGTTCTTCATGTACTTCAGCACCTGATAAGAGGTCACGAGGTGTAGCCCGGTCAGCTCCACGGGCGACAGCTCCATCGTGTTGACCGGGATGCCATCCCGGGTCTGCTCGGCCTCCTGCTCGGTCCAGCGCAGCATCTTCATGATGCCCGGGTGGCTCTCGGGATTGAGATAACCGATCCGGTTCAGCTTGCCGAGCACGACGCCCGCCTCGGCCAGCTTGCCGGGATCGGTGATCCAGAGGATCTTCGCCCCGCATGCGGCGGCCACGCTCGCCAGTGCCTCCTGGTCTCTGCTCGCAAGCGGCGCGCGCTCGCCGCGGAGGCGGCTCGTCATCCGGTACGGGATCGCCGCCGCGAGGTCCGCGATGTCGTCCTCGGGCGGCTCCGGGCGAAACCCGACCTCGCAGACCGGGTTCGCGTCGTCGCCGGCGGGGAATGGTACGATGTCGGCCAGAAACCCGATCGCCCGCGCCGCCACCTCGATGTTGGTCGCCGCCGCGCCCAGGCTGATGTGGGTCTCGCAGTGATGGTAGTTCGTGAAGTAGTGCGTCCGCTCCTCGTCGAGCAGGCAGCGCAGCCGCGCGCCGTCCCAGGCGAACTTCCATGGCTGGAAGTTGCCGCCCGACGGCGCCAGCGCCGCATTCTCGAGCACCCAGCGGAGCTCGTCACGCTCCAGCGTGGTATGCGCGGTTCGGACCTCCGGACGGGCCGGCATCGAGGACGGACGGGGAAACAGCGTCTGGTAGTTCTGGCTCATGGATCACCTCCACCTCCATCGGGAACAAGGGACGTAGCTTCGCGGCGAGCCCGGCCGCCAGCTCGGGCTCGCTCAGGATCGAGTAGTGCGTGCCTCGCAGCTGGAGCACGTGCAGGTCGCTCGCGATCCTGCGCCAGTGGTCGACCCAGTCCTCCGGGTAGTCGTCGACGATGGCGAGCACCGTCTCGCCGTCGTAGCGTCCAGGATCATGGGCGACGAGGGCTGCGAAGCAGTTCCTGAACTGGCGGAAGGTCGTCGTGAACAGGTCGAAGCTCATGTCGTCGGGGAGCAGGCGCCCCTTGCGCAGCTCGAGGAACGCCGCCGCAAGCTGTTGGTCGAGCGATAGCCCCTCGACCGCTTCGATCGACATGAGATCGACCTCGCGCATCGGGTTCAGTACCTGCGCCATGAGGCCGATGAGCGCCAGCGGGTTCGCATGGAAGAACCGGTAGGAGTCGGGATGCAGCGGGTCGATGAGGATCAGCCGGGCGACCGCGTCACCTTGCTCGACGATCTGGCGCGCCATCTCCGTCGCGACCGTGCATCCCCAGCAGTACCCGGCCAGCCAGTACGGGCCGTTCGGCTGGACGGCGCGGAGCGACGCCACGTTGCGCCGCGCGATCTCCGCGATCGAGATGACGCGCTCCTCATCGGGACCCACCGCGGGGACCTCGAAGCCGTAGAACGGCTGGTCCGGTCCCAGCTCCCTGACGAGGTGCTTGAACACCAGCACGCTGCCGTCGGCGGCTGGAACGCAGAACAGCGGCGGCCGCGAGCCCTGCTCCTGCACCGGGATGAGCGTCGACGCCGCCGGGACGTCGCACCCGCCGCCGATGAGCTCGCACAGGTGCTCGATCGTCGGGCGCGCGAAGAACTCCCGGGCGCCGACATTCGCGCCGAGCTCGGTCCTGACCCGTCGGAGCATGCGGATCAACGCCACCGAGTCGCCGCCGAGCTCGAGGAAGTTGTCGCGCACGCCGATCGGGTGTGACCCCAGGCCGATGACCTCGGCCCAGATGTCACTCAGCCTGTGCGCCATCGACTCGCTCGCCTGGCCGCGCGCCTGGTCGGACCCAGCGGCGCCCTGCGCGGGCGCCTGGTCGATGAGGTGCAGCGCCCGGACGTCGAGCTTTCCGTTCGCGGTGAGCGGGATCTTGTCGACGGCCACGATGCGGCCCGGCACCAGGTACGGGGGGAGCATCGCCGAGAGCGCTCGCTTCACGCCGTCCGGCGTCGCCTGGCGGTCGTCGAGGATCACGCATGCGAGCAGGCTCCGGTTCTCGCGCTCGCCGATGCCGACGACGCGCGCCTCCCGGACCCCCGAACACCGCTGCAGCGCAGCCTCCACCTCGCCCAGCTCGACCCGGTAGCCGTTGATCTTGACCTGGAAGTCGTCGCGACCCTGGAACTCGATCTGACCGTCGGGACGCATCCGCCCGAGGTCGCCGGTGCGGTAGAGGCGTTCGCCGGTGCGCGGGTGCACGATGAACTTCTGATCGGTCTTCGCGGCGTCGTGCCAGTAGCCGCGAGCGAGGCCGACGCCGCCGATGAACAGCTCGCCGGTGGCCCAGTCCGGCGCGTCGGTGAGCTGCTCGGACAGGACGTGGTACCGCTGGTTCGCCAGCGGCCGTCCGTACGGGATCGAGGTCCACTCCGGTGGGACGTCGCCGATCGGGAAGAAGATGGACCAGATCGACGCCTCGGTCGCGCCGCCCAGGCTGATGACGTCTGCGCCGGCTGCGAGCGCCTTGAGCTTGTCCGGCAGGTGAACCGGGATCCAGTCGCCGCTCAGGAGCGCCAGCCGCAAGGATGCGAGCGCGCGGCCGGACTCCCTGGCCTCGTCGACCAGGAGCCCGGCCAGCGCCGGCACCGAGTTCCAGATCGTGACGTGATGGGCCTCGACCAGCGCCTGCCAGTGCGACGGATCGCGCAGCTTGTCGTCGTCGGGGATCACCACCGCGCCGCCGGCGGCGAGGATGCCGAAGATGTCGTAGACCGAGAGGTCGAAGCAGAGCGACGAGATCGCGAGCACGCGATCGGTCGGCCCGACGCCGAACCGCCGGTTGATGTCGACGATGGTGTTCGCGGCGGCCGCGTGCTCGATCATGACCCCCTTGGGCGCACCGGTCGATCCCGACGTGTAGATGACGTACGCGAGGTCGGTGGGGCGCTGGACCGGCGGTGGCGGTGCCTCGGCGAGCGGGCCATCCGCGCGTACGAGCAGCCGCTCGACCGTGTCCGGCCACACCAGGCGCGCGTCGACGCGGGGCTGGGTCACGGCCAGCGCCACCTCGCCGTTCTCGCAGAGGTAGCGCAGCCGCTCGGGCGGAACGTCGTGCAAGATCGGCAGGTAGGCGGCGCCGGCTTGCAGGATGGCCATCACCGCGACCACCTGCTCCCAGCCCCGCTCCATGACGACCGCGACCAGCGTCTCGGGTCGCGCGCCCCGCGCGCGCAGCTCGTGCGCGAGGGCGTTCGATCGGCGGTGCAGCTCGGCGTAGGTGAGCGTGCGGTCCGACGCGATCACAGCCGGCGCGTCGGGCTGGTCAGGTACGCGTTGCTCGAACAGCGCCTGGAGGAGCACGGACGGCACGGGCGCCTCGGTCGCGTTGTAGGCAACGCGCGCCTCCGCCTGGGATGGCGGCAAGAGCCTGCAGGCAGGTTCTGCCCAGCCGTCGCCGGTGGCCAGCCGGGCGAGCAGCGCCTGGTACGCCTCGAACATGGCGTCGAGCTGGCCGGACGGGAAGATCCCGTCGACGAAGTCCCAGTTGAACACCAGCGCGCCGTTGCGCTCGAACACCTGGTGATCGATCCAGACCTGCGGCGTCTGCGAGATGCTGTACGCGATCTCGCCGAGCCAGTCGATCGGGAAGCCATCGCCGTCGGCGTACGATGCCCCGAGCGTGCTGGTGAACACGATCGGCATCAGGGCGCGCGGCCCGCTGCCCTGGGCGCGCGCGAGCTCGCGCAGGACGTGCACACCGCTCACCCGCCGGTGCTCCAGGTCCTCCCACAACCGGCGCTGGATGCCCTGGGCGCGTGCCTCGAAGCTGTCGCCGGCCGTGGCATCGACGGCGAGCAGGTTCACCGAGGTGAAGTCGCCGACGATGTGGTTGACCTGCGGGTGGAGCGGGAGGCGATTGAACAGCGTGACGTTGACCGTGAACCTCGGGCTCTTGCTCCAGGTCGCGAGGACCTCGGAGAACGCCGCCAGCAGCAGGCCGGACGGCGTCAGCCCTGCGTCGTGCGCGCGCGCCTTGAGGCGCTGCCACGCATCGGCCGGGACCGCGGCGGTCCGGCGGTCGAAGCGGACCTTCGTCAGTGCATCGGCGCCGGGTGCCAGCGGCAGCTCGGGGGCCGGCGGCAGCGTCGGGATGCGGTCGCGCCAGTACGCGAGCGATCGCTGGTGGGCCTCGGTGTCCTCGAGTGCCCGCTCGGCAAGGATGTAGTCGCGGAACGTGATCTCCAGCGGCGCGAGCGCGGTCGCCGGATCGCCGTACAGCGCGGCCCACTCGTGGAACAGGATCTGCCAGCTCCAGATGTCGGCGATCAGGATGTCGAACGACAGGTGGATCCGGACCCGGTGCTCGTCGAGGCGAGACGCGCGGATCTCGAACAGCGGCCAGCGATCGGTGGCCATCACCTGGTGCGACAGCCGCTGACGCGTGGCCTCGAGCCTGGCGACCGCGCGATCCGGGTCGACGCCACGCAGGTCGTCGACCTCGATGACGTGGGACGGGACCGCCGCCTGCACCTGCTGGCGTCCGTCCGGCAGGATCACCGCGCGCAGCATGTCGTGGCGGATCACGAGCTTCTGCCAGGCGTCCTGCAGCCGGCCGATGTCGAGGTCCCTGCCGTCGACCTCGACGTACATATGGGCGGCGACCGAGCCGAGCTCGAAGTACCCGTTGCGGCCGACCCAGTAGGCTTGCTGGATGTCGTTGAGCGGGAACGGCTCGCAGCGAGCGCCGGGCGCCGGGACGAGGACCGGCAGCGCCGGCTCGGGCGTGGCGGCGGCAGCGTCCGGCCTGCCCGCACGAGCGGCGAGCAGCCCGGTGAGCTGGTCCGCCAGCTGCGCGACGCTCGGCCCCTGCAGGAACCGCACGACCGGCACCGTCACGCCGAGGTCGGCCTCGATGCCGTTCTTGAGCTCGACGGCCATGAGCGAGTCGAGGCCGAGCCGGTTCAACGGTTGCGCGACGTCGATGCGGGCCTCGGGCAGCCGGAGCACGCGCGCGAGCTCGCGCCGCAGGTACGACGCCAGCTGCTTCGCCTGGTCCTCGGCCGGCGTCGCGAGCAGCGCCTCGACGTCCAGCTTGGAGACCCGGCGCGCCGGTGCCGCGCTCGCCGGTCCGCCGCACACATCTGCCAGCACCGGCAACCGGTCGGCTTCGCCATGGGCCTTTTGCCAGCGGTTCCAGTCGATCGGCATGACGCCGATGTGCACCGGGTTCGCGACGAGCACGCGCTCGAACGCGGCGAGGCCCTGGTCCGGCGAGAAGCTGCCGGTTCCCTCGGCGGTGCCCTCGCGTCCGTGCGATGCCTGCAACCGGGCGCCCAGCCCGATCTGCTCCCAGTATCCCCAGCCGATGCTGATCGCGGGCTGTCCGTGCGCGCGGCGGTGCTGAGCGAGCGCGTCGAGGAACGCGTTCGCGGCCGAGTACGCGCCGAGCAGCGGCGAGCTCAGCACCGACGCCATCGACGAGTACAGGACGAAGAAGTCGAGCGGCTCGCCGGCGAGCGCGCGATGCAAGGCATACCCGCCCTGCATCTTGGGCCGCAGCACGGACGACAGCGTCGCCGGATCGAGCTCCTGCAGCGGCACGAGCTCGGCGATGCCGGCGGCGTGGATGACGCCGCGGATCGGCGGCAGCCCCGCGGCATGGAGCGTGGCGAGGCATGTGGCCAGGCGGTCCTCGTCCGCGACGTCGACCGCGGCGACGTGGACGGTTGCGCCATCGGCCTCGAGCCGCTCCACCGCGGCGATCGCCTGTGCCAGCGGTGCATCGGCGGGAACGTCCCGCCAGGTGGCGCGATCGGGCAGACCGTTGCGGCCAAGGAGGACGAGCCGGCGCGCGCCGCGCTCGACCAGCCGCTGTGCCACCGCGAGCCCGAGGCCACCGAGGCCACCGGTCACGAGGTAGGCAGCGTCGGGCGAGAGCTCGATCTGCACCGGCTGCGCCGGGTCCTGCGCCAGCGCGCTGGCCGCGAGCCGCGCGACGTGGCGCGTGCCACCCCGGTAGGCGATCTGATCCTCGCGGTCGCCGTGGACGATCTCACCGGCGAGCTGCGCGGCGCTGTCCTCGGCGATGGCGCCGGGATCGAGGTCGACGAGCGCGCCCCACAGCGCCGGGTGCTCGAGCGGGATCGTCCGCCCCAGCCCCCAGAGCGGCGCCTGGGCCAGCACGGTCGGGCCGTCGCTCGAGGTCGGGGCCTGCGCGCCGCGGGTGACGAGCCACAGACGCGGCGGCGTGGGCACCGCCGACAGCGCATGGAGGAGATGGAGGACGAAGCCGCAGGTCGGATCTTGCGCTTCGCTCAGCCGCGCTGCCGATGCGGGCTCCGCCGCCGCGTCGAGGCTCCACAGGTGAATGATGCCGCGCCAGGGCAGCGCGCCGGTCGCGGTCATCGCGGCGATTAGGTGGGCGATGTCGGCCGGCGCCGCGTCGGCTGCCGGCCGGACCGTGTAGCTGCCGTCGGCATGGCGTTCGAAGCTCGCGCCGGCGCGCACGCAGATCGCCTGTTCCCCGTCGGACCGCAGGCGCTCCGCCAGCGCAGCGCCCACGCCGAGCTGATCCGCGAGCACGAGCCAGCGCCCGGGTCCGGTGCTCGGGCTCGCTGCCAGCGGCTTCGGCGGCCAGCGCAGCTCGTGGAACCAGTCGAGCTTGGCGGGGGTGACGGTCACCGCATCGCGGTCGAGGCCGCGGCCGCGGAGGCCGAAGATCTCGACGAGGATCGTGCCGTCTTCGTCGAAGATGCGCACGTCGCCGCAGAACGAGGCCCCGCCGGGAGCGGCCTCCACATCGAACCGGGCATGGCTCCACAACCGGACTCCGCGTGCCGGGCCGTGGACCACCACGCGCTCCAGCTGGGTCGGCACGAACGACTGGGTCGACCCGATGGCATCGACCGGCATGGCGGCGCCGAGGACCTGGAAGCAGGCGTCGAGCACGGCTGGATGAACGCGGTAGCGCGCGAGCTCGGGTTCGAGCACAGCAGGAACGCGCAGCTCACCGAGCGCCTCGCGCTCGCCACGCCACAGCCGGGCGATGCCCTGGAACTGCGGCCCCCACTGGTTTCCATGATCGGCGGACTCGCGGTAGAAGTCCGCGGCGGTTCTCGCCGTCGGGCATCGCTCCCGGATCTGGGCGAGGCCTGCAGCACCCTCGATCGCCGGTGCTGGCGCGTCCGGGGTCGCATCGGCCGCACCGGTCACATCGATCCGGGCCGTCGCGTGCAACGTCCACGGTGCATCGGCGGCATCCGCTGGACGGCTGTGCACCTGGAACGTGGCTGCGCGGTCGCCATCCGCCACGACGCTGGTCTGCACGACGCGCGCGCCGTCCTCGGGGAAGAACAGCAGGCGTCGGAACTCGAACGACGACAGCACGCGCTTCTGGGCGCCGAACGCCTGCGCGGCCGCCGCCATCGCCATCTCCACGTATCCGGCGCCGGGCAGCACGGCCAGGCCCTGGACGCGGTGATCGTCGATGTATGGCAGGCGCTTCAGATCGACCACCGCCTGCCAGACCCGGTCGCGAGGCGCGTGCGCCAGGATGACCGGGGTGCCGAGCAGCGGGTGCGCGGCCGGATCGCTCCGGTCCACCACCACCGCGGGCGTCGCCTTCGGGGTATGCCAGAACCGCTCGCGCTGCCAGGGATACGACGGCAGCGAGACCACGCGGCCGGGCGGCGTGTACAGGCGAGACCAGTCGACCGGGTGGCCCTGCGCGTAGAGCGCGCCGAGCGCCGCGAGCACCGCGTCACGACCCGGCTCGTCGCGGCGCATCGAGGTGAGCACGGCGCCGCCGTCACCGTGACCGCGCAGGATCTGCTGCAACGCGCAGCCGAGCACCGGGTGCGGCGAG
>JBGQCL010000452.1:0-9485 GCA_041495365.1 Kofleriaceae bacterium | reverse complement strand
TCCACCGGCGTCATCCTCTACGAGATGCTGTCGGGCCGGCTGCCGTTCGACGGCAGCGGCGCGGAGGTCGCGCGCGCCAACCTGCTGATCGATCCGCCGCGGATCAACCAGCGCGTCCCGCACCTCGAGGTCGATCCGCTGCTCGAGGCGTTCTCGCGCCGCCTGATGGCCTAGAAGCGCACCGCGCGGCCGCCGACCGCCAAGGCCGCGCGCGAGCTGCTCGATCTGATCGAGCACGACCGCGCGGCGGCGGCGCGGCAGCTCGGCGTGCCGGTCGCGAGCAGCGCCCGCGCGGCGGCGACCGAGTCGGTGGCGGCGGTGAACGAGCCGGCCGCCGCGGTCGACATCGAGGGCGTGACGCTGCGCATGCAGCCGACGCCCCGGCCGGCCGCGCCGGTCGCGGTGCCGCGCGCGCTCACCACGGGACCGTCGCGGCGCGTGCGCCGCGCGCCGATCGACGAGCCGCGCGACACGGAGCCCTCGGCCGAGCCGGGGGAGCCCCCGGAGGGGAAGTCCGGGGAAGGCCCCTCGAGCGACCCGGCGGCGGCCGACGGGGCGCAGATGGACCTGCACGGCGACGCGGCGCCGGGGTGGGGCGGTTCCTGGGCGGCGGAGGATGCATCGCCGGCGACCCAGCTGCCGCCGGCCGGCGCCGCGGGCGGCTTCGCGCCGGTGGCGGCGAGCCCGCCCGCGATGGCCTATGCCGTTGCGCTGGCGCCGCACGCCGCCGCGTACGGCCAGGCTCGCAGGCCGCCCCATCGCGACACCGCGCTGCGGACTCCGATGGGCTGGCAGACGGCGTCGCTGCCGGCCCGGCGCCGGTCGTGGCTGATCGCCGGGGTCGCGATCGGAGCGCTGTCGATCGTCACCGCGACCGTGCTGACGCTGACGAAGCACGACGGTGAACCGAGCTCTCGCGCTCCTCTGGCGACCTCGGGCTCGGCGGCCGTGACCCCCATCGTGCCTGCCCCGAGCCGGCGGGCGCCTGCGAGCGATCCGGCGCCCGCGAGCGATCCCGGCCCGGTGATCCACGAGCCGCGCGACGCGACGCGCGGAGGGGTGAATGGCCCGGCTGTGCCGGGCCATCCCCAGAGGGGGTCATGGGAAAGTCCCCTCTCGATCGACGAGGCGCGGGCCCGCGAGCCCCGTGCCGTCGCCTCGTCCGCCGGCCGGGCGGCTGCCGCCGGGTCCACACCGCCCGGCGCGCCGGTGCGCGTTCCGCGCGGCGATGGCAGGCGGCCCCCCGCCGCGCCGCTCCGGCCGCGCGACAGGAGCCCCGAGCCGGTCTCCCACGCTGGCCATGACGCCTCTGCGCCCGACGCTGCGCCCGGGCGCGTCCGCGAGGGCGCGTCCGAGGTCCGCGAGCCGGACGCCGCGGCGCCGGTCCGTCCCGAGGCTGCTGCGCCGGCGCGCGCCGACGCGGCCGCGCCCGCCCGGCCGGAGCCGCCGGCGCCGGCGACGGCGACGGCGATCAACTCCGCAGAGCTGGGGAGGCTGTACGACGTGGTGAAGGCGGAGGTCGAGCAGCTGCCCGAGGCGAGCCGGCAGGAGATGCTGGGCCAGCTGGCGATGCTCAACATCATGCGCGCGATGACCGGGTCGCAGCAGGCGCGCGACGACGCCGCGGTGCAGCTGCGGCAGCTCCGGCAGCGCATGCGCGGCAAGTCCGGTCGCTGAGCCGGGTCCACGAAGATTCCGTACGCGCCCGGCGCGCGGTCGCGCTATCCCGGATCAGAGATGGAGTCCCTGCCACCCGCGCAGCGCGGTGCTGCCGGCTCGCGTCCGCTGGGTGTGCAGCAATATGCTGCACATAAAAATCGAGTCTCCGATCGGGGTAGTCCGTGTGCGAGTGACGCAGCCTTCGTGACCGGGAGCGATGGTGCGCTGCCGCTCGGACCTGGACGCCAGTGTGCTCGCCGGTGTGCTGATCGCGGTCTGCGCGTGAACCTGCTCACGAGATGCGCTGCGTGCGAGACAGCAGTGGTGGAGATTTGGCCGCAGACTGGATCCGCCGCCGGCCGTGGGGCAGTTTCAGCCCTGTCCGGGGCCATGACGAGCGACGCAGACCGCCCGATGGCCGGTTCACTGCACGCGCGGACCCGGCGGTGACCGTCGCACCTTCACCATCCGGCGCGCCCGGTCAGCCGGCATGGCAGGCGCCAGCTGGCGAGCGCAGTCCCTTGCGTCGCTCTATCTAACAGGCGATCGTCTATCAAGCATGGTCAGTTGCCTGCTCTGCTCGTCCCCGCGCTCGATCGGGGTGCTGTGCACCTCGCATGGTGTCGCGATCGCTTCGCCAGGAATCACCAGCGAGCAGATCTTCTCGCGGGTGCCGAACGCCGTCGCGTCGTTGATCGACGCGTGGGGCGTAGCTCACGCGATCGCCGACGGCAGTCGCGTGGGCCGCGATCCGCGAGTCGACATCGCCGTGCTGCACGCCTCGGTATCCGCCGAGCACGCGGTGTTCAAGCTCAACAGCGGTCGCTGGCACATCGTGGACAATGCCAGCCGCAACGGCACCGAGGTCGAGGGCGCGCGGATCACCGAGCTCGATCTCACGAGCGGCGCGACGATCCGGCTCGGTGACGTGAAGTTCTATTTCTGGCCGGACGCGCTGCCCAAGATCGAGCCGCCGCGCGGGTCCGGGCGCACCGCGCCGACCCGGCGCGACGAGCTGGTGTTCAGCGCCAAGGTCACCACGCCGCGCGGCCACCACCTCGACCTGCGCCAGCGCGTCGACGGCGGCGTGCTGCGGATCTCCGACTCGTCGATCGAGCTCGCCGCGATGGAGTTCGGCCTGCTCCAGCTGCTGGTCGAGCGCCGCCGCACGGTGACCGACGCCGAGCTCGCCTACGTCGCGTGGCACGAGATCGCCGACGCGCTGTCGTTCCGCTCGGTGCAGGCCGATAGCGAGAATGTCCGAGAGCTGGTCCACCGCGTGCGCCGCAAGCTGGCGAGCGTGCACGCCGATGATCTGATCGAGAGCAAGCGCGGCGTCGGCTACCGGCTGGCGGGCGAGCCCGGATAGCCTCATCGTCGCCCGCGTCGCGGCACCGCGGCACCGCGGCACCGCTATACTTGGGGGGGGCGCAGATGGACACCCGGGACCGAGCCAATCCGACCGAGCGCCGGCGCCGCCAGGTCCGCTGGGCCCGCCGGCTGCGCCGGCTCGGGCGGGCGTGGGACAACGCGCTGGAGCTCGCGCGCGCGGGGCGGCTGACCGCGCCGTACGGCGCGCGGTTCGAGCTCGTCCACGAGGAGCGCGTGTACCGGTTGCGGCACTACGCGCATGACGCGGTCGCGGCGGCGCCGGCCGCGCCGCTGCTCCTGGTCCCGCCGCTGATGGTCGCCGCCGAGGTCTACGACATCTCGCCCGACGTCAGCGCCGTGGCGTACCTCGGGCGCGCCGGCGTCGACGTCTGGCTGGTCGACTTCGGCGCGCCGGAGCGCGAGGAGGGCGGCATGAGCCGCACGCTCGACGATCACGTCCGCGCGGTGTCGCAGGCGGTCGAGCGCGTGTGCGCCGCGACCGGCCGCGACGTCCACCTCGCCGGCTATTCGCAGGGCGGGATGTTCTGCTACCAGGCCGCGGCGTTCCGGCGCGCGGCGGGGATCGCCTCGATCCTCGCGTTCGGCAGCCCGGTCGACCTTCACCGGACCTTGCAGGTCGGCGAGGACGCGACCGAGCGCCTGCTCGGCGGCCTGCGCGCCGCGCTGGCGTGGCCGCTGGCGCGCATCGAGGGCCTGCCCGGGTTCCTGACCTCGACGGGGTTCAAGCTGCTGTCGGCGCGCAAGGAGCTGCTCCAGCTCGTCGACTTCGTCAAGAACCTGCACGACCGCGAGGCGCTGGAGAAGCGCGAGGCCAAGCGGCTGTTCCTCGGCGGCGAGGGCTTCGTCGCCTGGCCGGGACCGGCGTTCCGCAAGTTCGTCGACGAGCTGATCGTCGGCAATCGCATGGCGTCGGGCGGCTTCGTGATCGACGGCCACACCGTGACGCTCGCCGACATCACCTGCCCGATCCTCTACGCCGTCGGCAGCCGCGACGAGATGGGCCGGCCGGCCGCGGTCCGCGGCATCCAGCGCGTCTGCCCGCGGGTCCGCGTGATGTACGAGCTGCCGGTCACCGCCGGGCACTTCGGCCTGGTCGTCGGCTCCACCGCGCTCACCGTGACCTGGCCGAGCGCCGTCGACTGGATGAAGTGGCGCGAGGGCCTCGGCGGGCCGCCCGCCGGCGCGATCGACGTCCGCGCCGTCGCCGCGCGCGATCCGGTCGCCGAGGCCGCTGCGGGCGACGCCGCCGACGAGGACGCGGACGACGACGCGGGGCCCGGGCGGCTCGATCTCGAGCTCGCCCGCGCGCTGGTCGACAAGACCGCGCGGGTGATCGCCGACCGGCTGTCCGAGCTGTCGGTCGACCTCGGCGACTACCTCGACAACGCGCGCTACCAGCTGCCGCGGCTCGCCCGGCTGCGCCACCTGCAGGACGACTCGCGGATCTCGGCCAGCAAGACGCTCGCCGACCAGGCGCGCGAGATCGGCGACCGCACGTTCTTCCTGTTCCGCGATCGCGCGTTCAGCTACGCCGACGCCAACCGCCGGGTCGACGCGGTCGTCCGCGGCCTGATCGCCAGCGGGATCCGGCCGGGCGATCGGGTCGGCGTGATGATGAAGTCGCGGCCGAGCCACCTCTCGGTGGTCACCGCGATCAACCGGATCGGCGCGGTCGCCGTGCTGCTGTCGCCGGCGATCCGCGACGACGCGATGCCGCGCGCCCTGGCGCTCGGCGAGGCCCAGGTCCTCGTCGTCGATCCTGACGGCGCCGCCCGCGCCCGCGCGGCGATCGCCGGCCGGGTCCTCGTGCTCGGCGGCGTCGGCGAGGTCCCGTGGCAGCCCGGCGCGCGCCGCGTGCTTCCCGACGGCGTCGTGGATCTCGAGGCGATCGACCCCGACGCGGTGGCGTTGCCCGCGTGGTACCGCCCCGACCCCGGCCGCGCGCGCGACCTCGCGATGGTGTTCGTGTCGACCGGGCGCGACGCGCCGCTGCGCGCGACGCGGATCACCAACCGGCGCTGGGCGTTCTCGGCGCTGGGCGCCGCGGCCGCCGCCACGCTGACCACGCGCGACACGGTGTACTGCTGCCTGCCGCTGCATCACCCCTCGGGGACCCTGGTCGCGACCGGCAGCGCGCTGATCAGCGGCGCCCGGCTCGCGCTCGCCGGCGCGTTCGCCCCGGACACCTGGGCCGAACGGTTCTGGGACGAGGTCCGCCGCTACGGCGCGACCGTCGTCTACTACGCCGGCGAGATGTGCCGCCGGCTGGTCGACGCGCCGCCCGTGCTCGGCGAGAACAACAACCCGGTGCGGCTGTTCGCCGGCAGCGGCCTGCGCGCCGGCCTGTGGCGCCGGCTGGTCGATCGCTTCGGCCCGGTCGCCGTGCTGGAGATGTACGCCTCGACCGAGGCCCACATCGTGCTGGCCAACGCGCGCGGCCGCAAGCTCGGCTCGGCCGGCCGGCCGCTGCCCGGCAGCCCCGACGTCGCGATCGCCGCGTGGTCGCTCGCCGACGACGACTTCATCCGCGACGGGGCCGGCCGCCTGATCCATGCCCGGCTCGACGAGCCCGGCATGCTGATCGCCGCGCTCGGCGCGCCCTCGTCCACCGCGGGCGCCGACCTCGCCCACATCGATCCGGGCCGGATCGTCGGCGACGCGTTCGCGCCCGGGGACCGCTGGTTCGTCACCGGCGACCTGTTCCGGGTCGACGCCGAGGGCGACCACTGGTTCGTCGATCACCGCCACCACATGATCGCCACCCACCACGGCCCGGTCGCGTCGACCCGGATCGAGGACGCGCTCTACGAGGTCCCGGGCGTCGCGCTGTGCGCGGTCGTCGGCCGCCCCGATCCGGGCGCCGGCCCCGCCCCCGCGCCCGATCTCGCCGGTGGGTCCGCGGCACCGGCCGCGCAGCTCCCGGTCGCGGCGATCCAGCTCCACGCCGGCGCGCCGCTCGATCTCGACGCGCTGTCGCGCGCGGTCGCCGCGCTCCCCGAGTACGCCCGGCCGCGCCGGATCCGCCGGGTCGACGCCCTGCCGATGACCGACGGCTACCGCCCGATCAAGCAGGCGCTCGCCGGCCTCGATCTGTCCGACGGCCCCGAGGTCCTGGCGTGGGACCCGCGCGCCCAGCGCTACGTGCCGACCGTCGAGCCCGCCGCCCGCTCGGCGTGACTGCGCACAGCGCGCCGGGGTCGAGCCCCAGGACGTCGGCGGCTATGCCGGAAGGACAGCCCGCGCGGCATCGAGGGCGGCGGCCACCTCCGGCGCGACGCTCTGGTGCTCGGCATCGGCTGCCGAGGCATACGCGAGCCATCGGGTCGCAACCGTCACCACCGCGCGCGAGAGATCGTCGCGCGCGTACCGGGCCGTCGGGATGTACTCGCCGCTCACGACGAGTTGCTCGCCCTCCGGGGTGATCTCGTAGGCGCCGGGTTGCGAGGAGTACGGGATCGCAGCGTAGGGCAACTCGCCGGTGCGCACGTCTGCGAGCGCCCGGAGCAGGTGGCTCAGCTGATGCCAGAGCTCGTCGTCGATCGTGACGTCGGGCTGCCCGTCTGCTTTGATGAGAAGGAGGCCGTCGAGGCCGCGTCGCGGCTGGAACTGGATGTCGACCGCCACGGCTGCACTGTCTCACGGACCGATGATCTTGGCGATCGCTTCCATGATGTTGCGCGGGATGTTCACCATGCCGGAGTTGGTCGGTGCGGGGAAGAACTGGCCGACGAAGCGCGGGCCCGTCGGCCCGTTGCGCCAGCCGACCTGGAACCACTTGCCGTTGACCGAGACGCCGATCTGGCCGCTGGGGGTCGGGAACGGCTGCCCCGTGAACACGGCGCGGACCTGGTCGAGCGCGGCCTCGAGGTCGGGGATGATCTCGCCGGGCGCGTTGAAGAACGTGTTGGCGTCCTTGATCTCGGCGACATTGAAGTAGTCGAACGTGTGTCGCGTCATGAAGTGTTCGGTGTCGGCACCGCTGAACGCGGGCGTCCCGGCGAGGTTGCCCGGCTGGGTGGTCGGGGCGCCGGTGCGCGGCGACTTGAAGCGTTGCGCCCACTCGGAGAACTGGCGGAACTTGCCGGCGTCGCCATTGGCGATGTCGAGCAGGTCGCGTAGGTCGCCGGAGGCGGCGCCGCGGGCCTTGGCGAAGTTGACCAGGCCGTCGAGCTCGCCGGCCACGCCGCTGCCCTGGGTCGCGCCCGACAGCCGGAGGTAGTCCTCGAGCGCCTGGCCGTCGCCGCCGAGCGAGGTGATCAGCTTCTCGAGCTGCGGGATGTCGTCACACGCGGCGAGCGCCTTCTCGAGGCGGGCGGCGTTGCCGGTGAACTGCGGCAGGCCCATCAGGCGCTCGACCTCGGCGGCATTGGCCCCGGTCAGGCGCAGCAGTTCCTTGAGGCGCGTGCCGGAGTTGGCGTCCTCGCCGATCATGCCGAGCAGGCGCTCGAGCTTGGCGCCGTCCTCGCCGAGCACGGTGAGCAGATCGTCCATCAGCGCGCCGCTGCCGCCGCACTTGGTGAGCGCCGCCTCGGCCCTGGCGACGTCGCCGCCGAACGCCGACAGCGCGCGCTCGAGCAGGGCCGCGTTGTGGTCGAACTTGCGGATCAGCTCGAGCAGCTTGGCGCCATCGTTGCCGACCATCCCGAGCAAGCGCTCGGCGCGCGCACCGTCGCCGCCGGCCGCGGCGAGGATGCGCTCGATCAGGCCGGCGTCGTTACCGATCCGGGCGAGCACCGCATCGAGCTTGGCGGCGTCGCCGCCGAACGCCTCGACCAGCTTCGCCAGCCTGGCCTCGTCGCCGCCCACCAGCGCGAGCAGGCGGGCCAGGCGCGCCTCGTCGGAGCCGACGATGCCGAGCAGCCGGCCGATCCTGCCCAGCAGCTTGCCGATGTAGCCAAAGATCTTCTCGGCGAACAGCGCGAGCATGATGTCGGTGAACAGGCGGCCGACCGCGCGCCAGCACTCCTCGTCGGTGCGGCTCGGGTCGAGGATGATCGGCAGGTTCTCCCACAGCGAGACGCCGATCAGGACGATCGCGGCGATGACCAGGAGGGCCGGGCCGACGGCCGCCAGGAACGCCGCGATCGCGGCGACGACAGCGATGACGCCGGCGATGTAGGCGATCAGGGCGCCCGGGCCGCCGATCAGGAACACGATGACGCCGACGATCACGAGGACCACGACGATCGCGAGCGCGATCAGGAGGATGACCACCAGTCCCTTGAGCAGATCCCCCAGCCGGTCGAGGATGCCCTCGAGAAATCCGACGAAGCCATTCCAGATCCGGCTCAGCAGGCTCTCGCTCTTGATCCGGTCGGCGATGGTGTCGAGGTCGCCGGGCAGCGACCCGACGGTGCTGGCGAAGCCGGCGATCGCGCGGTCTGCCTTGCTGGTCATGTCGGCGCGCGCGTCGTCGAGTTGACGCTGCCAGCTGGTGTCGACCTTGGTGATCTCGTCGTCGATCTTGGTACCGGTCTCGGTGATGCGGGTTGCCCACCCGCCGGTGGTCTGGGCCGCGATCCGGGCGGCGCGGGCCTGGGTGTCGTCGCCGAGCTTGGTCGCGCCGCCGTCGAAGCTGGTGACGATCTGCTCGAGCGGCTGGGTGGCGCGGTCGACGCCCTCGCGCAGGTGGTCGGGGCCCTCGCTCGCGGTGGCGTGCATCGCAGTGCGCGCGTCGCCGACGAAGCCCTCCAGCTTGGTCCGGTGTTCCGTGGTCGCCGCGGCGATCGCGGCGTCGGCCTCGGTCAGCGCCTGGGTCAGCGCGATGCCGGATAGCAGCGCCAGCTTGGGCGCGGCCTGTACCTCGCCGTCGTCGATCTTGCCGATCGCCTTCTGGGTCGCGTCGTCGAGCTGACCGCAGGCGGTGGTCGCGCCGCTGTCGATCGCAGTGTCGACCTGCGCCGGCACGCTGTCGAGTGGGCGCAGCGCCTCGCTGCGCGCCTCGTCGAGCCTGGTGGTGACGTCGGTATGCGACTTGTCGAGCTGGGTCTGGTTGTCGGTGGCGATCTTGCGGATGTTCTTGATCGCTTCATCGCGCTCGGTCTCGACACCCTCCTTGGCCTTGCCCGCGAGCTTCGCGATCTCGCCAGCGGCGGCCTCGGCTTCCTTGCGGAACTTGGCGGCGAGGTCATTGCCGTCCTTGCGCAGCTTGGCCGCCATGTCGTTCGCGCCCTGCTGCATGCGATCGACGGCGGCGCGGGTCGCCTCGTTGATGCGGCGCTCGATCAGCGCGGCGCGCGGCTCGGAAGCGTACTGCGCGACCTTGCGCGACGCGATCACCCATGCCTCGCGCTGCTTGGCCGCAGAGGCCTCGAGCACGCGCCGCGCCTGGGCGTCGCCGAGCTCGGTCGCGGCGGTTGCCTTGCGCTCGCCCTTGTCGCGGACGTCCTGCTGCTTGGTGGTGATCAGCTCGTCGAGGGCCCGCAGGGCGCGGG
>JBGQCL010000451.1:0-9510 GCA_041495365.1 Kofleriaceae bacterium | reverse complement strand
CCCAGCGAGGTGGCCGGGCGGCCGAGCCGGTTGGCGATTTCTGACAGGCGATGCGCACCTCCACCGATCGCATCGAGCACGGGGCGGAGCTCGACTGCAGGTGGGCTCTCCTCCAGGAGCAGCCGATCGGGCTCCGCGAACAACGGGCCCAGCGGGTCGAGCGCGAGGGCGATCACTCGATCGCGCGCCGAACCCCGACGCTCCGCCGCGAGCTCCCAGTAGCGGGGCACGCCGCCGAATCCGGCCCAGTGTTCGACGACCGCGGCCGGGCTCAGCCGCCCGAACGCCTCGTACAGGTGCTCCGGGGGCAGGCCCGCCAGATCGAGGGTCACGCGAGCGCGACCATAGAGCGGGGCTGCGTGCGAGAGCACCAGCCCCTGCATCATGCGCTGACTGGAGCCAGCGAGCGCCACGCGCAGCCGGGCACGTCTGACGTCGTGATCGACCCAGCGCTGCAGGATGCTGGGCAGCTCTGGCGATCCTGCGACCAGGTACGGCAGCTCATCGATCACGATCGGGCCGGTGAACCCCGCGGCCATCGCGTCGGTCGCGAGCCGAGATAGCAGGCGCTCCCAGTCCGGGTAGGTCACGTCCGCGAAGCCTGGCAGCGCCTGCGAGATCGCACGGGCGAAGTAGTCCCGCTGCAGGTGGGGCGCCGACTGGTCGGCCACGGTGTAGACCCCGCCGGCGCGCTCGGTCCATTCCAGCAACAGGCGGGTCTTTCCGATCCGGCGCCGGCCCCAGACCACGGCGAGGCCGCCGCCACCGTCGAGCCCGGCGAGCGCGGCCAGTTCGCGCTTGCGATCCCAGAACAACATGATGGCGCCAAGAATAATTGCTGGCACCATTATTTCAAGCGAAAGCACGCTACATCGCGCGCCATGGCGCACACCGCCGGCGCGGTCCAGGTACCCGCACCGAGGCCCAGCGTCGCGATCATGGACATGACGATGATGAGCATCGCTGGCCATGATAGCCCGGACGCAAGACCGCCACGCGCACGAAGCGCCGAGGTCGCTCGCGTGTAAGCCTCAGTGGGCCGCGGCGCGCCGGTCCACGAGCGTGAGCACGCCCTTGCTCGGGTCCGTGTGCATCTCGAAGCGCGACAGGAAGCTCAGGCCCAGGAGTCCCTCGACGCCCACCAGATCGGTGATGACCGCGCACTCGACGTGGCGCGCGCTCACCCCCTGCACCGTGACCTCATCCAGATAGCCTATCCGGACGTCGCGAATGCCACCGGGTTGTAGAACGAGAGCTGCTCGAGCGGAAAGATGCCGTCGCACGGGCGCCCGAGCTTGCGGTAGGCATCCGCCAGGTTGAACGGGACGTCGCCGAGCCGACCTCATCGAGGAACAGCGTGCCGTGCTCGGCGGCTCGCACGAGCCCGTCGCGATCCGCGGCACCCGAGAACGCGCCGCGCCGGCTACCGAACAGCTCGCTCTCGATCAGCGCATCCGGGATCGCTCCACAGTTGACGGCGATCATCGCGCCGCGGCGCTGCGAGAGCGCGTGAATCGTCTCGGCCGCGATCTCCTTGCCGGTGCCCGACTCTCGACCTGATCCTGCTCATCGACTCCCAGCGCCGGATGGTGGAGCGCCAGCAACGCAATCCAGACGGGACGTGGACCTTGTCGGAGCACACCGGCGGCAGGGTCGTCGTGCTCGAGCACGAGCTCCCGCTCGATGAGCTGTACGACGGCGTCGGCTTGGCGGCCGGCGCGTAGCGTGCCCGCGTAGCTCGCTGACGTGCCGATCACCATCGCGATCTTGATCGAGATCTGCCCGAGGCTCCGCACATCGTCGACCCGGCCGCCGAACCTCAAGACCCCGAAGTCGCAGCGGAAACTCCGATCCGTCAAGGAGCGCTGCCAAGCCGGTGTCACGTGACCGGCCTGCGAAGACCTCGGTCGACCTTCGTCACCGGCTTCGGGTAGGCTTGGAGCATGGCCGTGCCGCAACAGCTCCTCCAGCAGCTCCTCGCGCTCGACGAGTCCGTGCGGCTTGAGATCGCCCACACCCTCCTGGAGAGCGTCGACGCCTGGGTGGACCACGGAATGAGCGACGACGAGCGCAAGAGGTTGGACGCGGCGCTCGACCGCTCGATCGCCCAAGCGGACGCCGGCCAGGGGATCCCGGTCGAACAGGTGATCGCCGAGATCCGCGCAAAGCGGGCGGCGCGTGCCCGCGCAGCCCGCTGACGTGCCGATCACCATTGCGATCCTGCCCGAGGCTCAGCGCATGGTCGACGAGGCCGACGAGCGCTGGGTCGCCGAGCATGGCTTTCTGGCGGATAATCCGCTGCTGAACGAGATCCTGCGCGCCAGTGATCTGCTGCGGATCAACCCGCAGATCGGAGTCGTTGTTCGGCGTGGCCGCTCCGAGATCCGGCGCCTCCTCTTGCACTCGGGGTGGCACCTCTACTACCGGTTTCACGGCGATCGGCAGCTCGTCGAGATCCTCGCGGTCTGGTTCGCCAGCCGTGGCAGCACTCCTCTGCTCTAACCACCGCATGTAACTCAGCGCGCTTGGACTCTCAGGCGACATCGGTGTCCGGGGTTCGCCAGCGCGCTACGCGCGCGGACTCGATCTCGCTGGCCACAGCGCCATGGCGACGGCCTACCGGGAGTACGGCACGGGCTCTGTTCGAGCGGGGCGTCGTCATGGTCGCTCGGGATCCACTCCACGGGCCAGTCGTCGGGCCGGGCTGACAGCCAGCTCGGGCTCGATCGCGTCGCCTGGTTCTGGTACACCGCGCACCATGGTGGCCGTCGCCAACGCCTACTGCGAGCGCCTCGGTATCTCCGTGCCCTCGCTCGCGGCAACGCGCGTGCATCCCGCGGCGAACTCCTACGCGCTCCTGATCGTCACGTTGCTCGAGCACGGCCGGCCGATGACGCTCGACGAGGTCGCGCGGAGGTTCGAGGCGGTAGGCGTCGCGTGCGCGGACGATGCGTACGTCGCGCTCAAGCGCTGCCGGCCTGCGCGGCCCCCGGTCTTTCGCGACGGCGAGCTCTACGCGCTCGATCCGCACGACGACGAGCTCGACCGGTGGGCGTTCCGCCTCGGGCTCCGGCCGCCGCGCGTCCCGCGCCGCGAGCCGCCGCCACCTCCTCCGCGACCACCCGCGAGTCAGCGGCTGGGCGTCGACGAGCTCGAGACGGCGTGGCGAACCGACGTCAACCTCATGGGCTGGTCGGCGCAGCGGATCGCGCTCGCGATCCTGGACGCACACGACCGACCGATGCAGCCGGATGAGGTGGTCGCGTTCGTGGCCGCACGCACCAGGTGGCACAAGCTGGTGTCCGGGTCGACGACGTTCCGTCGCGCGGGGGCCGCCATCGCGATCGGCGCGGACGGCGCGTGGTCGATCGTGCCGGGCGCGCCCGAGCTCGTCATGGCCCGTGATGCCGTGCGCGACGCGATCGAGCGGGTGCATCGTTACCCGGTCCGCTCCACCCCCGAGCAGATCGAGGACAGCCGGCGAGCCGCCGAGAAACGACGTGCCACGCATGCGGATGAGCTCGCCGTCCTCCGGCGCGTGATCGTGCACGCGTTCCCCGCGCGCTCCCCGCGCATCGTGGTGCTCGTCGATGTCGAGCAGCGCGAGCTCGCGACGTACCTCGACGAACAGCTCGCCGACCTCGGCCCCGCGCTCGAGCGCTACGAGGTGCTGTGCGGCGTCGACATCCGCGCGACGCTGCGCGAGCTCGCGATCGACCCAGGGGACCGGCGTCTCGCCGAGCTGGGGCCACCGCAGAAGTCGATCCGGCTCGACCGCTCTGGCCGCACGTTGAAGATCACCACCGCGATGCTGGTCCAGGGCTCGTGTGGCATCAGTCGACCGTTCGGCGACCCAGACAAGCTACTCGCGTATCTCGCCAGCGGTCAGATCACGCATCTGCAGCGTCGGCTCGAGGCCGACGCGCAGTCGCTGCTCGCGCTCCACCAGTACGGCAAGCTGCACGGCTGCGTTCGCCTGCGCCGGGGCTCTCTCGATCGGCGGTTCCCGGTGCCCTGGCACCATCGCGACGAGCCGACGCTGTACGGTCTCAAGCGCGAGGCCCACAGGCTGGCGATGGGCATCATCGCGGTCGTGGGCTCGGCGCCCGGCTGGGAGGATCCGTGGTCTCTCGCGCGTCGCCTCGACGTCGTTCGCGGCGCGAGCGAGTACGAGCTGATGCTGTTCGACGAGCTCGGCGGATACGTGGATGACCGCGACGTCCAGCTCGCGCGCCTCGAAGCCGTGGTTCACTGAGCGGGATCTACATCGCCTGCGTCGAGATCGGCGAGCGGGGTCGCGAGGAAGCGATACGCCCATTCCTCGGCGAACTTGCGCGAGTCGGCAGCACGATCCGGTCCTGGGGATCTCGAAGTGCTCCGGCTGGAAGTCCTCGGACCACTCGACTAGGTGTGTGTGCTCGTCGTGGGAGGGATCGGCGAGCACCTTGAGCAGGTTCTCGTAGCCTCCAGTTCCGCCGCAGTCCTCGGGCGGGCATGCGCGTGCGCCGTCGATACAGCGGGGCTGGGGCGGCTCGGTCGACCTTCGCCACCGGCATCGGGTAGGCTTGGGCTATGGCCGTGCCGCAACAGCTCCTCCAGCAGCTCCTCGCGCTCGACGAGTCCGTGCGGCTGGAGATCGCCCACACGCTCCTGAAGAGCGTCGACGACGCGGTGGATGACGACATGAGTGACGAAGAGCGGGCGCGGCTCGAGGCCGCGCTCGAACGTTCGTTGGCGCAGGCGGATGCCGGCCAGACCGTGCCTGCGGACGAGGTGTTCCGGGCACTGTGCGCCAAGCGGGCAGCCCGAGCTGCCCGCTGACATGACCGCGACGGTCGAGTTCTCGGACGACGCCGAGCTGGGGCGCCTGCTCGCGGAAGTCGGCCTCGGGCATCGTCCCCGGCATCATCGCCATCCGGGTGCGCGAGGTCGAGGGCACCGTGCATGTCGTCATCGGAACTCTCCGCCTGGCAAGCCTTGACCTGCTTGCGGAACCGACGCTGCTGCTCCTTGGCGCCGATGAACCTGCAACCAACATGCGGCGATTCGCGGGTAACCTTCGCCCATGGCGACCCCGGCCCAGGCCTTCGACCGACACCACGTGCCCCGCATGATCGAGGGGCTGTTCGTCGGCCCTGGTCAGACGGTGAGCGGCATGCCGAGCCGCTTGCTGAGTGCTGTCCTGCCGGTGTTGTCGGCCGACCCGGCACGCGACTTCGCGTTCGTCTGCCTCGACCTGTACCAGCGGGTCACCGACGGCCCTCCCCGCGACTGGGAGTGGCACGTGGTCTCCGAGATCGGTAGGTACTCCTGGGGGCACACCATCGGTCTGAACCTGGGCGAACCGTGGCAGTTCATGACCTGGGCGTATGGCGCCCCTCGCAGCTAACGTACGCGGCCGCGTACGCTTTGCCGATCGAGCCGGACGATATTGCCGCCGCCTGCGGCCCCGAGGCCACGCACCGCGCGTGGCATCAGGACAGGGCTGTCCAGCTCAAGCTGACCCGCATCCCGTGAGCCTCGACCGCTCGTGACAAGACGAGTGGGGGCGGACGTGGCTCGCCGATTCCGAGTTCACCACGGCACTCGACGGATGGGTGAGGCGCCGGATGATCGAGCACTACGAGGTCGCCGAGCGCCGCGCCGAGCTGGGTACTCTTGGTCCGTGGACTCTCGACGGCCTGGTCGTGGACGTCCATCGGCACGCTGCCGCTGGACGGTGGCTATGGGCGACGACGGCCATCTGCCTCGTCCAGAAGCTGCTGTTCTGCATCGACGGGAACTCGGCACCGGCGACCTCACCTCGAGAGCCTCTCGCTCCGGCCGGCTCACCTTCCTCACCTCGCGTTCGCCCACAACGAGCTGTCGAGCCACTTCACCGGGAAGCCCATGTCGGCGATCTGCACGCGGGGGTGTTCGCCGAGCAGCGTCGCGAGGCGCTTGCCCCACGTCGACGAGCCGGCCGTGACGATCGTCAGGACGTAGTTGCAGATCGTGAGCGCGGCGTAGACCTTGGTGCTGTCGAAGTGCGGCTGGTACCACTCGGGCCGCGCCTTGTACGCGGGGAGCGCCGGAATCTTGGCGAGCTTGCGGTTCCAAAGCCGACCGTGGTGCGCGCAGATGTTCCTGACATTGAGCAGCGTCAGCAACCACGACCCGAAGATCGCGTTGGAGACGCCCCCGACATGCGTCGCGACGAGATCGCGGACGTCGTCGGTGCAGCCCTGGTACATGCTGGTGACGTTTCCGAGCGACATCAGCTCGACGGCCATCCAGATCGGCAAGTGAGCGCTCGCGGTGTACTTGGTCTTGAAGTGGCGCACGAACGGCTTGTCGCCGTTCTGCTGGAGGTTGACGTCCAGCTTCTCGAGGAAGGCTGCATGCGTCCTGGGATCCGTGGGAGGGCCCGCCGCCAACCGCGGCAGCGAGGCCCGGTTCGTCGCGTACGCATCGGGCGTCCACGCGTGCGCGTGGTGATACGCGAGCTGCGTGCGGGTCGCGACCTCGATGCGCTCGATCGCCTCCATCACGAGCACGCGCAGTCGTTGATCGAACACGTAGTGGTCCCACACCGTAGCGAACTCGGTGCCCTCGATGAACTCGTCGAGCCGTTCGAGCGCCGTCGGACCGGGCTTGCGAAACGGCCACCAGTACGCGCTCAAGCGGTAGTAGTTGACGAAGGAGAGCCGAGCGATCAGCGTCGCGCGATCGCCGATCATGCCGCGCTTCAGCAGCAGGTCGGCTTGCTCCTCGAAGGTCGTCGCGGGCTTCGCGTACCTCACCGACGTCGCCCGAAAAGTAAACGACCCGCCGAGATCTGCGGCTCCGAGGAACCGCGAACCCCGACGGGTTCTGTTATCATCAGCCTAGCGTCGGGGATCGTTGGTATCAAGGGCTGATACGCGTGTGCCTGCACTTTTCGGCGTCCTGCCTGTTCGACCAGCTACTTGCATAACGAACATTCGCAGGGTTGTCACGCGCCGGACCACACCGCTCTGCCCCGTGCCGATCCCCGCCGTGCGTGATCGCCTCGCGCGCGTCACACGGGTGGCAGGCTGATAGGTGGCATCGAGCAGGAACTTGAGCCAACGCTCGCGCAGCTCGACCGTGCGCTCGATCCGCTCATCGATCGGCCGGCGGTGTTGCGCACCAGTTGCTCGACGCGGATCGCATCGTCGAGCACGTCGCCTCGGCGTTCATCTCGAGCGCGCCGACGTAGAGGAGGCACCGTCGTAACAGGTCGCACCATCGGTGGCCGATGGCCGCGGTCGCTGTTGACCGCACCGCGGCATCAGGCCTCTGGAGCGGCCTCGACAGGGCGTCCGAAGAGGCGGTCGCAGCGTCATCGAGCAGGTCGATCTCGTCGGTCCAGAAGTGCTCGTTCGCGCTCGCGTGCAGGAGCAAGGTCTCGAGCGCGACAGGCGGATCTGCTCGCCCGCGGGCGGCCCCGCAATGATGGCATCGATCGGTCGCGACGACGATAAGGTCGGCCGCCTCCTCGCTCGATCGTTCCGGCTGCGGTGATGGCCTTGCTCGCTCGCCGCCGCTGGCCTACGCCTGCTCGCGCGGCGTGGCCCCCCGCGTGAGCGCCTGGGCAGCAGCGAGCGCGCAGCTACTGCTCCGGTGTCCACGAACGTAGCTGCTCAGCTTCCTTCAACCACGTGCCGTCGGCCGCTCTGTTGCGGCAGATCCCTCCCTCGGGGATGGGGCATGGCGTCGTCCCCGATTGTTTCCTAGACTTCCACAGCGACGGAGTCCACCCATGTCCACCTGGAACGAGCTGAGCAACGATCCTGCGGCCCTTCGCTCGTATCTCGACGATCTCGACCAACGACTCTCGAAAGATTGCATCGCGATTCCGGCCCGGGCCTTTCATGCTCGTCTGACGATCCAGAGGGAGTTGGAGATGTTGCTTCCTCTGGGAAGCGACTTGCTCGCGCCCGTGGATGTCTACTTCGCAGCCAAGTACGGACCGCGCGCGCTCATCAATCCCGCCATCGGTCGCATGTTGGTTCGGATCGGTCACGAGGCGTGGGCTATCAAGTTCCCTCTCACGTACGGAACTGTTCGGCTCGATTTCGCCAAGATGATCGAGGACGGTCCGCCCGACATCGCGGACCGCTTGACCAAGCCGGAGCGCGGACTTCTCGACGGTCTTCTTCCCAAAGCGAAGGCTGCATTCGAGGCGCTCAAGTACGTTCCGCTTGAGCTTCGGGTCGATTGGCCGACCGCCGTCGATCAGGCCGTCGATCCCAGGGGAAATTTTGGGCTGTCGAAGTGGGCATCACAGCAGGTCGTTGAGAAGGTCCTGACGGCCTTCGTGCGGGCGCACGGCGGCACGATGCCGGCTAAGGGGGTGCAGAAGCATCCGCACGACCTTGAGCCCATCGTGCTCGCCGCGGAAGCCGTCGGCCTTCGAGGCATCGAGCGCACGATGCTTGCCGCCGTGAAGTGCACCGCTGCAGTCCGGTACCCGAGCAATAAAGCTCAACTTCAAGAAGCCGTTCTGGCGAATCAAGCATCGGTGCTGCTGGGCGGCGAGATCGCGAAGCAGTGGCAGGGCCTGCATCCGATGCCATTCAGATCACCGGCACGCTCGTAGCCCTGAGCGAGGCGCTCGACTACTTCACCGAGACGGTCTGCGCGAGCAAGCCCGAGGCGACGCGGAGCTCGTACGAGCAGGAGGCGCGGCACATCGCCCGGCTGCTCGGCACGGTGCAGCTAGCCGATCTTACGCGATCGCACATCGAGCGCTACATCGCGAAGCGCATCGCGACGGCGCGCACACGCACAGCATCCACAAGGAGCTGGTCGTGCTCCGCGGCGGGCTCGCGAGCGGCGAGGCACGCGGCGTGTTCCATGGGGTGATCTCGAAGCTGGTGCCGAAGTTCCGGGCGAAGCACGTGCCCCGCGAGACCTACCTGACACCGGAGCAGTTCTCCCGGCTGCTGCGGAACATCGTCGCGCCCCCGCACCCGAACGCCAAGCCCGAGACGGTCGCCAAGGTCGAGCGCAGGCGGATCAACCGCACGCTGTACTGCGTGCTGATCGCGCTTGCGTCCCCGCGCCGCGGCGAGCTGGAGAAGCTCCAGCGGGAGCACGTCCAGCTCGTGCGCGGCGCGATCATGGTCGCCCAAGGCCGCAACTTCACAGGGTTATGCCGCGCACCGGCCTCTCGCGAGCGCCCCGTGCGCCACCGGTGTGCCAGAAGGAACCCGACGACTCCTCCAATTGATCCACTGCCCCTCCCCCGCGCCTCGATCCGCAGGTAGCCGGATCGGCATCATGGGCGTGGGCTGATCGCCGGTACCCGCGCGACGCGGTGACATGTGACAACAAGGAGATCGCCGGGTGGAACGGGCGCCGCCGCCTGGAGGACGTCAACTAGATTCTCCCATTAACGACATCTACATCTCCCCATCGACCTCGGTTCGTTGAATGCGGTTCTTGGTCTTCCTGAGTTTCGTCGTGGGATCCTCCTTGGTGAGTGGGTGAGCGGTTGCTGGGGTT
>JBGQCL010000450.1:0-9538 GCA_041495365.1 Kofleriaceae bacterium | reverse complement strand
GGCGCCAGCGCAGGCATGCTGTTCGGCGCGCTGGCTGTGCTCGTGCGCCGCCGGCGTCGCTGATATGCGTTGCCCGGCTCGACTGTGGTAAACGCGGTCGAGATGTAAGCTGGTGAAGCCATGACGTCATCGATCACGCCCGGGCTCACGCCCGGTCCCGCGCCTGCTCCGGCCACCGCTTCGACGGCGATCGATCGCGTCACCCGCGCCCTGGACGAGATCCGCGCCGGCCGGATGGTGATCCTGGTCGACGACGAGGACCGCGAGAACGAGGGCGATCTGGTGTTCGCGGCCGACATGGTCACGCCCGAGCACATCAACTTCATGGCGACCCACGCGCGCGGCCTGATCTGCCTGGCGATGGACGACGCGATGATCGACCGGCTCGAGCTGCCGATGATGGTGCGCGACAACCAGGCGTCGCTCGGCACCGCGTTCACCGTGTCGATCGAGGCCCGACACGGCGTATCGACCGGGATCTCGGCGCGCGATCGCGCCACGACGATCCGCACCGCGATCGCCGACACTGCCAGCCCGGCGCAGATCGTGTCGCCCGGCCACGTGTTCCCGCTGCGCGCCCGCAAGGGCGGCGTCCTGGTGCGCACCGGACAGACCGAGGGCTCGGTCGACCTCGCGCGGCTCGCCGGCTGCCGCCCGGCCGGCGTGATCTGCGAGATCATGCGCGACGACGGCGAGATGGCGCGGCGCCCCGAGCTCGAGGAGTTCGCCGCACGCCACGGCCTCCTGCTGCTCAGCGTCGCCGACCTGATCGCCTTCCGCCTGCAGCGCGAGCGGATCGTGCGGCGCCAGGGCACCGGCGCGCTGCGGCCGGGCGGGCTCGGGCCGGGCGAGCCGTTCGTCGCGCACTACTACGACACCGAGGTCGAGGACACCGAGTACCTCGCGCTGGTGCGCGGCGACGTCGCGGCGGTGTCGGCCGCCGGCCAGGCAGTGCTGGTCCGGGTCGCGGCGGCCGATCCGCTCGTCGACCCGTTCGCGCTGCGGCCGGACCTGCTCGCCGCGGTCGAGGCGATCGACCAGGCCGGCGTCGGCGTCCTGCTCTACGTCGTCAATCGCAGCCGGACCCGGCTCGGGCCGTCGTTCGAGCGGCTCGTGCTGCAGCGGACCGCTCCGCGCGACCTGGCGCGGGCGCGCAACGACTCCAGCGAGGCGCTGCGCGACTTCGGCCTGGGCGCCCAGGTGCTCGCCGATCTCGGGCTCCACCGGATCCGGCTCATGATGTGGAGCGATCGGAAGATCGCCGGGCTCGAAGGCTTCGGCATCGAGATCGTCGAGCGCCTGGCCATCCCGGGGCGCGCCGGCGCACGGCGGCGCGAGGCGCAGTAGCCCCGCAGCCGATGGTGTATATCTGCGGGGCATGCCGCAGCTGATCGAAGGTCACCTGTCCGCCGCCGGCCTCCGGTTCGCGATCGTCGCGAGCCGGTTCAACGCGCCGATCGTCGAGCCGCTGATCGCCGGGGCCCTCGATGCCATCGTGCGATCGGGCGGCGACGCCGACTTGGTGACCATCGTCCGCTGCCCGGGCGCGTGGGCCGGGCGTCCGCGAAGGCGCGCGCCATGACCGCTGGCACCCGGCGCAGCGGCCGCGCCTACGCGCTGCAGCTGCTGTACGCGCGGGACGGCGATCCGGCGACCGACGTCGCGGGCGCTGTCTCGAGCTGGGCCGAGGCCTTCGAGCTCGAGCTCGACCCCACGGCCCAGGCGTTCGCGCGCGAGCTGGTCGCCGCCGCGTCCCAGCACGCCGCGCAGATCGACGCGCTGATCGGCGCGGCGTCCAAGAACTGGCGGATCGACCGGATGTCGCGCGTCGATCGCAACATCCTGCGGCTCGGCGCGTGCGAGCTGGTCGCGTTCGGCGGCGTGCCGGTCAAGGTCGTGATCAACGAGGCCGTCGAGCTCGCCAAGCGGTTCGGCACCGCCGAGTCGTCGGCGTTCGTCAACGGCGTGCTCGACCGGATCGCGGCCGCGGTCGGCCGGCGCCCCGAGGACGAGGACTGACCGTGGCGCTCTCGGTCCTCCCGCTCGATCTCGCGCGCTGGGACGAGGCCGCGCGCGACACCCTCGTGCTCCCGGTGTTCAAGGACGATCGCCCGCTGCGCGGCGCCGCCGGGCTCGCCGACTGGCGGCTGTGCGGCCGGCTGTCGCGCCTGGTCAAGTCCAGCCGCGCCACCGCCGAGGCAGGCGAGACCCTGCTCCTGCCGCCCGGCCGGCGCCTGCGGTTCTCGCGCATCCTGTGGTTCGGCCTCGGCGATGCCCGGGGCTACACCGACGAGCGGTTCCGCAAGGACCTGACCTGGATCCGCGACGTGGTGATCGGAGCCGCCGTCGCCGACTGGGCGCTGCAGGCGCCGGGCCGCGCCTCGGGCCTGATCGGCGCGCGGCGCGCCGTCGAGATCATGCTCGAGGACCCCGTGCTGGTCGACCAGCCGGTCACCCTGCTCGAGGACCCGGCGGGCCAGAAGGACATCGCCGAGCTGCTGCGGCAATCCCGGTGAGCGGCGCGGTGAGCCGCCGCGCGTCGCCTCGTCGTCCCCGTCGTCCCCGCTCAGGCGACCCAGTGCCAGATCCGGTGCAGCACCTCGACCACCGTCGCGCCGAACACCACGAGCAGCGCCATGTCGATCAGCGTCCCGAGGTGGCCGAGCACGACCCACAGCCCGTCGCGCTCCAGGATGCCGAGCGAGTAGGTGAACAGCGGGATCAGAAACATCAGGTTCGACCCCGGAACCGGCAGCGGCAGCGCGAGCCCGAGCGCGAGCAGCACCACGCCCAGCCCGATCAGCCGGGGCTGGATCAGCGGCTCCCAGCGCCGCCGCGATAGCCGGGTCAGCCAGCGCGTCCGCCGGGCGAGCAGGCCGAGCACGCGGTCGAGCATCGCCATCTGCAGCGCACGCCGGCGCGCCCGGGCCGGCAGCCAGGGGTGGCGCAGCCCGATCATCAGCTGGGCGCCGAGCAACGCGATCGCCAGCCCGAACGGCGTCGATAGCCCGACGAACGGGATCGCGATCAGCGTCAGCACGCCGAGCAGGAACCCGAACCCGCTCTCGGCAGCCTTGTCGACCAGCGCCCCGACCGTCACGCTGTCCGCGCGCGGCGGCGGCGGCGAGCCACCGTCGTGCGCGCCCAGCTCGCGCAGCAGCTCGTCCAGCCGGAGCCGGGGTGGAGGCTCGGCCGCGATGGTCTCGCGCGCGGTCTCGACGTCCACACCAGGACCGTAGCACCGAGGTGGTCGGTTGGCGCTCGGCCCGCTGGCTCAGGGGCTGAGCAGCACGCGCCGATGCCCCTTGAGCGCATCGGAGGTCAAGTGGATCTTGCCGATCGTCACGGCCTTGTCGACGCGAATCACCTCGACCTCGCCACCGGGCAGCGGTTCATCGCCATCGTCGCGCAACAGACATACCCTCCAGTTCTTCTGAACACCGTCGTTCGAACCTGCGGCGATCGTGATGATCGTGGCGGAACCCTGGAACGACGCGGAGATGATGCGGCGAACCAGCGGAGCGGTCGCGACCGGCGCGGCGGCGGTCAACGCGGCGAGGACCAGGGCCACGACGGGTAGGAGGGCCCATCGGCGGCGGGCGAATGCCCGAGACGCTTCAGCGCTGCCGCGAACCACCCCGTCCATCCCATCCAGCCTAGAGGAACGTCGCGGGGCCCGCAAGCGAGCGCTACCGGGCAGCGTTGCTCGAGCACGCGACGGGAACCTCGTTCGGCCACAGCCGCAGACGGCGAGCGAAGTCCCAGATGCTGCCGCTGCCGCGCTCGATTGCGACGACTCGGGTCAGCGGGAACCGGCAGTAGCTGGGCGGGCGAGCGTCCCGGTCGCGAGGCGCCGGCGCTGGTCGACAGCCGACGAGGGACCACCACGATCGGCGCAGTCGGCTGCGGCCATGGGACGGGAGACCGCGTGGGCGGCCCTGTGACTGGCCCGCGCAAGGAGGCCAGGTGGGACAGGACGGCCCACTCACAGTGCATCGCCCCGCGCGGATGCCGCCTTTCCGGATTTTGGGATCGTTCCGGATCTTCGGAGAGGCACGCTCGGCGCAGGTGGGTGTGCGCGGAGCTGCGTCGACTCAGTAACCCGATGCGCTGCGGCGTGCCTCCATCTGCGCCGCGAGCGCCGTGACCGGTGCGTTCGCGAAGCGAAGCCAGGCGCTGGCCTGCTCCGACGTCTTGGTGACGAGGGACTGGATCCGGCCGAACAGCAGGCGCTGGCGATCGGAGGCCGGTGTAGGCAGTGCATCGGCAGCCGCCTCGGCGGCGCGGGCCAGCGCCTCGATGTCCACCACTCGGCGCGGAGGTCATCCAGCGCGGTGCCGGCGTCGAAGCTCAAAGCGTACCACGCGCGCCTGATCAAGCTCTGTCACGGGGACTAGGAGAGCAGAAGCATCTCTTCGAGGAAGTGAGCGAGCCGCACTGAAAGGCGAGCACGAACTAGCGGGAACGCTGCCTCCATCTCAGCGGGCCCCCAAGCCTCATCTAGAGTGCTGCTGGGCGCGACCGGCCGACCCTCCACCAAACAGTGGTATCGCTGTACGTCACGACGCACAACTGTGGCGAAGCGCCTTTGATAGGCAGGCTGAAGGATCTCCCAAGATCTCTCCATGTTGCGCAGTCTCGATTTCAAGCGCTCTCCTTTTCGATCTATCGCTAGCTTCGAACGGTGGACAGATTCTCTCCAAGGCGCATCTCCAACGATCCACTTCCCGTACGCCGCGATATGGCCAGCCAGCTCTGAGCCCAGCCAGTCAGTACTGGTGAGCTGCGACCTCGCGATTTCGACGAGGTCGATGTTAGATGCGCTTCGAATTGTGGGTCCGCCTGCGCGCACAAGAAGCACGTCCCAGTCGGAGTTGGGACGCGCAACGCCTGCCGCCCGCGAACCGAAGAGGACAAGCTGATCCGCAGCGCCGACTTGCTTGCGCAAGCGAACGATCACGGAGTCAGTAAGGAGCTCTTTAGTCGGCATCATCAGAGGTCCCCGGATGAGTAAACAGTTTGGCAAGAAGTTCTTGCAGGTCTTCGCGAAGCTGATTGGCGTCGCCGATGAGATCGATCGTATCGAAATCGAAGCCTCGGTATGCCGCTCGCCGAATCTCCTTTGTCTTGCTATTTACTCTATCGGCAAGCTCCATAAGCTGCTCGTTGTTGTTCGCCTTGCCAATGGTTCGTAACACTGCCTGCAGCGGCTTTACCTTCTTTCGCCGCCAGCGTTTTTGGGGAATCAACCACGCGTCAAACGCGCTCGCGATGACTTCGAAGTTGTCAACCATGTCGAGGAGGTCGGTGTCCGACTCGACCTCCTCGTCGAGAATCTCTAGTGCTGCGGCGGCCGCTGAGAGCTTAGAAGCCATACGCTACGGTGCATCAGCTGGTGGGGTGGTGGGCGCTGTTGGTGTCGCACGTTGCGCATCCAGTGGCGTAGCGGCGGGCTGCCCTGCGGATGTTGTTGGTATTGCAGGTTGCGCATCCTGTGGTGTCGCAGCCGGTGGCGCGGCAGGCGCTGACGGAGCGCCACCCGACGCAGTTGGTGCCGCCTGCCCGGTGGGCGTTGCCGGAATTCCAGGTGGAGTCGTTGGTGATGCAATAGGTGGCCGCGTAGCAGGGACCGTGGGCCGTGTATCGCGCCAGGCCACGACACTAGCTGTCAACACGAGGATGTACATCACGAGGTAGAAGACGCGCCCGTTCTCAACGACGCGGCGACCAAACCACCCTTCCATCAAGTCGCGTCTGGAATCGTCGAGGAACTGCGCAATCCGAGGTCCTTCCAGTCCGCGAGCTCGTAACTGTTTTTCGAGGTGCCGCGCTCTTCCCAATAAAGCTCCCTGCCACTTTGTTTGCGCTCGGTCGATCAGATTGAATGCGACAATAAGCGGCAGCATTGCAAGGTATGCGTACCCGGGAACTTTGTTGGCGATAGCTGCCACGACGAGCGCGGTGGACAGAGTGATCGCCCACGTTCGAACGCGAAAGTGAAAATCACCGATGCGATCGATCTTGTCTTGAGCGAGCTTGAACTCTTCCCAGAGCAACTTGACGCCGTAGGGCGGCTCTGGTGGGCTGTTCGTGCGGCGATCCTGTTGGTCCAGTGGTGTGCTGGGGCCTGCCGCAGAAGTCGATGCTGGCGGACCCTGGTCGCTCCCCGCCGGATCCCGTGGTCCGCTGGGGCCTGCCGCAGAAGTCGATGCTGGCGGACCCTGGTTGCTCCCCGTCGGATCCCGTGGTCCGCTGGGACCTGCCGGCGAGGCCGGTGCTGGCGGACTGTGGTCGCTCCGCGGCTCCGTCACGACCGTAGTGTAGCTGACTCTGCGTGTTGAAGGTCTTGTAAGAACGTACAGATCCAGTTCGGCTGGGGATCGGCAGGAAGTGGCCTGGGCTGGCAGCCTGGGATCGTGCACTGGAGAAGCGCTCGCCGGGACGGTGGAGCCGGTGCGAGCTGATGAGGCAGCGCTGAAGTGCGCTACGATGGGGATGATCCCCGCCCATGGGCGCGCGCCGCTCTCAGCGAGATGCTCACACCTCGTTCCGCTCGACGACCTCGCCCCCGCGGAGTCCAGAGAGCAGCGCCTTCGCAGGTTCGGCCATGGCATCACGAGGCAGCTCTCCGTCGGAGACGTCCCGGAGCCAGAGTCCGAGGATCTGTTTGAAGACGTGAGGGGCAACCTCATGTGCAGGGATCTTCAAGCGGGTGAAATAGGGATCGAGCCACGGCTCAGCGTCTAAGGTCCAATCGGGAGGAGCGGACTTGTCCGCACGGGGAAGCCAGGCATGGGCACGATCGGGTGCGACGAGCAAGACGGCCGCGTTGATGGGTCGGTCTGCCCGCTCCATCACGATCTCGTGCCACTCGCGAGCCCAGGACGGGGTGGTACGGAACCGTCGCTTCGATTCTACGAGCGCGAGCAGCTGGCCGTAGCTGTCGTACACTGCAAAGTCACACGGTAACCTGCCCGGCGATCGAGGAGCCACGCCGAATTCTACCGTCGATGCGTCGCGGAGGGCATCCAGGACGGAGATGCTCGCGGCCCCAGTGTCACTTCTCGATCAGCTTGCGCTGGGCGCCGCCTCGGCGCCGCCCCGGCCCTTGCCGGCGAGAACGCCAGCGTCACTTCTCGTACAGCTTGCGCTGGGCGCCGTCCCAGCGCCAGACCGGGCCCTTGCCGGCGAGGCGGACGCCGCCGCGCCAGTCGTCGATGCCGCAGTCGTGGACGCGGTCGATCGCGCCGGCGAGGGCCTCGCGGCCGCGCGCCGTGATGGTGACGTGGAGCGACTTGAGCGCCGCCGGGCTGGGGGCGCCTTCGGGTGCGCCGTCGACGAAGCCGCACCGGCCCAGGACGTGGATGGTCCACAGCAGGACCAGGTCGGTGATCGGGTAGCGCGGGTCGATGGCTTGGACGGCGGCGACCAGCGCGCCGGCGGTGGCCTCGCCGCGGGCGACGGCGGCCAGGACCTGGCGCTCGGTGCGGGACAGGCCGCTGGTGGGATCGGGGAACTCCTCGAGCTGGCGCTCGAGGGCGCCGGCGAGGAACGGCAGCGCCTTGATCCGCTTGGTGAGGAACGGCAGGGCGCGCGGATCGGGGGCGGTGACGGCGATCCAGGCGGTGATCGCCTCGTCGATCGCGTCGCGCGACAGCGGGGTGCGGCGCGGCCAGAGCTCGGCGAGCTGCTCGGGCTGGAGCTGGCCCAGGCCGAGGAAGTTGGGGACCTCGGGGTGGCGGTCGATCGAGACCAGGGTGAGCTGGGCGGGCAGGCCGCGGCGGGCGAGGCGGGCGAGCAGGCGGATCAGGGCGAGCTGGTCGAACAGGTCGTGCTCGAACCACAGGATGAGCTCCTCGGCGCGCGCGGCCTCGTCGACGCCGTGGTCGTAGGCGGCGAGCCGGCCGCCCGCGTCGCGCACGCCGCGCGCGGCCCAGAACTCGTCGCGCAGCTTCCAGTGCTCCTGATCGGAGACCGGCAGCAGCGGGCCCTGATCGAGGGCATCGGCCCACACGCGGATCTCACCGGGGAGATCGGCGAGCGAGAGCGAATTGGCGGTGCTGTCGCCGTTGCAGACGTGGACGATCGACTCCATGCCCCGGGCGTAGCAGCCGGCGCCGCGTGCTCGCAAGCGCCGCGCACGGTTTGGGCGAGCTTTGCAGGCCGGCCGGTCACGCGCCCGGGCGCGCGCCGATCACTTCGGGTGCGCGCTGGCCCACTCGGCCGCGAGATCGAGCTCCTGCTTCGCCGTCGCGATCGCTTCCTTGGCCTTCTTGCCGTGGCCGCCCTCGTCGCCCCAGACGTGCTCGTTGGCCTTCTGCGACGCGGTGATGTACTTGTCGGCGTCGTGGAGCGCCGCGCGGGCCTTCTCGAGGTTCGGGTGGCCCTTGAGCATGGCGTCCTTGGCGAAGGCGCCGAGCGGGAGGGCGATGGCGGCGGTGATGACGGCGATGCGAAGCTTGGACATGTGGTCTCCTGTGGACGGAAAGTGAGCGTCGACGGGTGCACTGGACGTGCCCGGGCGCACGGCCTGGTTTCGCCGGGTTATTCCCGATCTCGCCATGGCGTTGTGCCTCGGTCGGGCATCGTGTCCGTGCGGTGTGAAATCACACGCCGGGCGGATGGCGCGGCCGGCGCGTACGCGGCCGCGGTCAGCGCTTGGAGCCCAGGCCGTACTTCTTCATCTTGTCGATCAGGGTGACGCGCGAGACGCCGAGCCGGCGGGCCGCCTCGGACTGGTTGCCGCCGGTGGCGTCGAGCGCGCGGCCGACCAGGCCGCGCTCGAACGCCTCGACCTGCTCCTTGAGCGACGGGCCGCTGCGCGCGTCGATCGCCGGAGCATTGGCGTGCTCGTCGCCGGCGTCGTGGGCCTCGATCGGGACGGGGGGCGGCGGCGGGCCCTCGCCGGTGGCGAGCTGGTAGTCGGCCAGGCCGATCACGCCGCCGGCGGACAGGGCGGCGAGCCGGGCGATCGTGTTCTCGAGCTGGCGGACGTTGCCGGGCCAGTCGGACCGGACCAGCGCGTCGACCAGCGCGGACTCGAGGCTGACCGTGCCCAGGCCGAAGCGGTCGCCGTAGCGGCGCGCGAACTCGGCGGCGAGCGCGGGGATGTCGTCCTTGCGGTCGCGCAGCGGCGGCACGACGAGCTCGACCACCGCGAGCCGGTAGTAGAGGTCCTCGCGGAACACACCGGTCTTGGCCTCGGCGGCGAGGTCGCGATTGGTCGAGGCGACGACCCGGACGTCGATCTTGTCGATCCGGCCCGAGCCGACCGGCTGGATCTCGCCCTCCTGGAGCACGCGGAGCAGCTTGGCCTGGACCGTGAGCGGCAGCTCGCCGATCTCGTCGAGGATCAGCGTGCCGCCGTCGGCCTGGGCGAAGAAGCCCGGGCGGCTGGAGCTCGCGCCGGTGAACGCACCGCGGGCGTGGCCGAACAGCTCGGCGTCGGCGAGCTCGGCGGGCAGCGCGGCGCAGTTGAACCGGATCAGCGGCTTCTTGCAGCGCGCCGACTGCGCGTGGAGCAGCTCGGCGACGAACT
>JBGQCL010000449.1:0-9539 GCA_041495365.1 Kofleriaceae bacterium | reverse complement strand
TCTGCCCGATCTGCTTGGCCAGGTGATCGAAGCGATTGCGCATGCGGCACGGACAGCGTGCCATGAGCGCGCGCGGTTCCCAACAAAGCGGCGCTCCAGGAGAGATCCCGTTCGACGGCGATGCATCGCAGTCGGCAAGGGTTGCGAGGCTCGCGCGGGATCTTGAGCATGGGGCAGTGTCCGAGGGGGCGACCGTGCTCGACATCGCCGGCCGGCACCTCGCGTGTGGCGACTTTGGAGACATGCCGGTGCTTGGAAGCGGTCCGGGGGTGGCAGCACGGCTCGGGCTGAACGTGGATCCGCTGGTCGACGCGCTGCGGGCGGCGGGTCTCCCCGATCGCCCGACCGGAGCAGCGTACGTTCGCCTCGTCGACCGGACCGGCGTTCCAGACCACATCCGCACGCCTTTCGGGTTGCTGATCTATGGCCGCCAGGGCGTTCGCAATCAGGGAGGCCTGTTCGTCGAGAGCAGCCTCGACCTCGTCGTCGCGGTGATCGAGCCGGGGCGAGATCCCATCCTGCTCGGTGGGGACGACCGTGCCGCGGTCATGCGAGGTCTGCAGTCAGCGTCGCTGCGACGCGATGGCATCGCGGAGCCGGCACTCATGGACGCACTGCGTAGCGCGGACGCATCGCTGTCCCAGCAGCTTCGTCGGCCAGGAGAAGATCGGGCGATGCGGTTCGCGCTGTTCCCGGTGGCGGCCGTGATCGTCGACTGAACGTCTGCGCGCATCATCGAGGCCGTCTCGAAGCCGTGGGCGACGTGCTGGTGATCGTTCCGTTGCTCACGAGGCGATCGAGCCGGTCAAGCAGCTGTTCCTTCGGATCGGCCTCGAGCGCTGCAAACTGCTCGAGAGACAGCTGGGCGAACGGATCCGACCCCCGTGCTGGCTACCATGCGTATCCGAGCGGGAACTCAGCGGGAGTGGAGGGCTCACCAGCGGCTCGACCGGCGACCCCGGAAGCTCTCCCTCGTCGATCTCGGATTCGCCGTCGAAATCCGTCCAACGACCGCTGGGGTTCAATCTAGGGCAGCAACTTGCGCAGCACGGCGACGGGATCCGGCCCTCCGGGCGCGAAGTCCGCCAGCGGGCGGCCCAAGAGCTGCGCCGAGATGACAAAGCAGCTCTCTGCGATGAACTGCGCGCCCGCCAGCGCCGCGCGATCGAGCGCGACCGCCTCGATCGCGGACACGTTCGTGCCGGCGAGCGTCACCCGCGCCCAGTTCTCGTGATTGCACGTCGGGCACACCCACGGTGCGAGTAGTCGCGTCCGATCGTCGGACCGCGCGCCGCCGGTCGGGAGGTACCCGGACTCCTCGATGTCCTGATCGCGGACCTCGAGCGGGTCGAGCTCGAACCCGACGGGGATCTCGATCCCGCGCGCGTCGTCGCGGATGTGCGTCTGCAGGTTCGTCGAGGAATCAGCGGCGCTGACCGTTCCGCAGTTCGGGCACGCGAGCTTGGCAACAAAGTAGTCGTACATCGCACGGCTCCTACCGGAGGGGGATCACGGTGAGCGTTCGGCCGTTGATGACGACGTTGAACCCGCTGGACCGCACCGCGGGCAGCGTCTCGCCGGGGTTGAGGACGACGCGTGGGTCTGCGTGCTTCGAGAGCTTGGTAAAGACGTCGTTGTCGGCGGTCGCGAACTTCGGAACCGCGCCGCCCTCGCTCTTCGCGAAGAACGCGTCGGCCACCATCGCGCGATCCGCAGCACCCTTCTTGGCGCCGATCCCGCTGGACTCTAGCACCGAGAGGAGGCCTTTGTACTCGTCCGAGTCGCGCAGCACGGTGATCGGGAGGCCCTTGACGCCGCCGTGCAGCGTGACCCTGCCGACCGCGCTCTCGCCTACCGTGACGTTGCCAACGCGCAGCTCAGTCCCTGGCGGCAGGCTCTTGACCCAATTCACGCGCGCGACCTCGCCTGCATTCATGCCGGCGCCCAGCGTCTTGCCGTCGGCATCGGCCAGGATCGCGACCACCGTGTTGGAATCGATGATGACGGAGTCGGCGTGCACGCCGGAGGTCTCGGCGAGCTCCTTCGCACCTGCGGTCATGCGATCCATGAAGTCATCGAGCAGGCGCAGCTTGCCCTTGCCGAGCCATCGTTTGACCATCTTCGCGCCGCTCTCGGAGCCGACGTGCTCGAGGAAATGGGCGAGCGCCTCGGGGCGCCTGATCCCGGCGATGGCCGCCTCGAGCTCGGCAGGAGAGAGCACCTCGAGCACCGCGTGCAGCCGCGCCGGGTCCTTGATCAGGTCGAGGAGCTTGGTGAGCTGCGCCGAGTCTGGGACCTTCAGCGCGAGCTTCTCGAGCACCTTGGCCTCGGTCTCGCCCGCGGCGAATGCCTCCTTCGCCTTCATGAGCTGCTCGGCCGAGAGCTCGCCGAGCCCCTTGGCGGCGTTCGCGGCGCGGATCTCCGAGATGAACGCGTCGAGCGAGTGAATGCCCTTGCGAATCTGGGCGGCAGCCATCTTCACGAGCGCGCGATACACGTCGGGATCGGCGAATGGCCCGAGCCCGCCGTACACCTTGCCGAGCGCCTTGCCGAGGTCGGCTTTCGCCAGCTTGTAGGCGTCGCGCGCCGCCGCCGCGTTCTCCGCGGCGGCCGCAGCCCTTTCTTCGAGCTGCTTCGACTTCTTCAGCGCCTCGACGACCTTCGTGAAGTCCTTGATCTCGCCACCCGCCTCGAGCGCCTTCGCCGCGGGCGCGAGCGCGCGCACGGCCTTGACGACCGCCGCCATGTCCACGCCCGCGCCGACGATCGACAGCACGAGCCACGCCACGCTCGGATCGTCCGCGAAGCCGGCCTCCGCCATCGCGTGCTGCGCCGTGTACTCCTTGTACTCGTCGATCGCCATGTACGCGCTGATGCCGGCCGCGCCCATCGACGCGCCCGCGGCGACGATCGCCGGGGTTGCGGTGCCCATCGAGACGACCGTCAGCGCGACCGCCACGATCGCGAGCAGGATGCCGCCGACGATCTTGGTGATCGCGTCGTCGTGCATCTTGTCTTGAATGATCTGGTCGTGGATGGAGCCCGGCGCGATGCCCATCCCCGCGTAGAACGCGGGCATCAGCTTGTCCAGCTTGTAGATGCGCTCGTGATTGTCCGAGAGCTGGTCGCGCGCGTTCACGACCACCTTGTTGCGATCCGCGATGTGCGACTCGAGCACGCCCGCGAGCTGCGCCTCGGTCGCCTGCGCGAGCGCCGTCTTGTCAAGGCGCTTGTCGACGGGCAATTCGTCCTCGGCGAAGATCGGATAGTCGTGCGCGAGGTTCTTGATGCTCGCCTGGGCGCCGGCCTTCGCCGCGGCCGTCTTCTGAGCCGCGTCGTCGATATCCGCCTGCGCGACGTGCTCGTTCGCGTCGGGGAGACTGCCGCGGTCCTTGCGGTACTGCAGCTCGTGCCACCGCTTCGAGCTCTTGTCGAAATCCTGGTACTGCGCGCGGAACCCGCCGAGCTTGCCGTGGAGGTCCTTGACGACCGCCGGATCCTTGTAGCGCTCCTGCTCCTTGTAGAGCTTGCCCGCGTACTTTCCGAGGAGGTCCTTCGTGATCTGGACCGCGCCGTCCTCGAAGCCCTGCTTGAACCGCGAGATGTACGCCCCGAACGCGGCGATGGTCGCGAACCCGTAGCGCGGCAGCTGCTTCTCGAGCTCGTCGCGGACGTCGTCGGCCGTCTGCACGGGGACGCCGAGCTTCTTGAGCCCGATGTTCGTCACCTTCATCATTGGCGAGACCGCCTCGGTGATGAGCTGGCGCGAGTACTGGCGATACAGCTTGTAGACCTCGTCGAGGCCGAGGAGCTTGTTGTGGACGGACGTGCGGTCCGCGTCCGCCGCGTCGCGCGCTGTGCGCTCGGCCGCGTAGTGATCGACCGCGGCCTCGAGCGTGGTCAGATCCGCGGCGGTGCCGGTGATCTTGCTCGCGTAGTCGGCGGCGGCGCCGGGCGGCAGCCCTTCGATCTTCTTGCCGATCCGGAAGAGCTGGTCGTAATCCGCGGGCGTGAGCTCCTTGCCAGTGATGCTCGTGTGGATGATCGCCTTCACGTTGTCGGGAAGGTTCGCGATGTACTGGTGCTGGAACAGCACTTCATCGCGGATCGAGCGCCAGAGTGCGGCGTTGCCCGCTTCGCCCGGCTTGATCTTCGTGCCCGGCGCCGCGCCCGTGGCCGCGTAGTAGCGACGATCGATCTCGCCGAGGATCCCGGTCTTCTCGCCGGATGCGGGCCCCGCGTCGAAGGTCTTGGTGCGCGCGTCCGCGCCCGCGACCTTGCCGGTCGCCGCGTCGGTGTCGATGCCCTTCGCGGCGCTGGTCTGGCCGCGCATCGAGAGCACCATCGACTCCTCGTACCCGACCGTCACCGGGCTATCGGCGGGCGTGTACGCGTCCTTGACGTTCTCCCAGCTGCCGCGAAGCACGCGGCCGAAGACCTGCGTATCCGCCGCCGCCTCGAACTCCTCGCGCGTCATCGGCTTGTCGATCGCGATCTTGAAGCGGATGAACTTCTTCGCCTGCTTGCCGAGGGGCGCCATCTGGATCGGGGGCCCACCCGCGGTCGGCGCGACCGCCGTCGACGCTTCGGCGGGGAGCATCCGCGGCAGGCCAGCTGCGGTGTCCGCATCCGCGGCGCTCGACGCGGCGGACTTCGCCTGTACGGGTCCGGTGTGCGCGGGTGCGTCGGGGGCCGTCGCGCCGCCGTGCGCTGCCTCGCCGCGCGCGACCTTCGCACCCGCGGCGTCCGCCTCGGCCTCGAGCGACACGTCGTCGTTCGAGGGCGCGCCGCCGACCTCCGACGTCACCGGGACGCGGCCCTGCGCCTGCTGCACGACGTGCGTCAGTTCGTGACCGAGCAACTCGAGCCCCGCCGGGCTGTGCGGATCGTAGCGACCCGGCGCGAAGAAGATGTCTGCGCCGCGCGTGAACGCGAGCGCGCCCACGGCCTGCGCGTACGAGGTCTGCTGGACGCGCACCGCCGAGAAGCTCGCGCCGAACAAGCGTTCCATCCGCGTGCGAACATCGGGCGCCAATGGCGCGCCGCCACCCGAGGGCGGCGGACCCGCATCGCCCGCACCCGTCTTGCGCTGCACGGGTCCCGAGGTGGTGTCCTCGCCGGCCTGCACCGTCAACGCTTGTTTGCCGACCGCGGCGACCGGTGCCGCCGGTTGCGCAGACGCAGCCGTCCCCTCTGCCACCCCCCGTCCACGCTCGCTTCCCATGACAACCTCTGCGACAGGGTAGCTCGACGGTCCGATCGGCAGACCATCGGTCAGTGCGCGTCGCCCGGCCACCTCTGGCGGCGCACCACGGCTCGACACCCCCAGCTGAGATGTCAACGTGCGCTTGCCGGGCGCGAGCCTTCCTGCGTCCGCGTCAGCGCCGGGATCTACGCTGTCCCGCCGCCCACCTCGATCACGCCCCCACATCGATACCCCATCCTACAGGGGAACCAACGCTGTGCGCAACGCCTCGCGGTGCCGTTAGAAGGAGCAGATCGCCGCTCGAGGACGCGCAGGTCAGGTGCTGGCGGCCGGGAACCGTGGCGCGGTGGGCTCGAGCGCGACGCCGAGCGCGTTGGTGAGGTAGGCGATCATGTGGTACTGGGCGCATAGGAGATCAGTCCCAACGCGCCGCTGAAGGAGGTACGCCGTGACGATGCGGTTGAGCGCCTCCAGTTCGTCGGCGCCGAGGTAGTTCTGCGCCACCGCCACGTCCGCCTTGCGCGGCACCTCGCCGGTCCAGCTCGTGAGGCCCATGTTCGGCCTCGACGCGTCGGCACGCATGGCAACGATCTCGGCGGCGGTGTGGCCGTGCGCCGCCCAGTGCATCTTGTTCTGGACCGTCTTGAAGAAGCGCTGGGACGCCTCGACGCGCGGGTCGTAGTCGATGCTGGCGAGACGAGGTAGCGCGGCGCCACTCGCCGTCTGCCTCAGGTCGGCCGCGCTGGGCTCTCGAGTCGCCGCAGCGTGAAGCGCTCGTGTTCTCGCCCGGCGCGCGTCCATCGCACCACGCGAACATGGGCAATACACGGCTTGAGGTACCAATCGATGAGGGTCGAGAGATCCAGGGTTGGGTCTGCCTTTCCGTGGATCACCCTCCCGGAGTCGAGCTCGTGCTCGAACTGGCGCGAGGCGTGCAACACGCCCATGAACACGCCTGGCAGCGGCTGATCGGCTTCTTCTCGGCTCTCGATCGTGACCTGGTCGACGGCGGCGCGGAGCCGGTCCGGCGTGAACTCCGAGATTGTTGTTGCCGTGGACAGACGAAATGTGGCGCCAGCAGCGGCGATGGTCGTGAAGAAGTTCCGGACGGCATCGTGGACCCGTGGATTCAGACCCTCGACGACATCGACGAACGCTTCATCGTCCTTGCCTGCCGCATCGATCAGGCGGGCGGCTTCCTCTGCGGCTTCGAAGAGCGGGGTTTCCCCGGTGGCCTTGAATGGCGGGGGGAAATCCAGCGACTCCTGCTCCGGAAGCTCCTGGAACTGGAACCCGAACGAGCCATGGACGACATCGGTGACATGCAACCGCGACAGGTGAGCATCTGGAATCGGGCCCATCGCGCGCAGCTCGTTCTTCGCGGCGAGCGTCTTCGCGATCAGATCCTGGTACGCGGAGATCACGTCGCTGGTAAACCTGGCATCGATCCCCTCGCTGCCGCGCACGGGTGCGCCATAGAACACCAGCTCGGATTCCGCGGTTCGGCCCGACGTCATCGCCTCGAGCGATGCGAGCTCCGCTGCAACGTCGCTCAACCTGTCCTCGAGGCCCATGCGTTCGACGACACTGTCCTCGTGTAGCGTTGCGACCAGGTTTTCCAGGGTGGTCTTCTCGGCGACAAGATATGCGCGCTTGGTGGCTCGGGTCACGGGGAAACCGGGGCTGGCAACCTGCCGGCTGCCAGCGTCAAAGCATTGATCGCGTCCGCATCGTTGATAGGGGCAAGGGGTACCTGCAGTATACCTTTCCAGGTTAGCGTGCCGACCTCGCCAAGATTCGGCACGAGGCCCGTGCCGAATTCGCCGCGCGCGTCACGAATCAGCGGTTCGCGGTCCGCGTATGCCTGATAGAAGCTGCGAAAGTACCGGAGGTTCCTGATGGAGTACCCTCGGCCGACACGCTCTCGCAAGCGCGCAGAGAGCGCTTCGAGCACCTGCTCGCCGTACTCGGCACGCTTGGCACCGCGCTGCACGAACTCGACGATTTCGCGCCCGACGTGCCAGTACGCGAGCACCATCGTGCTGTTGACAGTGCGCACGACCCGCGATCGGGCCTCCTCGAGGATCGTGACAACGCGCTCGATCAACGGGGCCACGTCGCGCGCGGAGGTGAGCGCACTCGATTGTCGCCACTGTGCTGACCCCATCTTCGGGCTGCCCGTCGAGGGCTTCTTGCTCGGGCGCGGCGCCTTGCGCGAGGTCATCCGCGAGTTATCGTTCCTGGAGGCGGCGGGCGCCACATCCCGGCGGCTGGAACGCCGGCTACGAGATCTGCCGCATCTGCGCGAGCACAGCTTCGGCCGAGGTCAGCTCCCCACGCTCGACAGCGCGGTCGGCCTCGGCGATGGCTTCATCGAGGTGCGCCAGCTCCTGGGCAGAGGGCTCGATCTCCTCGTCCTCGAGGCTGTCGATCAGGTGCTCGACCAGCTCGGCGCGCTCGTCGGCCGGCATCTTGAGAACCTGCTTGAGCACGGCTTCGATCGCCATGGCCCAGATGTACTGCACCCACCGGCGAACGTACACGCTCGCCGGGCCGGACCATCGCCGACGCGACGTGCACGCCGGTGGGCAAGCCGGTGGTCGCGAAGACATCCAGTGGCGCGCACAGCCGGATGACCTCGCCATCGAACTCCGGACCCAGCTGCGCGGCGGTACCCCTGCGGCGGGCGATGGGGCGTCATCCAGGACCGGCAGCGCTTGCACCAGCTCACGGGCAAGCGGTGAAGCGCTCGTACGGCGACGTTTCTTCGAGAGCAACGCCCCGAGCTACAAGGGGAATCTCTGGAATTCCGGCGACAACGGGTGTGCCGCGAGGAGTGCTGTCGTGGTTCACCAGGCACGTCGCCTAACACGCGGTGGCGAACGCACCGAGGAAGGAGCCATTGCGAGCCACGTCGACCAGGAAGCACGTGATTCTGTTCCTGGCGGCCAACCCGCGCGGGACCTCGCAACTCGCGCTCGATCGCGAGGCGCACGCGATCCACCTGGAGTTGAAACGGAGCGGGCATCGCGATCGGTTCGACTTCGTGACCCGATGGGCAACGGAGCCGTTGGACCTGCTGCGCGAGTTGACCGAGCTCAAGCCCACAATGGTGCACTTCAGCGGTCATGGCGGCGGGCGCGGGTCAGAGGCACCGGGGCCGACCGGCGCGCGCGATGTCGTCGCGTCCGCACCGCTGCATGCGGAACCACCGGGCCTGTACTTCCAGGATGCGACGGGCGGCGCCCAGGTCGTCTCGTCCGACGCGATCGCGCAGACGTTTGGCGCTGCGGGCGCGTCGGTCCAGCTCGTGGTCCTGAACGCCTGCTACACGGCGTCCACCGCCGAGGCGCTGCTCGCCCATATCGACTGCGTGGTCGGCATGAGCGGCGCGGTCCACGACGATGCGGCCCGGAGCTTTGCGATCGGGTTCTACAACGCCCTGGGCGGGCACGAGTCCGTCGCGGCGGCCTACGAGCACGGCAAGGCGGCCGTCTACCTCGACGGGCTACCCCACGCCGACCAGCCGCAGCTCCTCGTGCGCGAGGGCGTCGAGGCCACGCAGCTCATCCTCGCCGCCGTCGCCCCGGTGCTCCGGCAAGAGCTGCGGTGCCCCTACCCGGGGATGCGGCCGTACACCGACAAGGATGCAGCGAGCTTCCACGGTCGTGACCGGGAGATCAGCGAGATGCTCGGCCGGCTTCGGCGGGCGAGCGCGAGATCTACGTGATCGGTCCGTCCGGCTCCGGCAAGTCGTCGCTCGTGATGGCTGGTGTTCTGTCGCGGCTCGCCCGCGGCGTCGCCGGGTGGGGCCCTTCGTCTTGCGCGACCTGCGGCCCGGCGAGCGGCCGGCCCAACGGCTGGGTCAGGCGCTGGGGGTGTCCCCCTGGAGCATCAGAGCTTCGTAACGAGCGCCGCGTTCAGCCCAGACGGCACGCGCGTGGTCACCGCGAGCGTGGACCGCACCGCGCGGGTGTGGGACGCGGCCACCGGCAAGCCGGTCACCAGCCCGCTCGCGCATCAGAACTGGGTGGTGAGCGCCGCGTTCAGCCCCGACGGTACGCGCGTGGTCACCGCGAGCTTGGACAACACTGCGCGGGTGTGGGACGCGGCCACCGGCAAGCCGGTCACCAGCCCGCTCGCGCACCAGGACAGCGTGGTGAGCGCCGCGTTCAGCCCTGACGGCACGCGCGTGGTCACCGCGAGCGGGGACGGAACCGCCCGCATATGGGACCTTCCTCTCGACCACGGAACGGTCGAGCAGTGGGCCGCGATCGCCCTTTGGCGGCGCCCTTGGACGGATCCAGTTTCGGCGGCGGCGTAGATCCACGCG
>JBGQCL010000448.1:0-9553 GCA_041495365.1 Kofleriaceae bacterium | reverse complement strand
GTTGCGTTCGGCACGACCACGCGACGAGGTTCGGGACTCCGCGTCCAGGGACGCTTCCGCATCGGAGCCGGACGACTCCGTTTTGCCGCTGGCCGCTGCGGACCGGGGCATTCGAGCGATGTACGCGAGGTCCTGCGATGACGGCGCGGGAGAGGCTCGCGGCGTTCGGGCGTCTGAAAGGGACGAATCCTGAAGCTCTCGGCCTGAGGGATCCGAGAGGGGTCTCAGGTGGGCTCAGGGCTACCAGGTGCAGCGCCAGCGGGAAAGCCCCCCCTTTCGTCTTGTGGCTCGTCGGGCGGTATGCCGGCCCAAGCGCCGGAGCGGGCGGTGGCGGCGGAGCAAGTCCAGACACCATGGAGCGTGGAGCATGAGCCTCGGTCAGGGTACCGGGTTCGATCCCGCGGGGGCCGAGTTCGTCGATGACCGCGCGCTCGAGGCGAGGACGAGCATCAAGCGCGTCACCTGGCAGCACTACCGCGCGCGAGGCGAAGGCCCGCCGTTCTACAAGCTCAACCGCAAGATCCTGTATCGATGGTCGGAAGTCGTGGCCTGGATCGAGGCGCGGCGCGTCGGGCGTTAGCGGAGCCGCGCCCAGAGCGCGGCGTCGATCCTCGTCGTCTGCTCGCGGAGGTGCTCGAACGACGCATGGACGTACCGCTCGTGCACGTCGCGCCCGCCGATCTTGTGGTTCGTGAGGACGCGCAGGTCGAGGTCGCTCACGCCGCATTCGTGCCCGACGGAGATGAACGTGCGCCGCAGCGCGTGGAGCCCGGGCAGGTACAGCACGCGCTCGCCGGTCGGCTGGTACTCCCCGCGGTGCGCCCCCCACGGCTTCGCGGCCAGGTCGCTCCGGCGCTCCTTGGTCTCGGCCGTGGCCATCACCCGCCGCGACTTGCCGCGCGCGAGCGAGGGGAAGATCCAGCCGTGGTCCCCGTCATCCGCCTGGAACTGGAGCGCGTTCTGCACGCGCCGGCGGTCGAGGATGGCGAGGACCGTCGCTGACAGCGGGATCGCGAAGGGCGTCGTCTTGGAGCGCGGCACGAGGAGCGCGCCGCGCTGGGCGTCGATCATCTCCCAGCGCATCGTGGTGACGTTCGCGTCCCGGAGCCCGGTGAACAGCGCGGCGAGCTGGAGGTCGCGGCGGAGCGGGGCGAGGGTCTCGACGCGCCGGTACCACTCGGCCATGTCCTCCGCCTCGACGCGCTCGCGGCTGGGCTCGTCCTCGCCGACCAGGCGGTACTTCTGGACGCCGGTCCGTCCGACCGGGTTCGCGCCGTTGAACGTGGACCGCCGCAGCCGCAGGGTCGTGTTCCAGATCGCCGAGATGTGCGCGAGCAGGCGGTTCGTCTGCGTCTTGTGCGCCCGGCCGCGCTCCTTGATGCGCTGGACGGCCTCGACGGTCAGCTCGGAGAGCGGCCGGTCCATCTCCTTGGCGAGCAGGCGCGGGACGTCGTACTCGACGGTCCTGATCGAGGTCGCCGCCTTCCGGTTGTCGCGGAGCTCGGTGCCGTACAGTGCGAGGGCCTGGCGCAGGGTGATCGCGCCGGAGATCGCCTCCGCGGCGGCATGCTTCTCGGCGTTGCGGTCGATGCCCTTGGCCGCGTCCGCGAGCAGCTCCTTCGCGCGCTTCCGGGCGAGCGCGACCGTCCAGGTGTGCCCGTCGGCGCGCACGGAGCCGGCGACGCCGATCTTGACCCGGCGCTTGCGGCCCGTGCCGGCGATCCAGGCGAACGCCACGAAGGTCTTGACCCCCGTGCGGCCGACGACCACCCCCAGGCCCTTGATCTCGGTGTCCCAGTAGTACTCTTGGGGCTTCGGCTTGGAGCCGGGCGGCGCCCCCGGGTCCAGTGTCGGTGGAGGTAGGGTAGCCAGGGCTTTTTCGGTGATCTTGAGCGTGGGCACGGGGTGGTCCTAGGAACCAGTCTAGGAACCAGTCGCGCTACGGCAAGCGGCTACGCGGTACGACTCGATCTCGCGTTCTCCGTCGAAGAATGGCGACTCGGTACAAGTCGGTAAGTCCGCGTACTTCCAGACCCCGAGGTTTTGCAAGCCGAGGGCCAAGGGTTCGATCCCCTTATCCTCCACGGACTTAGACGGGTTCAGTGGGGCCAAACGACCTGTTAGTCGCCATCTAGTCGCCGCTCGAGGCTCCCGAACATCGTGGGCGACGTTGGGCGCGTGCAGTGAGCGCACCGTCGAAGTTGATCTTCCCTCACGTGAGCCCGTCGCGCTGCGATCTCCGACGAGATCCCGAGAGCAAGTTTCAGGCGACCGTCAGGGGCCTAGTGTAAACATCGCAGATCATGTCGGACCGGATCGTCAGCGATCTCGAAAGCTTCGGCGCTACGCGCACGCAGCTGGTCGATCTCGCTGAAGACTCAGGGCCACGCACGCTCCCGTACCTTGACCTCGCACGTGCGCGGTCCGACGCACGCCCTCCGGTTGTGTTCGAGGTACACGGGCAACCGTGTGCGTACGTATTTGACGGTCGGGGTCACGAAGAGAACGTTACGCGATGGATTCGAAGGATTGCGTTCCGAGGAGACGCTGACTGGATTGGAGTGCTTCGTCCAGGGCGGCTGGACATCTTTCGTGCAGCGCTTGGGAGCACAGCACCTCGAGCCATCGAGGGACTAACCCAGGGACCATTTCTCTTTCCATCGCTGGTCCACGCACGTCACGGTGGAGACGCGCCAAGCGTACGAGCCGCGTTGCTTGCCTTGCTCCGGCGATCGATCTCGAGCGCTCACGCTGCGGGTGTCAGCGCCCGCGATGCACTCTCCCTCGTTGGGCGCGCACTCTTTTGGCGCTTTCTCGTCGATCGTCAACTGCTAGATGGCCTCAACCCGTCGGATATATCGTCGCGGGCGACTAGCTGGCAGTCGTGTCTCGATACAAAGGCGAACGCGCTGAAGACGTTCGAGTGGCTGGATGACACGTTCAATGGTGGGCTTCTCGCTTTCAGCTCGCCGACAGTTCCTTCGCAGATCAAGGCGGCTGTATATGAAACGGTCGTCGGAAATATCGCGCACGGAGCCACCGCCGACGGTCAGCTCGAGTTGCGCTTGCCGGCGGAGTGGCGCGAAGTGAACTTTTCACATGTCCCGGTCGGGCTGCTTAGCGAGGTGTACGAAGCCTTCGCTCACGAAGCATACGGTGAGCAAGCGAGGAAACAGAGCGTGTTCTACACGCCTCGACACATCGCAGAGTTCGTGGTCGACGAAGCGCTGGCTGCACTAGACCACGTGCCGCGCCCGCGAGTACTCGATCCATCCACTGGTGCAGGCGTGTTCTTGGTGAGTGCGTTTCGCGCGCTGGTTGAGCGCGAGTGGAATGCCAGCGGCACGAAACCCTCGCGCAAAGTGGTCCGACGCATCCTCAACGAACAGCTGGTCGGCTTCGACATTAGCGACGATGCACTGCGTCTCTCGGAACTCGCGCTGTACCTCACTGCAATCGAACTTGATCCGGACCCTCACCCGCGTCCCCTCAAGCTGCTGCGATTCGACGCTCTGCGAGAGCAGACCTTGTTTTTGAAGGACGCGAAGCAACAAGGCAGCCTCGCGTTCGTTGAACCTCGCTTTCGCAGCAAGTTCGACCTCGTGATTGGGAACCCACCATGGACGGCGACACGCACGAGTCGTGAGAAGCGCGTTTGGGTTGAGGCGAGCCTTGGCTCGGTGCGCGAACGCTTAGGAGATGAACGGGCTGCTGACTTCGACTTTCCGGGCACTAACCCTGATCTCCCATTCGTCTACCGTGCAACCGAATGGCTAGTTCCGAAGGGCGTGATCGCCCTTGTCACTCACGCTCGGTGGTTGTTCGCTCAGAGTAAGCAGGGCATCGCTTCTCGCCGTGACCTCCTCGAGAGTGTGCACGTGACCGGGCTTCTCAACGGTGCGGCGTTGCGCGATTCGAGTGTCTGGCCCAATGTGCGCCATCCTTTCTGCTTGCTGTTTGCGCTCAACGAGCCTGCGCCTGAGTTCTCGAGCCTGCAGTTTATTAGTCCCGAGTTAGAACGGACCCCTGATCGCGAACAGCGCCACATCCGAATTGATTGGAATGATGCACGTGACGTGGCGGTCCAGGCGGTGATCGATAGACCGTGGACATTGAAGGTCCTGTTCCGAGGAAGCTCGATAGACGAAGCGATCATCGACGAGATCCATCGGCGAGGTGTGACGCTGGGACGATACCTTAAGTCTCTTGGAACCAAACTCTGCAATGGGTATCAGGTAGGGTCCGATCCGCGAACTCAACAGTCCGCTAAAGTCCTCCTGAACTTGCCGGACCTCATGGGTACGGATCCCGGGTTCATCGTCGAGACATCGGCACTGCCTGCATTCTCGCTTTTGAAAGTGCATCGTCCACGTGATCGTTCGATCTACGAGGCACCACTGCTTCTCGTTCACGAATCAATGCGTGCCGATCCTACGGCCCCCCGGGCGATGCTCGCATTCGAGGATCTTGCATTCGACGAACGGTTCAGCGGAGCTTCCTTCGCAAGCATCGCAGACGGGGAGGAGATCGCCGCATACTTGCAACTCGTTATCCAATCCTCGCTGTTTGTGCACGCTGCCTTCTTTCTCGACGAGCAGTACGGCGTAGAGCGCGAAGTTGTGCAAAAGCGAACCATCGCGAATGTTCCGATCATTCCGTGGGACGTGTTGTCGACGTCGCTACGAAGGCGATCTGTGGCGCTTTCTGAGAGACTCCGCGCCGACATGACCAAGCGGCTCATGGGCGACATCGACACCTTCGCCGCAGACACGTTCGAACTCTCGGACGTTCATCGCGAAGCGATCGCTGAGACGCTCGCCACGGCTCTGCCGACGGCAACTGCCAAGGGGAACGCCGCCCGTGTGACCCGCGATCAAGAGCGTGCGGAGTTCGCGCAGGTATGCCAGGAGGAGTTGGCTGATCTGTTAAACGAAGACATGTACGTCACGCCCGCTGACGTGGCGGGTGGCGGACCGTGGCGCTTCGTTCAAATCGGCCGCGGTAGTACCGCGCGGAAAGCGGCAGCCCTTGATGCCAAGCAGTTCATCCAGGCGGCTGATCAGGCTTCAGCGTCGTTGGTAACCATCGAGGTTGCACCACGGACATTGCTCCTCGGACAGCTCGATCAGTTTCGATATTGGACGCGGACGCGAGCACGGCTACTTGCTTCTTCGCTGGCGGCAGAGAGAATCGATGGATAACCGTCGCCATCGGCCGCTATCGGTGCAACTGCCTCGGGCATGGAGCGAGCCCGATGTCTCGCCGGCCCACAAGCGTGCAATCGAACGCGCTCTGCGTTGGGCTTGGTCCGAACTCTGTCATCGCTGGCCGCAGATCGTCAAGACAGGTACCGAGGAGGCGATCACATCGAAGATGCAGTTGATGTTGAACCTGCATGCGACAGACCATCGACGCTGTGCGCCGGGGTTGCGATCGTTCGAGACGGTGAACCGTGGAGCGAAGGTTGTGACGGCGGACGGTCGCATCGAAAAGATGCCCGACCTGGTCTTTCGCCCGCCAGTATCCCGTGGCGTGCGCAACCGAAGCGAGTGGGGTTATTTTGTCGAGTGTAAGATCATCGACGGGTCTGTGACGATACGGCTGTATTGCAAGGAAGGGGTCACTCGCTTCGTCAACGGCGAATACTGCGCGCGCATGCCCAGCGGCGGGATGCTTGCATATGTTCGCGATGCGTCGACACCCTATATATCCCTTCAACCGCACCTCGAGATGGCGTTCGAGACGCAGTCGCATATCAGCCGAGAGGAAACCGACATGAGTGACTCGTTGCACAGCCGGCGCGGGCTCTCGAACCCTTGCGTAGATATCGCGTTGACTCACCTCTGGCTTCGTACGTGATGTCGTCGAATCCCTGCGCATGGCATTTCCAGCGCGGACAGCGAAGCGAGGCGGCCTGCGTACGAGTTATTGCGATCGGCTGATTGTATCCGCTGCATCGACAGCACGTGGCGGCATGACCTGACGGCGCCGACATCCCCCGACCGCGTCCTGTGCCACCTAACGATCGGGGCGGAACGCGTTGAAACCGGACGTCCCGAGGCGCCCGGACCGAGCGCGGTCTCGCGGGTGCGATCGGAATCTCTGGCCCCGGTCGCTCGGATCCCGGCTCCCAGCGGTGCCTCGCCAGCTTCGGCGAGGCGGCGCCACGCCCGCTGTTGCACCGGAGTCACCGGAGCCGGCCCCGATTTTAGCGCAGCGGAGCGCGCTTGGAGTTGTCGATGAACCCGGGCTTAGACATGTCTGGCAACGCGCCGCGGCTTGGGCGTCGCCGGGGAGCCGACGCTATGCGCGAGCGACTGACCTGACCACGCAGCCGGTGTGCTCCCCGGAGGAGCCGTCGGGTGGTCGATCCTGCGCGCACGAACCGACGAGCGACGATGTCCCGTGGACGGTGACCGCGGCCGGTGCTGAGATGGCCGCCACGAACTCGGAGCGCGATATCGATCCACACGCCGACACGCGAAGCAGGCGCAACAACGCGCGGTCACACGGTGAGCGGGGCGCTGGCGCGCTTGGCAGGCGTCTCGACTATCCCCCGGCGGCATCCGCGGCCACGCACTCCTTGTCCCTCGTTTGGCGCACTGCGTCGGCGAGGGTGTTTGTGTCCCCTCCGCCGGCGGCGCGCGAAAGCTCCATGCGGGAGAGCTCCCGGATCGTCTCCTTGTGCAACGCAAACTTGGCAGTTGTCTTCCTCATCGCGGCACGATAGCGCAGGGGGGATGACGGGCGCAGGCTGCGATCACCGCCTCGGATCGCGGCAGCCTCCAGCGGGAGATTTCTCCAGCGAATCCGCGCGTCACGATGTCGACCCCTTCGACATGCACGCCGACCACCGCTGACTTGTGTGCCGGGAGCGTCCAGAGCTTGGCCGTGCTCGCCGCGTCCCAGAAGCGCAGCACGCCGTCGGCGTCGCCCCCGATCACCATGCCCTCCGCCGTGAGGATCGCGTCGCGGAGGTAGGCGGGACTTCCTTGATAGCTCCGGAGGAGCGTTCCCGTCGGCGCGTCCCAGAGGCGGGCCGTCCCGTCGGCACCCGCCGTGATGACGCGTCCCTGCGAGATCCAGCGCGCCGAGAAGACTTGTCCAGTGTGGCCCTCGAGCCGCGCCACGACGCGAAGGCGGTCGACGTCGACGACGGGAGGTGCGGTCGCGGCGGACATGTAGCTCGGAAGGGCGACGATGAGCGCGCCTTCGCGGCGGAGCGACATGATGCGGACAGGCATCTCGATGTCGGCGAGGACCGCGCCGCTCGGACTGAACACGCGGAGGCGTCGTTCCGCATCGCTCGCGATGACCCTGCCGTCGGGCAGCAACTCCGCGACGTCGATGCCGGCAGATGCCTGGAGCGCGCGGTCAGTCCCATCGTCGCGCGTCACGCGGATCGAGCCGTCGACGGCCCCGCTCACCAGATCCCGGCCCACGCCCGCGAACGCCACGGCACTCACGGGCGCGCCGTGCCTGATCCGGCGCAGCAGGGGCCCGCCGGGGAGCGCGTACAGCTCGACGGCGTCGCCGTGGGCGATGGCGGCGCGGTCGCCTCCGGTGGAGACCGCCGGAAACGCCGACGTGTAGCCGCCGTCCGCGATCGGGGTGACGCTCGGCAGCTCCGCGAGCAGTCGGTCGTTGGCGGTGTCCCATATGCGGGTGGGCCGTGTCCCGCAACCGACAGCGACGAAACGGCCGTCCGGCTGCGCGCCGATGTCGCAGTCGTCGCTCGCCTCCGAGCCCCACTGGCGATACGGGGAACCGGCGTCCCAGACCCTGGCGGTGCCGTCCCGCGAGGCGCCGACGACCCGGCCGCGCGGGCCGAAGCTCGCGGTCCGCAAGGCGTTCCGCGGCCCGTCGAGCACCGCGATCGGCACTCCCTGCGCGATGTCCGCGACGACGACGGTGCCGTCGGCGTGCGCGGCGAGGAGCGTCGCCGAGGTCGGGTCGAACTCGACCGCGAGGACCTTGCTCCGACGCGGACTCAGCTGGCTCCGCAGCGCGCCGGAGTCCGCCTGCCACACCTGCAGCGTACCGTCGCGACTGCCCGCGGCTATCAGCGCGCCGTCGGGCGAGAACGCGACCGCGTCGACCGGCTCGCCGAAGGGCCGCAGTTGCCGGAGCTGCACGCCGCTCGGGATCGACCGGAGCGTCACCTCGCCGGTCGACGAGCCGGTCACGAGGCGGTTCCGCGCATCGACCGCCAGGCTGCGGACATGTCCGGGGACGGACAGGACCTGTTTCCAGCCGCGGGTGTCGAACACGTGCGCTTCGTTGCCCCCGGTCGTCGCGAGATAGCCGGTCGGGCTGAAGGCGATGCGCAGGAAGCCGTCGGGGTGAGGATCCCGCAGTTCCGCGACCATCTCGCCGCTCCTCGCATCCCAGGCCCGCGTCATGGAGCCGTCCGTGTCCATCGCGGCGACGAACCGGCCGTCGGGCGAGATCGCCGCGCGGAAGTAGTCCGGCCGCGTGCGTCCGCCGGGCGGGGCGGCGAGGTCGCGGATGATCGTACCCTTCCTCGCGTCCCAGACCTTGATCGCTTTCTCGGTGACCGTGACGAGCCAGGTCCCGTCGGGGGCGTAGACGGTCTGGTAGACCTCGGCGCCGTGGGGCAGCGTGAACAGCAGCCGGTATGTCTTCGCGTCCCAGATCAGGGCGGCCCGGTCGTCCGCGGTCGCGACCTGGCTGCCGTCCGGGGAGAACGCGGCCCACCACATGCGACCGTACGTGGCCTGGAGCCGGGCGAGCTCGCTCATGCGGGGCTGCATCGCGCGGGCGAGCATGAACGCCGTCGTCGGTGCCGGATCCCGCGTGTACGCCTCGGCCAGGTGGCGTTGCGCCTCGGGCTCGCCGTGCAGGAGCGCAGCGCGGCCCTGCTCGAGTTCCGACTCTTCCGTCTTCGCGTCCGCGAGCTGGCGCGCGGAGCGCGCTTCGGCTTCGGCGAAGTCCGCCTTCATCTCCGCGCGAGCCGCGAAGCCGGCGATCGCAGAGCAGGCGACCGCCCCGACGAGGATCCGCAGCACCCAGGCGCGGCGGCGAGCCCGCCGGTGGCTCGCCGCCACGAACGAGCACTCGAGCCCGCTCATCGTGTCCGCAGGCACAGAGCGCTCGACCTCGACGAGTCCCTCGCGTCCCCACAGCAAGCCCGGCGATCTGGCGCGGTCCTCCCACTGCAGCGCCGCCGCGCGGAGCTGCTCGTGCGGCTCCGCGCGCAACGCCACCCGGAACGCGGCGGCCAGCTCGAGGGCGGTCTCCTGGCGCCCGTCCGGCGACTTGGCGAGGGCGCGGCGAATGGCCTCGTCGACGCCCGGCGGGAAGGCGTCGCCGAGGGACGGCGGCTCGGCTCCCAGGTGGAGATCGCGGTAGCCGGGGGCGTGCTCCGCCCTGAACGGCGTGCGTCCCGTGAGCGCCTCGTACGCGAGGCAGCCCAGGGCGTAGATGTCGGAGGCGGGACCGACGCTCCACGGCTCCCTCCACTGCTCCGGGGACATGTACGGCGTCGAGCCCAGCACCGCGCCCAGGGGCGTGAGACGCACCGCTTCCTCGT
>JBGQCL010000447.1:0-9701 GCA_041495365.1 Kofleriaceae bacterium | reverse complement strand
CTCTCATCGACGGATAGGAGGCACGAGCGGCAACACGCAGTTCCTCCGCATGCACTTCAATGGGGCCGTCGACTCTCATCGACGGATAGGTGGATGCTGCCGTCATGCGCGACGTAGCTGTCCTGACTTCAATGGGGCCGTCGACTCTCATCGACGGATAGGGGCACCGGGAAATTCTGCAATGATATGAGTTACTTAACTTGGCGTTTGCGAGCGGCTGCCTGACTGCGGTGATCAATGACGGGACGCCGATGCACGTCCTCACAGAACCTCTAGCGGATACAACATGTTAGCTCATGCGAGCGGCTCAGGGAGGCCGGGGCGGCACTCGACCGCTCGCACCTGGCTTGGGCGATGGCAATGTAGGAAAGATGACCACTATTCGGTTGTCACGCCGAGCCCGCCTTACGCGAGTGTCTCGCGACCGGGCTCGGCAACCAGTGGCACCAAGAATACGCGGATTGGAGCGGTCCGTCGATGGTCTGGGACCGGGATCGCGAGTGGAGGAGCGACGACAGTGCCGCGCATGGTCGCAGCCGCGCCGGTCGCGAACGACGCGGTCAGGGGTGCGCGCCGCCGCGTCGTGGCCTCGGGCCGCCGCGTCGTGGCGCGCCTGGCGCACGAGGAAGCGCGCCCGGATCGCCGCCTTGGGCGGCAACGGCAGATCGGACGAGCTCATGCCGTCCGGAAGACGCCGCCGGCGGCGGGATCGACACGTATGCCGGCATCCGCGTCGTCGACATGGCGGTTTCGTGGTGGCGCAGGCTGCAGGCGCTGCCGCCAGCCGGGTGATCTTCGGTCGGATGGTGCCCATGCTGAGAGCCAGGCGATCTCGATCGACAGCCCCGCCGCGCGGCGCTACCTCGACAACGCGCGCGGCCCTGACCTCAACGGCAACGGCTGGTCGTTCCAGCTGTTCGCGCGCCTGACCAACCAGGACGCGTTTGCCTACCTCGGGCCGATCCACTACCAGTAGCACGAGGACGATCGGCCGATCGCGATCACCTGGCGCCTCGCCCACCCGTTGCCGGCCGCGCTCTACCAGCGCTACCGCACGCTGCTCACGACCTGAACCCTCGCGGGGACGCTCGGACACTCACCTCACGGTCCGGGTCGTGCGCCTGGTTACGAAGCCCTTACCGAGCCGCTCGCGCGCTGACCCGACGGTGCGAACGCGCGCCTGCGCGAGTACGCCGTGCGCTGAACGAAACGCCGGACGACAGCGAGCAGCGGTAGTCCGCTCACGACGCCGTCCGGACGGACCGTACCAGCGCTCGCACCGTCTCTTCGGATCGAAGGGTGTTCCACTCGGAGACGACGGCCGAGCGCTCGTTGGAAGGTGCAAGGTCCCTGAGCCGCAGCATGATATCGTCGAGCTTGCGCCTCCACGTCGCGACCTCGGGAGCGGCCCACCAGAACCGGAGCAGCGCAGCGCCGCGTGGGACCGCTTGCCAGAGGTCGGCCTGCGCGGCGATGACATCGCCCGCCCACTCAGGCTCGGCCATGTTGGTGCCGTGGAATGCATCGAGGCGCTCCCAGCTCTCTCCAAGGAGCATCGGCACGACGTACCGGTTCGCCGCGAAGCCGGTCAGCAGCGCCTCGCCAATCTCCGCAGAGGGGCCGTGAGCACGAAGCTTCGCGAGCGCCAGCCCGAAAGCGCAGCCAACCTCCTCGTACAGGCACTTCTGGAAGGCTTCGATGGCGCCGTCGTTGTCACCGGCGCGCAGGCACTCAGCGCCGATCATGTAGCGAATTCCCTGGTTGTCGTTCGGATTGAGCTGCAGCATCTGCTTGTGGATGGCGAGCGCCGCAGCCCACTTCTTCTGCTCGGCGAGCACAAGGGCGAGGTTCGCGAGGCCACGAAGGTATGGGCGGTTCTCGGTGAAACCCCAGTGGATCTCCGCACCATCGCGCTCGAGGTGACGCTGGCCGCCGTCGATGGCCGCGCAGAAATGCTGCTCGGCGGCATTCAGCTTCCTTGCTTCCAGATTGCCGATACCTAGGTGGTTGTGAGCGTCGGCGTGCTGGGGATCGAGCTCGAGCGCGCGCCGGAACGACTTGACGGCGCGGCGTCGGTCTCCGGCCCACCAGTGCTCCATGCCTTCGTCGAAGGTGTCGTCGGCAGCGCGGTTCGTGACGGGTGTCAGATGGATCACATTCGCCTCCTTGGCGGGCGTGTAGGCAAAGGGCTTGGGCTCGGACGGGAGCAGTCGGTCGACTGAGTCGCGGAGTGCGATGAGCGACGGGCGGACGCACGCGACGACAGCGGCATCGGACACCTTCGCGAGGGAGAGCGGTGCGAGCTCGACGACGAGCTCCGAGGCGAGGCGCTCGATCTTCTGGTTGCGGCGATGCTTCGCGCCGCTGGGAGCCGCGTGCCAGGTCTTGAGCTCCTCGCCAAGCCGCGCGCGAATGGCTGGCCAGTCGAACTCGATCTCGTTCTCTGTCCACGCGAGGGTGCGGACCCAGCGGGTCCACCCCGCCGGTGTCAGCACGTCCTCGAGCTCCGATGGCGAAGCGAAGCGATGGAGCTCCCGCTGCCGCACGCGAGCGGAGCCGGTGACTCGCTCGTTGTGAACCAGGAGCACCTGGCCGCGCTTTCGTCGGACGAAGCTCATGTTGTGGTGCTCATACTACCCATCGAGCACCACAAGGTCAAGCTGGACGTGCCGCGCGACGCGTAACGCCGCCTCAGCGACGTGCACGGCCGGTGACCGGGATCTCGTCGCTCACGTGCAGCAACGCCGCCCGGGATCGGCTCGACAGCAGACCCGCTTGTCAGCTCTCCAGCGCCTCTGCGATGGTAGAGCCGTTGACAAAGCCCCGATACCGCGAGGGCAAGATCGAGAAGACATGAGCCACTCGAATCCGCCGCCCGAGCGCTTGGCGCACGCTGATGCAGAGGCGATCGCCAACGACGCGCAACGACTGGTGGCCGCGATCCCGACGGTCCCGAACTGGAAGCTTGCGCGACTTCCCAAGTCACTCACCGACGATCAGCTTCGTGCGTTCCTCGACGCGTTCGATCGCGGGTCGCGGGTCCGCCACTGGATGTCGCGACTACGCAATGGCGCTGCCCGAGGTCGTCACGTAACACGCACAGCGTGCCGTTGAAGTCGAACGGGTCGCTCCGCTGGGATTCCTTCATCCGGCCATCCTCCAATATCGTTGTTCGTTAATCAACGATGTTGACCAAGGCTGACCAGCGCAGCATCAAGTAATTCTGTTGTCTCAAGAACAACGAAATTAGTAATGGGCGCTACGTGTTGAGTTTTTGTCAACGAATATGCGAACGTGCGCCATGGTCCGAGGGCGTAAGCCCCGCTCTGGTGACGCAGCACGTCACGTGCTGGGCGTCCGGTTCACGGACAGCGAGAAAGCCAAGCTGGAGCAGGCCGCAGAACGCGAGCACCTACCGCTCGCGACGTGGCTGCGACAGGTTGCCCTGAAGGCCGCCGACCATGTGCTGGCGGGATCTGATGGTGGCCGCCGTGCTCGACCCAAGGCCAAGGCGGAGAAGTAACCGCCCCCGTCGTAGAGGCAGCGACCGGATTTCGGGCGCGCTCCTGGAGCTGTGCCGTCGCTGCCAGCACGAACCAGATGGCAGCGCACCGGCCGCGCGCCGACAGGTTCGAGCGCGACACCGACGGGATCGAGCGCGGTGCTCGGCTGCTGGCGAGCCGAGGGATCGCCTCCCGGTGACTAGCGCAGCCGGTGACTAGGGGGTGACTAGGCCACGCCAATTGTAGTTAGACTCACATTCTTGTGAGAGCTAACCATTTGAGTTTATTGAGCGGGATACCGGATTCGAACCGGCGACCTTCAGCTTGGGAACTAGGCAAGCATGCTCTGATCTCCGACGAAACGCAAGTCAGCACGAGAAGATAGCCGTCTCCAGGCGTCTCAAGGTGTCTCGTGCTGACGGGCGCAGGTGGGAGCCGAGGTGGGAGCGCTGCTGACCGCCATGACCGGCGCTCCGCTTGGGTCGCCGTGGCTCCAAGCGTGTGCGGCGTCTTCGCAAGCGAGGCACCTCGTCGCCGATACGTCGGCTTCGCGCACCAGGCTTGCGCGGCGCTGGCCTGGCGCGACAGCGGGCGGGCGCGAGCACCGGCGTGGTACACGCGCACGGTGACGTACGACGACTTCAAGCGAGAATGGGTGGCCGCGCTGCGCAGCTCAGGCCTGCATACCATGGGAGTTGACAGCGTCGACGAATCCCTCGACCTTCGCCGGATGGAGCGCACCTGCGGGTCCGCTGTCGAGGCTGTGGGGCAAGACGTTGAGCCGTTCCATGTCGCCGGAACGCTCAAGTGGCGATGGCGCGCTCTTCACGACGCGCGAACGGCCACAAACGAGGAGGACATGCTCACCGAGCTCCTTGGTAGGGAAGACGTCCGGCGAGTCCGAACGCAACGCCCTTGGATCCGCGTCGATGTCACCCTGCATTCGTCCGCGCTGTGGGGCAAGGAAATCCCGATGCCGGGAGCGCGCACCTGGGCAGCCTGGGCACGCGAAGCGGTCAGCCGACTCGAGTCCATCGAGCCTGTCGTACCGGCGGAGACAGTGCGCGAGGCGCGCGGCGGCCGGCTCGAAATTCTCGCATGGCAGGGCGAGCCCGAAGCGCATCTCCTGTGCAGCCGCGAAGGCGACCTCCGCCTGCGCAGCGTCGAGGTCTCGGCTTGGCAAGCCGTCCATCTCGCGCGCAAGTGGGACGACTCGAGCCGCAAGCCCGATACTGGAACCGCCAAGCAGCTCCGCGAGTTGTTCGCGCGGATCAGGGCCGCGCTGCACGCCTGGGTCGAGTTGACCGATCACCTGCTCCGTACCCGATGAACGTTCGATGTCGAACAGGTCGCGTCACAGGAAGCGCGTTCTTCGCCGCCGGAGCAAGCGAGCCGCACGATCGCGCCCGTGGGTCAGGCAGAGCCTGCCGCACGAGCTCGCCGCCACGGCTCGGTGAGCCCCAGATCGGTGACCCAGCGCTCGATGTAGTCGAGATCGAGATCGGCCCCACGAACCCGCAGGATTCCGGCCACGTCTTCGAGCTGGCGGTCGGACGCCCCCAGCTTCGCCCACTCGAGCTTCGCGATGATCGTGTCCTCGGCAGTCGCGGTCGGCACGTCCATTCCGAGGATCTTCATGATCGTGCGGCGTTGCATCTCCTCGACCGAGAACGGGCGAGCCTTCCGGATCATGAGATCGAGCTTCCATGCCGTCGCGATCTCGATGATGTTGAACATCGACCGGCGCCGGAGCGCATCGCGCGCGACATCGGGGTCGACATAGAAGCGCTCGGGATCCAGCGCCCCGATCAACTCGTTCAGCTGGTCCGGGCTCGGGTCGATGACCAGATCGAGATCGCGCGTGGTCCGCGGCTCTCCGTGGGCCGTGCTCGCAAACGAGCCCACGACCATGTGCGGAATGCGGGCGGCCTCCAGCACCGCGACGATCGTCCGGAGCAGGCCGCCGGGTTCGTCGTGGATCATGGCGCGAGCAGAGGCTCCTCTGGCCACGCGCGGCGAAACAGCTCATCACCGACGAGCAAGCGATACAGCGCCATCCGCGCCTGATGTGCGTCGTACTCGGGGTGGCGGGCCCGGATGTTCTCGAGCGTGATCGCGCGCGCCATCGCGGACATCTCGGCCGCCGCCCACGTGCGCTGATCCGACGTCATCCGCCGGTAGACTGCGGTCTGAACGGCGGCGGCGTCAGGGGTCGTGTCGCGCCCATGTGCCATGGAACGTACCGGATGCTCGAATCAACGAATCCTGGAGCGGGATACCGGATTCGAACCGGCGACCTTCAGCTTGGGAAGGCTTCCAAGCTCCTTTGAAGGACTTTACCCTAACCACACTTCCAAGTCAATCTCGCCACTTAGCCGTCCCGAGTCGTCCCAAGACGTTGCAGGCCGTGGCACTGGAAGTGGGGTTGGAGGTGGGGTCGTTTTCGGGTCGTTTTCGGGGCGTCCGAGCCCGTGGGATGACGGATCCGGACGGAATCCGGGACGGTCCGTGGCGTGCGCGGCCACCGGGTGCGATTGGCCGACCAGGCGTCGCCGCTGGTCATCGCGGAAGCTAAGCCGCCTCCCGCCGAGCTGTTCGCGAAGGACACCGCTCTCCGCCCCCCGCAAGAACTGGCGGACGTTGACTCAGCCGGCATCCACAGGACCAGGAACCGCACGGCCTCGGTGCCCATCGCGGCGCTATGGTAGCCCGGCGAGTGATCCACCGGGCGTGCGACGAGCAAGGACAAGCCCGGGAGATGCCTTGCGTTTCCGCAGTCCGCAGCCGACTTTCGACACACGACGCGGCCAGGCCCCGCGCGATCTGCACCGGCTTGGCGAGCGGTCTGATTGCGCGCTGAACCGTCGGCGTCCAGCGGTCGCTCAGCTGCAGTGCGCGCAGCTGCAGCACCTCGGACCTCCCTGCGGAGGACCGTCGAGACGCCGCACCACAGGCAAGAGCTGCCCATAGGCGAAACATGCCATCTTGCTGCCGAACGTCGGCCCCAGAGCCGGGGGTGAAGCCAGCGTTCGCGGCGCCGTCGACCGGCATGAGCATTGCTCGGACGGTTGTCGACCCGGAAACCACGACCGCGGAGGGATTCAGAGATGGGCAAGACACCAGGCAGTTGTGATGATGCAACGATTACCGAAAATCAGAAGGAGGCGAAGAGGCTGGTGGGGGACGTGGCGAGGTACGCCAAGGTGCAGGTCAAGGTGAAGAGCCGCGATACCGCAGGCAACGTCGAGCTGTCGTTGCCCAAGACCGACGGAACCGCGGAGGTCCTCCAGACGGTCTGGGGAGACCTCAAGACGATGTGGGCGCCCTGTCCGAGCTCGCTGCCGTCGGCTGCGGTGCCAGCGGATCCAGGGACCGCGCCGCCGACGGACGCGAAGGGAGGACTGTACATCTCCGATGCCGTGCTGCTGACCCCCGAGGGGAAGGACAAGGGTATCCGGCACGATGCGATCAAGTGGCCCCGCGAGTTCGGTAGTGACCACGACGGGAAACATCAGACCGTGAAGGTCTGGCCGACGCGGATCGAGGTGACCGGGATCGCGGACGGCAGCGGGATCGAGGACCCGGTGTCGGTCGACCTGCTCGATCCCAACATGGCCGAGCGCAACCAGCAGATCACGAGCGATCCCAGCGCGCTCACTCTGCGCTTGACCAGGGCGGGCTGCCAGCGGTTCGGCGTTCCCTTCAATGCGCGGCCGTTCCTGGCCGGCGCGATCGAGGTCATCAAGAGCGAGCAAGCCGATCCCAGGGCCCTGGCCGCGGCCTGGCAGATCGCCGTGGACGTGGCCGATCAGCTCCGCGCGACGCAGGACGATGAGGACTACTGGAACTTGCTGCGCGAGGTGCTGCCGAATTTCAAGCGGTAGGCGGCATCGGACAGATGCCGCATGATCGTTCGGATCTGTGCCTGGGCATCGTCGCTGGGGACCAGGTGAGCCCTCGTCGAGCCCGATCGCATGCGAAGCAGCGTGCCGTCCGCGATGACGTCACTCCTCCAGGTCGCACCCCGCCACGAGCATTCGAAGATCAGCTCGGCCGCGGAGAACGACTCCTTGAATGCGATCGGGGAGAACCGTGGCCCAGACAGCGACGTGATCGGCCCGGGCCTCAGCTTCGTCGTGTCGTGCGATACGCGAGCGAACTTCGGGGCCGAGATGAAGCGAAGGAACTCGACGAGCTCGGGGTCCCCCGGCGGCGCCAGGTCGGCCGCGGCTCGCTGCGGAATGGTGACGACGTGCTGCGCGACCTTCACCAGCCGGTCTGCAGGGATGAACATCCCTGTATCGCTGTCGAAGTCACCGGCGTTGAACGTGTCCTGCGGCGCGGTGACCTCGGTCCGCCACAGCTGGGAGAACGCGAACACGAAGGTCGGTCCATCCTCGATGGTCTCGGGCGGCGAGCCCAGCTTGCCGGCGGTGCAGCCCAGCAGGCGGACGCGCGTGGGAGTCTTGAAGTCGGTGCTCAGGATCCCGAGTCGGTTCAGATCGCCATCGAGGGTGTAGACCATGTGCTTGTCGGTCGGCTCGGTCTCCCACTGGTCGAACCAGAAATCACCGAGCTGGACGGCACCGATAAACCCGTGTCCGATGATCTGCACGATGTCGAGCGGCTGCTGTATCTGCTTCTGTATCTTCTCCAGGATATTGCGAACATCCTGGACCGTGCGCGCGCGCCGGACGAGGTGACCGCTCTGGTCCTTGCGGCCGCGGAGCTTGGTCATCAGCTCGTCGATCGGCAAGTTGTCCTCCCCGCCCGGTTCCGGCGGCGTTCCGTGCTCATCCGTCAACAAGTCGCTGTCGGGACGCTGTGCCACGATCGTCAGGTTCACCATGTCGAGCCTTTCTCGATGTCGCCGTCCGTGACGCAGCGGACGCCGGTCGTGAAGTCGAAGTGCCGCGCCTCGCGCTGGTTGCGCACCACGGTCGTGGTGTGCTCGAGCTCGGGGGGCGAGTTGACGGCACCGCCGCGAATGATCCGCAGCAGCGTCGCCGGGCCGGTCTGACCCTCCGCGGCGATCCACTCGGCAACATTGCCGGCCATGTGGAGGACACCGTATGGGCTCGCGCCACACCGCATGGCATCGACCGGAGCTACCCAGTCGAATCCGTCCTTGTCGCCCGCCATGTTCACGCAGCTTTGCAAGAGCTGGACCCCCCAGGGATAGAGTCGGCGGGGGTGCGGATTGGCTGCGCCGTTCAGCGTCAGCCCGCCGCGGGCGGCCTTGGTCCACTCGTGATCCGACGGCAGCCGCTTGCCCATGAAGCGGCAATAGGCCTCCGCCTCGTAGGCATCGATCGCCGCGACCGGCGAGCTCGGCAGCGCCGAGACGCCATCAGCCGGATACCGCGGTACGGCATAGTCGGTCGTGCGGCTCATCGCGGCGAACGGTGCAAACCATGCATTGGAAACCTCGGTTCGATCGATCCCGAAGCGATCGAGCCGGACGATCTCCTCCGGTTCGTCACGGTAGTATTCCGGGAACTTCGCGACCGGCTCGCCGGGACCACCGTAGATGAACTCGCCCTCGGGAATCGTGATCGCGTCCGCGGCGCTGGCGCGGCAGGTCGGCACCTGCAGCTCGATCTGCGGAGTGCGGATGCGCTCGGCGTAGCCCGGCAGCGACTGGATCCGGATCCACGACACCGAGCAGCGTTCGCTGCGGCGGCCGCGGCCGTCGATGCGCACGAACGTCAGGCCGCCGGGTGCATCGACGCTGAACGTGTCGACGCGGGTCCGCGCGACGCTCACCAGATCGACCGGCAGCGGCGCGCCCGGGTGATCGACGTCGCGGGATCGCGCGGCGAACAGGCCGAGCGACAGCTCCGGCAACTCGCCGATGGCTGCAGGGGCGCCGGGCCGATCGAACGGCCGGATCAAGAGGTCGACCCGGCCTCGGTTGCCGGCCGCGAGCCGCAGCGACGCGGCCTGCCGGGCGAGCGCATCGGTCTGGGCCTCGGCCGCGTACTTCTGCTCGCGAAACGAGCGGGCGAGCACGAGCGACACCACGGCGACCGCGATGGCGATCGCGCTGATCGCGATGCGCCGGGCCTGCTTGCGCCGCTGGACGGCGCGCTGGCGGCGCTCCCCCGCCGCGAGGAAGGCCTCGACCGGGCGTGAGATCGAGACTCCGAGCCTCGCGATCCGCTGCCGCGCGGTCACCTGCTCGTCGGGGGCGAGGGT
>JBGQCL010000446.1:0-9708 GCA_041495365.1 Kofleriaceae bacterium | reverse complement strand
TGGTCGGAGGTGAACGAGCTGATGCGCGAGATCTCGATCTCGCAGTCGTACGACCGCACCGGAGAGCTGACCGAGACGAAGGGGTGGGAGCGGCGAGTGGTCCCGATCAGCGACCGACTGTGGTCAGCGCTGAAAAAGCTTCACCGGGTTGGCCCGCTCGTGTTCTCGAGGCTCGATGGAGGCGCCCTGGGCTACGACGCGACCCGGGAGGCGGTACGCGAGATCTACGCGCACGCAGAGGTGGAGCTCCCGCCGAAGCCGTGGCACTCGCTGCGGCACTCGTTCGGGACGGGGTTGGCGAACGCAGGGGTGCCGGTGCACCTGATCAAGGTCCTGATGGGTCACAAGTCGATCGAGACTACACTTCGCTACATGCACACCGATCGAGGTGCCAGGCGCGATGCAATCGCTGCGCTCCGTGGCAGCCACGCGGCAGCAAAGACCGCAAACGCTATCTAACCTATTGAAATTAAAGGCGACCCCAACGGGATTCGAACCCGTGTTACCTGCGTGAAAGGCGGGTGTCCTAGGCCTCTGGACGATGGGGTCTTGCGGAGTTGCGGGGGTGAGCCCAGAAGGTCTCGAACCTTCGACCCTCGGCTTAAAAGGCCGGTGCTCTACCACTGAGCTATGGGCCCTCTGGCGTGCCGCGCAATCTGGATGATCTGGGGCGAGAATGCAAGGCGGCCAGGCGCCGCGGCCCGGGCCCCCGACCCCGGCAAGGCGGGCGAGCGCGAGCGCAGCTCAGGCGGCCTTGGGCGTTTATTCATAGTAATTTCATACGACTAGGGTCGTGAGGGCGACCGGAGAAAGTTTGATTTCGCCAACGTGAGTCAGTACCTTACCTTTTGGCACATGGACAAGCGGGAAGCAGTGCGAGTCCCCGTCCGGGTCCCGGCGCAGTGCAAGGCGCAGGGGGTGGTGATCGACGGGACGGTCGAGGACCTGTCGCGTACGGGCCTGTTTCTGCGGGCTTCGGAGGTGGTGGCGGAAGGGTCGTCGGCGGAGATCCACCTGAACCTGCCGGGGGAACCCCCGCTGCAGCTCAACGCCGAGGTCGTGCGCGTGGAGCACAGGGAGGAGCGCGCGGGGATGGGGCTTCGGATCGTGCACGACGCGCAGGACTGCCGGCCGCTGGCGAATTTCATCATGCGCCAGCACGCGACGCTGCGCTGAGTCGTATTGGTTTTCCTAGCCGATTCCATGGCTTGGTGGCTTGATAGGCTGCCGCGCATTGTGGCTATGATGGCCGCCGAGTCACTTGCTCCCGCCCGTGCCGCCCCCAGACCGTCGAGGCCCGCGTGGCAAACTGGCCACCCGGAAGGCGTCGCTCGCGTTGCGCGATGCGATGACGGCGGCGGAGCGCGCGGCGGCGAGCGCGGCGATCTGTGACGCGGCAAACGAGATGCTTGCGGCGCGACTGTCGCCGGGCCAGGTCGTGGCGCTGTACGCGGCGAAGGGCAGCGAGGTCGACACCGCACGCATCGACGCGTTCGCGCGCGAGCGCGGGCTGGTGGTGGCATATCCGCGGGTGAACGGGCGAGCGCGGTTGCTGGCGTTTCATGCGGTGCCGCCCGAGGCACTGGCGCCGGCGCGGTTCGAGCTGCGCGAGCCGAGCGCGGATGCGCCGGGCGTGGCGGTCGAGGACATCGCGGCGTTCGTGGTGCCGGGGCTGGCGTTCGACCGCACCGGCGGGCGGCTCGGGTGGGGTCGCGGGCACTATGACGCGACGCTGGCGGCGGCGCCGCGGGCGCTGCGGATCGGGCTGGCGTACGAGCGGCAGGTCATGGAGCAGGTGGCACGCGAGGCGCACGACGTGGCGCTGCACATCATCATCACCGAGGTCGCGACCCACGTGGTCGCGTGAGGCCATGGACACGGTCTACTTGCTGGTTGCGGTGGCGCTCGGGCTCGCAGGGGGCGCGTGGCTTGGGACCCGGCTGGGCCGGGCGCGCGGCGACGGCGGCGGCGGGGCGCAGCGCGCGGCGGCCGAGGAGGCGGACAAGATCCGCGCGGCGGCGCGGGTGGAGATCGAGGGCGTCAAGCAGACCGCGGAGGTCGAGGGCAAGGAGGCGGCACGCCGGCGCAAGGCCGAGCTCGACGAGGAGCTGCGGGCGCGGCGCACCGAGCTGGCGCGGCGCGAGGACGGGCTGGCGCAGCGCGAGCGCGAGGCCGAGAAGAGCCGGCGCGAGGCGGAGCGGCGCACGGCCGAGTTCGACAAGAAAGAGCGGAGCATCGACGGCAAGATCAAGCAGGCGGACTCGGCGATCGAGAAGGCCGAGACGGCGCAGGCCGAGGCGCGCAAGAAGCTGGAGGAGATCGCCGGGCTGTCCGAGGAGCAGGCACGCAAGAAGCTGGAGGACGAGGTCCGCAGCCAGGCGCTGACCAGCGCGGCAGCGGAGATCAAGCGGATCGAGGACGACGCGCACAAGGAAGCGACGGCGCGGGCCAAGACGATCGTCGCGACGGCGATCCAGCGGTTCGCGAGCGAGTTCGTGCACGAGCGGACGGTGGCGGTGGTGCCGCTGCCGAGCGACGATCTGAAGGGCCGGCTGATCGGCCGCGAGGGGCGCAACATCCGCGCGCTGGAGGCGGCGACCGGGATCGACATGATCATCGACGACACGGCGGAGTCGATCACGATCTCGTGCTTCAACCCGGTGCGGCGGGAGATCGCGCGGCTGGCGATCTCGGCGCTGGTCGCCGACGGGCGGATCCATCCGACGCGGATCGAGGAGGTGGTGCGCAAGGCGGAGAAGGACGTCGAGAAGGTCTGCAAGGAGGCGGGCGAGCAGGCGGTGTTCGACCTCGGGCTGCACCGGGTACACCCGGAGCTGGTCAAGCACCTGGGGCGGCTGAAGTTCCGGCAGTCGTACGCGCAGAACGTGCTGATGCACTCGGTGGAGGTCGGCTACCTGTCGGGGCTGATCGCGGCCGAGCTCGGGGCGAACGTGAAGCTGGCGCGGCGCGCGGGGCTGCTGCACGACATCGGCAAGGCGGTCGACCACGAGCACGAGGGTCCGCACGCCGAGGTCGGGACGCAGCTGGCGCGCAAGCACCAGGAGTCGCCGCGGGTGTGCCAGGCGATCGCGGCGCACCACGGCGACGAGGGTGGCGCGCAGCCGCAGGCGCTGCTCGATCACATCGTGGCGGCGGCGAACTCGCTGTCGGCGGCGCGGCCGGGCGCGCGGCGCGAGCAGCTGGCGTCGTACATCAAGCGGCTCGACGACCTGGAGGCGATCTGCAAGCGGTTCGGCGGGGTCGAGCGCGCGTATGCGCTGCAGGCGGGCCGCGAGATCCGGGTGATGGTGATGAACGACCAGGTCGACGACGCGCAGGCGATCGTGATGTCGAAGGAGATCGCGCGGGCGATCGAGAACGAGGCGACGTATCCAGGGCAGGTGCGGGTCGTGGTGGTGCGCGAGACGCGGGCCTCGGACTACGCGCGGTGATCGCGCCGGTGGGCGCGGGTGATCGCCGAGATCCGTGACGACCACACCGGCGGCTCGGATCGTCGAGCGCGCTGGATCCGCGGCACGCAGTAGCACGCACCGGCCGGCGCGAACTTGAACTCGCCACCCGGGCAACGCGGACACACCACGACGCACATCGGGCGGCACACGCCGTCGATGCACCACCCGTGATCGTCGTGGCACGTGGTGTTGGCCGGATACGGGGCGGCCTGGCACGCGTCGCCGAAGAAATCGACCGTCCTGGGATCGGTCTCGTCCTGGCAGGTCTCGGACAGCGCGTCGGGGGGTGTGGGAATGGAACCGCCACCGTCGATGATGGCCGGGCGCGAGTCGCTGCAGCCGAGCGCGAGCAAGACCAGCAGGACCACCGACCGCACGAGCATGCAGCGACGGTAGCTTGCGCTCGCCGGTGCAGCAAGCGAACCGCCGACGAGCGCGGTCGCCATCGCGACGCGATGCACGCGAGCGCGGCGTGCCGGTGCGCTACAGGCCGATCACGTGGCGCAGCGCGGGTCGAGGCGAGGCCCCGGCCCCGCCGGGCCAAGCTGCGAGCGGCGCGTGCGGCGCCGGAGGGCTGCGGTGCGGCGCGCCGGCGGCGGGGCGCTCGCAGGCCGCGCGTGGGTCGGCGGTGCCGGCGGTGACGCGATCAGGCGTGCGATCGGGCGCGCGCGGGATCTCGGCGAGCAGGGTCGCCGCGATCACGGCAGCGGTGACCCACCGCCGGGGGATCCGGCGCGCGCGGCCCGGGTGGAGAACAGCGCGAGCATCGCCGTTCACCGCCCGCGAGGCTGGGGCTCGGCCGGCGCCTGCGCGGCCATGTGCATGGAGAGCTCGGCCTGGTTGCCGCCGATGACGAGCTCGCGCAGCGCGACGAACAGCAGGGCGCGGGTCTCGGACAGCGCCTTGACCCACGGCGCGCGCGGGCTGCCGATCGCGCGCAGCTCGCGGCGGAGCGCGGACGCGCGGTCGAGCGTCCGCAGGTTGAGCTCCAGCATGCGGCGATGCTCGTCGTGGAGCGCGCGCAGGGCCTGCAGGTTGGCCTCCAGCAGATCGCGCAGCTCGAGCGCCTCGGTCCGGGTCGCCGGCAGCGAGATCGGTCGGGTGACCGCGCGCGGGCGAGGGCCGGAGCCGGGGCTGGGGCTGGGATGAGAGGAGCTCGTCGACGACCGCCCCGGGGTGGCTTGCGTGTGGTTCATGAAACCAAGATACGCACCGGGCCGGACAACCCTTGTCACGGCGGCGCGGCCCGGATATGCTCGAAATCGCTTGTATCGTCGCGGAGATCTCGGCCATGTGGCGCGGACGCTGCGCGTGCTCGACGAGCTGCGCGGGTTCCGGCGCGGCCGCCGGCTGAGCGAGATCGCGTCGGCGCTGGGCGCGAGCGAGCGGACGGTCCGCCGCGACCTGGCGGACCTGCGCAGCGCCGGGTTCGAGATCGAGAGCCCGGCGATCGACGGGCGGGCCGCGGCGCGGCTGGTCGAGCGCACGTACTCGAGCATCGCGATCACGCGGCGCGAGCGCTACACGCTGCTGGCGATCGCGAGCCTGTTCGACGTGCTGCGCGGCACGCCGCTGTGGGAGGACGTGTCGAGCCTGCAGCGCAAGCTCGAGCAGCGGATGACGCCCGAGGAGCGCGCCGAGCACGCGTCGCTCGGCGATCGCTTCGCGTACGTGCCCGACGGCGGGACCAAGGCGTACGAGGGCAAGGAGGACGTGCTGGACGCGCTGCTGACCGGCGTGCTGTCGCGCCGGGTGGTGCGGTTCGCGTACCGCGACGCCCGCGGCCGCGCGCGCGGCGGCCACCTCGCGCCGTACACGATGCTGCTCTACAAGCACGGGCTGTACGTCGTCGGCTGCCGGCTGCGCGAGCCCGGCGACGGCCGCGCGATCGCGCCGGGGACGCCGGTCGCGGTGTACGCGGTCGAGCGGTTCACCGACGCCGAGGCGCTGCGCAAGGCGCCGTTCGCCGCGCCGCCCGGGTTCCGGATCGGCGAGCTGCTCAACGGTGCGTTCGGCATCCACGTCACCGGCGACGCGGCGCCGCACCGCGTGGTGATCGAGTTCTCCGCCGAGAAGGCGGCGTTCGTGCGCGCCCGGGTGTGGCACCCGACGCAGAGCTTCGAGGAGCTGGCCGATCACGGGGTCCGGCTGACCTTCACGTGCGCGAGCCTGATCCCGGTGGTGTCGTGGGTGCTCGAGTGGGGGCCGCACGCGCGCGCGATCGAGCCGCCCGGGCTGGTCGCCGAGGTGATCCGCGAGCTCGACGCCGCGCGCCGCGGGTATGGCTAGGCGACGAGGGCGACCTTGACGCGCGTCATCCTGCACGACCGCCGCGGCGCGCGGGCCGGTCGGCTCGCAGCGGCGGTCCGGCGCCATGAACGTGCGCTAGCCTCGGGACATGCGGATCGTGGCGGTGGCCGATACCCACCTGTTCCACCATGACCTCCAGGTCCCGGACGGCGACGTGTTAGACCACGGCCTCGATCAGGTCCTGGACGCGCTCGCGGGTGGGCATGCCGGCAAGCTACGCCGCCGCCGCGCGGCGGGCTCGCCCGGGTGCAGTGGCCGGCCGGCACAGATCGCGGCTGGCTCCGGATGGCCAGATCGGCGGGAGTGGCGGCCGCGCCGCGCAGCGGCTCGCCGGCGGCGGTAGAACATCGGCCATGGAATACACCAAGCTCGGCGCGACCGGCCTGGAGGTCTCGCGGATCTGCCTGGGCTGCATGTCGTTCGGCGCACCCGATCGCGGCAACCACACCTGGACGCTGCCCGAGGACCAGAGCCGGCTGCTGATCAAGCAGGCGCTCGACCTCGGCATCAACTTCCTCGACACCGCGAACGTGTACTCCGACGGTCACTCCGAGGAGATCGTCGGGCGCGCGCTCAAGGAGCTGGTCAAGCGCGACGACGTCGTGCTCGCGACCAAGGTCTACAGCCGGATGCGCAAGGGCCCCAACGGCGCGGGGCTGTCGCGCAAGGCGATCCTGTCGGAGATCGATCACAGCCTGCGCCGGCTCGGCACCGACCACGTCGACCTGTACCAGATCCACCGCTGGGATCCGACGACCCCGATCGAGGAGACGCTCGACGCGCTGCACGACGTGGTCAAGGCGGGCAAGGCGCGCTACCTCGGCGCGTCGTCGATGGCGGCCTGGCAGTTCACCAGGGCGCTGTACACGGCGCGGCTGCGCGGCACGAGCGAGTTCGTCAGCATGCAGGACCACCTCAACCTGCTGTACCGCGAGGAGGAGCGCGAGATGCTGCCGCTGTGCCTCGACCAGCGGGTCGCGGTGCTGCCGTGGAGCCCGCTGGCGCGCGGCCGGCTGGCGCGCGACCCCGGAGCTGCGACGCCGCGAACCGCCGACGACGCGTTCGCGGGCCGGATGTACGATCCGACCGCCGACGCCGACCGCGCGATCGTCGACGCCGTCGGCGCGGTCGCCCGCGAGCGCGGGGTGTCGCGCGCCCAGGTCGCGATGGCGTGGCTGCTGCAGAAGCCGGGCGTGACCTCGCCGATCGTCGGCGCGGTGAAGCCGCACCACCTGACCGACGCGGTGGCGGCGCTCGCGCTCGAGCTGACCGACGCCGAGATCCGCCGGCTCGAGGAGCCGTACCGGCCGCACGCGGTGGTGGGGATCTCGGTCGGCCGGTGACGCCGCGCCGCCCGCCGCGTCACTGCAGGTAGCTGGCGATCGCGTGCACCAGCTCGGGCGTGACGTGCGCGGCGCTGGTCTTGCCGCCGCGCTGGAGCTGGACGCCGAGCGTGATCGGCACGGTGCCGTGCGAGGTGACGACGCCGAACGCGATCACGAACAGGCTGTCGTCGGGAGGAGTCTTGCCGCACGTGAGCTGGGTGGCCGGCGGGTGGCGATCGTTCCAGGCCCGGCACGCCGCGTCCTTGTGCGCGATGTCGGCGAGCGAGTCGGTGGTGCCGGTCTTGGCCCCGTAGATCGCGATCTTGGGGTCGGCGAGCAGCGCGCCGATCTCGGCGTGGGCGGTGCCGCCGGCCTGGACCACCGCGCACAGGCCGCCGCCGGCGCCGAGCACGGTGTTGGCGCGGCCGTCGGCCTTTGCGCACGACCACGCCGGGGTGACGCCGACCGGCGGCGCCGGAAACCACGATGCGGCGAGCCGCGGCGCGCCGGGAGTCGAGCCGGGGGTCGAGCCGGGGGCCGGATCGTAGATGACGCGCCCGAACGCGTCGGTGAGCTGGGCGAGCGAGCCGATCGGGTGGACGCCGGCGCCGCGCAGCAGCTGGAAGTACTCGCGGATCGGGACGCGGCCCTGCGCCGGCCGGTCGTCGGCGTGGACGTCGAGCCGGTCGGGGCCGAGCGCGATCAGGTAGCGCAGGTCGCGGCCGGCGCCGGCGATCGGCAGCGCGCGGGCCGCGCACACGTCGGCGCGCTCGGCGGCGGCCTCGCAGCGCGCGCGATCGCCCAGCGTGCACAGCGGCCGCCCGAGCAGCGCCTCGACCCGCGACCACAGCGGCGTGCGGCGCAGACCATCGAGCACGACGTGGTGGCCCTCGATGATCGCGCCCTGGTCATCGGCGATCTGCAGCGGCGAGCTGGTCGGCCAGGTCGCGAGGTCGGTGGCGGTGACGTCGGCGAGCGTCACCGCCTCGCCCTTGACCGTGAAGCTGCCCGCCGGCAGCCCGAGGCCGATCACGCCGAGCGCGGCCTGGTACCAGTTGGGCGACCGCGCGAGGTAGTCGTGGAGGTCGGCCGAGCTGGGCTGCTCGGCGAGCGAGGCCGGCGGGCAGTGGCCGAGCAGCGGATCGACCGGCGCGCCGCGGTGCGCCTTGCAGCCGGCGGCGTGGCCGTCGGCGGTGAGCGACAGCGTGGCCAGCTGCTGCGGGAACGCCTGCTCGGCGGCGCGCGCGACGATCGGCTTGAACGTCGAGCCGACCGCGATCGGCAGGTTCCACTCGACGCGCTCGGCGTCGGACTCGCCGTGCGCCTCGCGCAGCCGGATCAGCGCGGCCTCGGCCGCAGCGTCGGCGGGCGCGTAGGCCAGGGGGCCGCGGCCGGGCACGAGATTGCCCTGAGCGAGCAGCTCGCCGGTGTCGCCGCGCAGCACGACGTAGGCGACCCGGGTCGGGGTGATGGCCTTGCCGGTGTGCGGCCTGGGGTCGGTGATCACGCGCTCGGCGATCGCGCGCAGCTGCGCGGACAGCTCGGGCTGGAGCGCGACGCGGCACTCCAGCACGCCGTCGAGCGGGCTCGGCGAGCACACGCGGTCGCGCGCGATCGCCGCCGGCGCCAGCGTGCCGCACGCGGCCGGCGCGGCCGGCGCCCCCGGGGCGTGCGCCTGGCGGGCGAGCGCGGCGTGGATCCAGCCGTCGAGGCCGAGCGAGCGGTCGACGTCGAACGGGTTGACCCAGCCGAGCTCCGGCAAGGCGGCGCCGTGGGGGTAGACCCGGCGGGCGCGATCGCCGATCGAGGCGGTGTCGTCGGCGAGCAGGGTGTCGACCGCGGGCGGCGAACCCGACCACTCGCGCGGCGGGCGAAACAGCGCGACCCGGCGGTGCTCGGCGGGGCCCGCCGCGATCAGCGTGACCCGGTCGAGCAGCACGTCGGCGCCGTGCGCCATGCGGCGCCACACCGGCGGCTGGCCGGGCTCGGCCACGAACAGCTCGGCGCTGCCGTGCAGCATCGCGCCGCGCGGCGCGGGCCGGATGTCGAGCGCGACGTCGCCGGCGATCGCGACGCGGCTCGCGGGGGTCGGCCCGGCCGGCAGGCGCGCGAGCTCGACCGCGGGCGCGCCCGGCCGCAGCCGCACGACGCGCGTCCCGGCGACCAGCTCGCCGACGTCGCCGGCGGCGGCGCCCATCGCCACGCCGACCACGCGGACCCGCGCGGCGCGCACGGCGCGCACCGGTGCGCGCAGCGCGGCGATCAGGTCCTGCGACAGCGCGACGCTGCACGTGCCGCGAAACCCCTCGCCGGCGCGCTCGGCGCGCACCCGGAACGCAGGGATCCCCGCGCGCAGCGTGGCGACGCACGCCGCGCCGTCGGGCGCCAGGGTCCAGCGCCCGGCGCGCCCGCGGCACGCGCCGAGCTGCCCGAGTCCGGCGACCAGCAGCGGCCGGTCGCGCAGCCAGCCGGCGGCGAGCTCGCGCTCGAACCGTGCCGTGGCATCGTCGCTCGGGGTCCCGGGCACGCCGAGCGGCACGACGTCGTCGAGCGCCGCCGCGTCGCGGCTCGCCCACGGGCACGCGATCGTCGCCGCGTAG
>JBGQCL010000445.1:0-9782 GCA_041495365.1 Kofleriaceae bacterium | reverse complement strand
TCCAGATCCGGTCCGTGCCCGCCGGTGTGGATGTCGACCGGCCATTTGTGTGGACCAAGACCTTGCGACAGACGGGGACGCGCCGGGAAGACGTCCACAGGCCCTTGCACGTACTGAAGCGCGATCTGGTCCGCGCCGGATTGTGCATCGATAGCATCGAGGAGACCGAGACAGTCTCCGTGACGCGCCTGGAGCCCGCCTCGGACTTCATGGTCCTCACCGCGCGGGCCGTGGAAGCGCCGCCGCATGTCTCGCTGCTCGTGCGCGCATCCGCGCTGGAGTGGCGCACCCTCGCGATCCAGGTCCGGCATCTCGTCGAGCAGCTCGAAGGCCCGGACACGTTCTGCGAGCGCATCGTGGTGCTCGACGCGAAGCGGGCAGGCTTCGTGCGGCAGTACGACGACGCGGATCTCGACGCTGCGCGGTCGGTGCTTTCTGACCTGGTGGCCGAGCGGACGATCGACCGGGTGATCGAGGTGCCCGTCGATCCGGACGAGATCGCCGCCTTGAGCGCCAGGTGGTTCGACCTCGGATCCTCCAGCACGCACACCACGAACGGCGCGCCGCTCGCTGTGACCCTGGTGGGCATCGAGGCGTGCTCCGGGGACTACGTCCTGCACGTCGATGACGATCTGCTCGTCGGCCGGCTCGATCGCACGCATGGCTACCTCCGCGACATGGTCGAGGTGCTCGAGGGGGACCCGCAGGCCGTATGCGTCTCACTCAACATTCGACACGACGAGGACAAGGCGTGGACCGCCGGCGGGACCGATGGCGCGTGGCGCGTCGAGGCCCGGGGCACCCTGCTCCATCGCGCACGGCTGCTCGCCTCGCGGCACTGGCCCAACCACCTGCGCGGCGAGACGCTGGCGCGCAGCTGGCACCGTGCGCTCGACGAGCGGATCCGGACCTCGGGGCTGCGTTCGCTCCGCGGCGGGCGTCCGGTGACCTTCTTCATCCACCCGCCGAACGAGCGAAAGCGCGATCGCGACGAGTGGTTCGCCATCCTCGACCGCGTGGAAGGCGGGGCGGTGCCCGCCGCGCAGTCCGGTAGCGTCGAGCTTCGAGGGGACCTCGGCGAGTGGCTCGGGCCGAAGCGCCACGAGAGGATCGTCGTGATCGCGTGTGGACGCGACGTGCCCGCCTCGCGGGTCGCGCGATTCCGCGACTCGCTGCGCGCGCAGACCGCGACCGGCTGGGGTGTTGTCGCGATCGAGGACGGCGGCGCTCGCACGAGCGCGGACCTGGTGCGCCATCAGCTCGGCGTGTGGCCGAACGCGACGGCCCTCGCGCTCCGAGCGCGGCGAGGCGGGCTCGCGAACACCGTCTGGGCGCTTCGGCATGTATGTCCGGATCCAGACAGCATCATCGTGCTCGTCGACCTCGACGATGCGCTGCTCGGGGCTGGCGCGCTCGCCCGCGTCGCCGAGGAGTTCGATCGTGGCGCCGACCTCACCGTCGGTGGGATGATGCGCACCGACAAGGCCGCCTCGTACCCGGTCGACTTCGAGCACGCGCGCGAGCGGCGTGGCGGGAACGTCTGGCAGCACCTGCGCGCCTTCCGTCGGGGGCTATTCGACCTGGTTCCAGACGACGCGCTTCGCATCGACGGCGAGTACCCGGACCTGGCGTGCGACTGGGCGCTGATGCTCCCGCTCGTCGAGGTAGCGAGGTCACCGCGGTACATTAGCGAGCCGCTGTACCTCTACGAAGCCTCGGGGACCGGCAAGCGCGGCGACGAGCGCCGTCGCCGCGAGGAGATCATCGGCCACATCGTCGCCAAGCCCAGCCTGCGGCGTCGAGGTGGATCGTGACGCCGCCGGATCGGCGACAGATGGTCGCGGTGATCGGCGACGGGGGAGTCGCTGCAGGATCATCGAAGTACCTGCTCGCCCGGGAGGTCGGCAGAGTCCTCTGCGAACGCGGCTTTCGCATCGTCACCGGCGGGCTCGGCGGTGTCATGGAGGCCGCATCGCTCGGCGCACGCGAGAGCTCGGCCTGGACGCCGGGCTCGGTCATCGCGCTGCTGCCCGGCTTCGACCCCGATCACGCGAACCCCTACGCCGACGTCGTGATCCCCACGGGCCTGGATCAGCTCAGGAACTCGCTCGTCGCTCAGGCCGATGCCGTTGTGGCGATCGGCGGAGGTGCTGGGACGCTCACCGAGATCGCGCTTGCGTGGATCTACCGCCGGCTCATCGTGGCGCTGCGCGTCGATGTCTGGAGCGGCGAGCTGGCCGACCGGCGGATCGACGAACGCATCCGCTACGCGGAGATCGCGGACGATCGCGTCTTCGGCGCCTCGGACGCCGTGGACGCGGCAGACATCGTGACCGCCAGGGTCGGTGAGTACGGGCGCCGCCACTCCGGCATTCGTTCTCAGGGACCGTAGGCGACCGTGATCGTCTTGCCCATCGAACGGGCCAAGACGCCCTGGCATGTCGGTCAAAGCACGCGCAAGCTGCGAGATCCGGTGGTCACCTCGCGGGTCCGGTAGTACCCCTTGCACGACAGCCACGTGGCGTCACCGGCGTAGCCGGCAGCGGAGAGGGTCGTGATCGACGTCGCGATCGCGAGCGCGACGAGCTTGGAGCCGGTCATCATCGTGGGAGTCATACGCTGCGAGACGGCCGCCAATTCCCGAGCTGCCGGCCATGCCTGGTCGTCGCCGCCAGAGCGGTTGTGCCGTCGCCTCATGGCCGCGCGAGCTGGCCGCGGAGGACGCCCGGTCCAAACAGCGGCAGGGCTGTGCGCATGCGGGCGTCGAGCTCGATCAGGACCTCGACGTCTGCGGCCGCGTAGGCGAGCTGCTCCAGCGAGAGCGGGCGCCGCGTCCAGTTCGAGGTCTGCTCGCTCTTGTTGAGGTGCACCTCGAGCTCGCGCTCGACGACCGCGGCAAGGCTGTGGCCGCCGATCACGTCGCGCCCATGGTTTCGGCGAGACGCCTCGAGCGTGTCGAACACGGCGGTGATCTCGAGGCCCTCCTTGGCCAGGATCCGGCGCTCGAACTTCGCGTTGTGGATCACCTTGATGATCTTCCTGTCGGCCAGGACCCGGGCAAGCGCGCCGAGGTCGCGGACTCGCAGCGCATCGATGATCCAGGTGCGCGTGCGGGTCCCGATCTGCACCAGACACAGCGACGAGAAGTCGAGCGCGGTCTCGACGTCGAGGGCGATGACATCCTCCACGGCCAGGAGCTCGACCAGCCGATCGAGGCCGGCGGCAGAATCTACCCACGAGATCGGATTCTTGGGCTGAAAGCCGCCGGCGACCGGCGCGAGGACAACCTCGGGCGAGATCTCCGGGAGGACGTCCACGGCGCCATCGTCGAGCCGAACGCCGGCGACGCCTTCGCGGGCCGCGTACTGCATCTGGACGACAAACCGGAGGGCGCCGGTGAGGTCGAGAAACTTCTCGGCGAGCAGCCGATCCTCCGCCTCGGCGGGGAGGCACGGCTGGAACTTGCTCACCACGCCGCGCGCCATGGAGCGCGCCTTCGTGAACACGAGCGGCTCCCAGGTCATGGCCGGCAGCTGCGTGAGCGCCGCGTTCGCATCGGCCAGGCCTGCCTCGGTCGACCGGATGCTCAGGTTGCCCGCCACCCAGGACTTGTGGGTCGCATGCTCGAGCCCGGCCGCGAGCACCCGGTTGACCGCGCCACCGGCGAACGTATGCCACACGACGCCGTCCGTCGTGGATTCAACCGGCGCAGCCGCGAGCGCAAGCAGGTCCGTGTACCCCTCTCGCACCGCTCGCAGGTCAGCCTGCGCGGCGGGCGTCAGCACCGCGCCGGGCGAGTCGTTGCGGACGAGCGTCTCCCGGATCGCCTGACAGATCTCGTACGACAGCACGCTCGGAGGGCCGAGCCAGCTGGGGACGCGACCGGCATCGGCGGGCCGGACCATCATCAGCCCGCGCTGCCAGACGGTCTCGACGACCTGCCAGGCGCGTCCGGCGAGTCGAAAGCACAGCGGCCCCTTCTGCTCGTCGTGGCCCTGGATGAACCGCGCCTGGATGTATCCGATCTCGTCGCGACCGTGGACGACGCGGAACACCGGCGGCGAGCTGAACACGGCATAGAGCTCGAAGAAGTTCTTGCGCCCGTAGAGCTGCTCGCCCTTGGCGCCGAGTGACAGAAACCCGTCTGCCTCGTAGAGGATCTGGCGCGACAGCATCGTCGCGAGCAGCTCGTTGAGCTGCTCCTCGTCGATCCCGGTGAACGGATAGGCATCCTGGACCCAGCCGAGAATCCTGTGGCGCGAGACGCCGCCCTCCTGGAGCCCGAGCGCCATGATCTGGTGCGCGAGGACATGCACCGCGTGCTCGACCGGCTGGACATCCTCGACCCAGCCGCGCTCCGCGAGCCGGGCCAGCGCGGCGGCCTGGAGCAGCGCCTCGGGGCTGGTGCAGAGGAGCACCGTGTTGGCGCGACGCCCGGGACGGCGGCCGGTGCGCCCCATTCGCTGCAGGAACGACGCGACGGTCGCCGGTGCATCCACCTGCATCACCTGGTCGAGATCGCCGACGTCGATCCCGAGCTCCATGGTGGCCGTGCAGACGATCGCCGTGTTCTGGCCGCTCGCGAACTGCTGCTCGGCGAGCTCGCGCTCCTCGCGGCTCACCGAGCTGTGGTGGATGAACACCTCCACGCCGCTCCCTGCCATCGCGTGCGCGACCTTCTCGGCGCGACTCCGGCTCTCGACGAACACCAGGCTTTTCTTGCCTCGGCCGAGCTTCGCGGCAGCGGCCGCAGCATCCTCCACCTCGCCGAACGAGTCGATGGTGACATCGCGCGCGGGTGCCGGACGGGGGGGATCGACCAGGCGAGCGGGCCGCTGACTCGAGCCCTGCATCCACTGGCCGATCACCCGCGGGTTGCCCACGGTCGCGGACAGCCCGATGCGCTGGATGTCCCGCCCCACCGTCTGCACGATGCGCTCGAGCAACGCCGCGAGGTGGGCGCCGCGGTCGTCGCCCGCGAATGCGTGCACCTCGTCGATGATGACGGCCTGCAGGCCGGCGAGGAGCTGTCGCACGTCGGTGCGCTCGCTGATCATCATGACCTCGAGCGACTCGGGCGTGGTCATCAGCACGTGGCTGGGGCTCGCGCGGAACGCCTTCTTGCGCGCATCGGACACGTCGCCGTGCCACTTGAAGGCCGACAGACCGACCATCCTGCAGTAGCTGCCGATGCGGTCCTCCTGGTTGTTCAGAAGCGCGCGGATCGGGCAGACGTAGAGCGCGGCGACCGGCGGCGGCTCCTCGGCGAGGATCCGGGACAGCACGGGGAACATGCTTGCCTCGGTCTTGCCGCCGGCGGTGGGGGCCAGGACGATGACGTTGGCGCCGTCGAGGACGGCATCGATCGTCAGCTCCTGCACGGGCCGCAGCGAACGCCAGCCGAGGTCGTGGACGATCGCGTGCTGCAGGTGCGGGTGAAGGCGATCGAGGCTGCCCATCCCCGCCTATCCGTCCAGTCGCTTGGGCGCCGCCGGCACAGTAGGCGCCGCCGGCTCGTCGTCGGGCTCCTCCGGCGGCACAGGGACCGGCTCGCCACGCGCGGCGGCAAGCTCCTCGGGGCCGAGCTCGCCCTCGTCGATCTTCAGCCGGTAGTGGGTCGCTGGATCGAAGTCCTGATGCTGATCGACGCGGTCGAGCACGTCGGTCAGCTCACGCAGGAACAGCCGCGGCGCGACCGCGATCTTGCCACCGAACCCGGTCGTCACCTGCGCCACGAGCGATCGCAGGAACGCGTCGCTCACCTGCGCCTGGATGCGCGAGGTCTGCTCGGTCGGGTACAGGTCACGCACACTCTGCCCGACACGGAACAGCCGGTCCTGGTCGAACGGCAGGAGCCGCACCTGCGCCGCGCGGTGGTTGTCCCAGCGCGCGTCCTCGTCGAACTTCACGTGGACGCGCCCGTACAGGGCAGCCTCCTGCTTGAGCCCCTTGTAGCCCTCGAAGAAGTCCCGTGTGCCGGTGACGATCAGGTACAGGCCGGGCAGCTCCTCGTTGGCCAGCATGTCCATGAGGTGGCGGAGCTCGATCAGCGCCTTCATCCGGATCTGCGAGTTCATCCGCTGGATGGTCTCGACCTCGTCGAGCACGACGACCAGGCCGCGGTACCCCGACTGCCGGAGCAGCAAGAGGACGCCGGAGAGGAATGCGAGGGCGTCCTGGCCGTCGATCTTGCCGGACACGCCCGTGCCCGCCAGGACCGTCCGGTCCGTGTGTGGCTGGCCGGCGAGCCACGCGAGGAGTCCTTGTGCCGTCGCGAAGTCCCCGGCGTGGAGCGCCCTGTGGTACCCGCGCAGCGCCGCGGCAAACGCCCGGTTTCGACGCGACAGGTCGGCGAGCTTGTCGGCGAGCCGCTCCTCGGTGGCATCCGCGAATGCCGGATCGTCCTCGCTCAGGCCCTTGACGCGGCGGACCTCCTCGCCGAGCTGGTAGAGCCAGCCATCGACGATGGCCTGGAAGGCGTTGGGGCCGTCGGCGTCGGTCTCGAGGCGCTCCACGAGACGGCGGTATACCGTCTCCAGCTGGTGGAGCGGCGTATCGTTGATCGAGATCTGCACCTCGGACGTCGCGAACTGCTTCGCGCGCGCCTCGGCGCACAGGTAGCGGGCGGCGAACGTCTTGCCGCTGCCGTACTCGCCGCGGATCCACTTCGAGGCCCCCTTCCCGGTCGCGACGAAGTCGAGCTCCTCGGACACGGCCTTGGCCAGCGGCTCGAGCCCCGTCGCGAAGTGCGACAGGCCGCGCCGCGGCACGAGGCCTGCGCGCAAGGCGCTCACGATCTCCCGCGATTCGGCCACCGGGCTCACGACGTACCTCCGATGTACCGGAACAGTGTCTCACCACTCGGCAGGGTCTCGGTGGAGAACAGCTCGGCCCCGGAGGCGTGGAGCTTTCGCCGGAGCTGCGCGACGAAGCCGTTGACGCGGTTGGGCGCCTTGCTCATCCGCGCGGCGATCTCGCTGGTCTTGAGCGAGCCGTTCTCCATGAGCAGGACGAGGAACGTGCGCTCGTCGGGGCCCAGCCTGGCCAGCACGTCGGCGGGCAGTCGCAGCCCGGCCGCCTTCCCGCCCAGATCGAACAGATCGAGCTGGGGCCGCGGCGTGGGCAGCGGGGTCGGCGTGGGCGGTTCAGGCGCGCGGCGGACGGGCTCGACGACCGGCAGCGCGCCCCGGCCGTACCACCAGGCGGGCTCATCGGCCTGGAGGCCGTTCTGCTCGAGCCAGGCGAGCGGAACGACCATCTCCTCCAGGCTGCAGCCGCCGTGGAAGCCGACCTGCTGGCCACCGAGGTACGCGCCGGTCTTCCAGGCGAAGGCGCGCCGGCCGGGCGGTCCGCCGAGGCCGGCGAGATCGATCTCGAGGAAGCCGGCGGGCGGGGCGGCGCCGGCGGCGAGCGGCAGGTAGCGCGGCGTCGGCCCCTCGCCGGCGCGGAGCGTGTTGTCGACGAACGGGCTGTGGCCGTGGTCGGCGGTGACCAGCACGCGCCGGCCGGCACGCAGCGCGGTCTCGAGGCTGGGACGGAACGCCGTGATCGACTCGGGCGAGATCCGCACGACGGCCCCCGTGTTGCTCGAGCCGATCTGGTCATCGACGGCATTGAACACCGCGGCGACGACCTGGACGCCGGGTGCGCGCAGGGTGTCGAGCAGGCGCTGGCCGCCGTCGCCGAGATCGCCCTTGAGGAACAGCTCGCGGGTCCGGGGGCCGAGCGCGGCGTTCTGGTGGAAGCGCGCCTTGTCCGTCCTGGCTTCCTGCTCGTCCCGGAACACGGTCTCGGCGACGAGCGGGTCCTGGGGCAGCTCGCCGAGGAAGATCGCGCCCCGCGCGTGGCTGGTCACGGTCGGCAGCGGCGACAGCCCCGGCATACCCGCGACGCGCCCTTCGGCATCGGGCCGGATGCCGATCGGGAACGCGGCGTTCTGTGCCAGCTCGTGGAGCAGGTCGAGGAACACGGGGTAGCTGCAACCGTCGAGCACCACGAGGTACAGCGGTGCGTCGCGTTCCTGCCACACCGGCGCGACGAGCCGCTTCCACAGCCGGTGCAGTGGAACCGCGTCCGGCTCGTGCAGCGCGCCTTCGTAGCCTCCGGCCAGCGCCTGCGCGAATGCCAGGTTGTCCTGATCGCGGCGCTCGCGGCAGCGATCGAGCAGCTGCCGCGCCTCGGTGAGGTAGCGCCCGCTCGCGGCCATCGCGCGACGAAGCTGCAGCGCGGCGAGGTCGGCGAACGCCCCGCTGCGCTGGTAGCGCCGCACCTGGTCGACGACCGCGCCGCCGCTGGCGTGCGGCTCGTCGTGGTAGCGGGACAGCCGGCCCATGGCCTCCAGCACCGCGAGCTCGGCCCGGCCCATCGCCGCCGCGCGGTGGCTGCGCAGCCACTCGAGCTCGTCGGCGGCGATCGCCTTGCCGGCCGCGGCGCGGCGCGCGAGCTCGAAGCACCGGTCGTGGAACGCCAGCGGCAGCACGCGGCTGCTCGCCAGCAGCGATGGCGTGAGCTTGCGGCGTCCGATGTCCTCGGCGTCGTGGAGCAGCGGGCTCGCCGCGTCGCCGAGCTGCTCGAGCGTGGCCTCGACCAGCCGGCTCGCGGTGCGTCGCAGGATGCGCCGGTCCATCTGGACCGGTGGCTCGACGGCCGCCGCCCAGAGCGGGCTCCACGCGTCCCTGGGAACCTCGTCTGCGTCGACGGTCAGGATCGCGCCGTGCACGATCAGGGCGCGCAACCGCTCACGCGCGTTCTCGCTGCCTACTGCCCACGCCAGCAGGCGCCCCTCGTCGCCGTGCAGGGTGGGCAGCGCGTCAACCACCAGGCGGCGAACGTTGTCCGACCAGACCGGCGGATCCTTGACCCAGTGGGCGAGCAGCACCGCGGGCGCCTGCGCGCGCACGTCCTCCCCCACGCTGACGTCGACCAGGAGCTCCATCAGGAGCCGGCGGTCGACCACGGTCGGCAAGGTGCGCCGGCTGAGCGCCAGGCTCATCTTCTCGACGTTCTCGAGCGCGAGCGCCTGCAGGTACGGCGAATCGGCGCCGACCACCCGGACCCCGAGGTATTGCTCGAGGAGTTCGTCGTGGGTCAACGCGTGCACGCGCTGGTTGCGCGCGCGCCGGAACAGGTCCGGCGGCAGCCGCGAGGCGAGCGCGGGTGGGATCACGCAGATCACCGGCGCGCCCTGCGCCTTCCACAGCACGTGGCGCAGCCGGATCTCCGAGGCGATCCGGTGCACCGAGTACGTGCCATGCGGGGTCGGCATCTGCGGCGGTAGCTCCTCGAGGCCCTGGCCATCGAGCACGAGGACGTAGCCCGACTCGGACGAGCCGCCCGCCTGCTCGATCAGCTTGCGCAACAGGATCTGTGCCGAGCCGATCACGTCAGTCGTCCTCCCGGCTGATCACGATCCGCACGCGGCCCCGGCCGGCTGCATCGAGCGCGGTCTTGACGTGCGCAACCAGGCTCCCGACAGCAGCCTTGCTGCCGAGGTTCACGACCTCGTTCAGGAGGACGCGTGCGGGCGGCGGTGGTGGGGGCGGCGGCGGCGGCGGCTCGGGGCCTTTCTCCGGCCCGGGTCCGCCCACGATCATCTGCGAGATCAGGAGCTGCGCCCGTCGATTCCAGTCCGCCACCCAGGCCTTGGTGAGCGGCCGCTCGGCGCTGGCGGCGGCGAGGTACGACGCCAGGTCCTCGAGGTGCGTCGTCGCCTGTGGGCCGACCGTGGCGTGACCGCGCCCGGCGGCGAGGTGATCGCGGGCCCCGTTGTCGAGGGCGTTGAC
>JBGQCL010000444.1:0-9788 GCA_041495365.1 Kofleriaceae bacterium | reverse complement strand
TGCCACATCAGCCACTCGACCACGCGCCATTTGGTGGGAAAGTCCTGCGGCCAAAGCTGGCCGGTCTTCTCGGCGAGATAGAGCAGGATCGCCCCGGACTCCATGAGTCGGAGGCCGTTGTCGGTATCGATGATCGCCGGGATCTTGTTGTACGGGTTCAGCGATCCGAACTCCGGTGACATCTGGTCCTGGGTGTCGAAGCTCACGAAGTGGGCCTCGTACGGCAGGCCGGTCTCCTCGAGCATGATCGACACCTTCACACCGTTGGGCGTGGGCAGGCCGTAGAGCTGCAGCCGCTCGGGGTGCTGCGCGGGCCACTTCCTGGTGATCGGAAAGCGCGCCAGGCGCGCGTGCGCGGACGGTCGATCAGTCATGCCGATGTGTACCCGATCCGGCGGCAGCGAGCCCGACGAGTCGCGCGGAATCTCGAGTTCGCGACTACTCCTTGGCGTCCTTGAACTGTCCGAGGGTCATTCCCTTCCAGCGCTTGAAGGCGCGCTGGAAGGCCGAAGGATCGGAGAACCCCATCTCGGCCGCGGTCTCCTGGATCGTCCGGTTCGGATCGCCGAGCAGCTGCGTCGCGCGGATCTCGAGCACCGACTGGACAAGCGCCTTGTAGGACGCGCCGTCCTCGGCGAGGCGGCGGCGGAGCGAGCGCGTGCTGAGCCCCAGATCGCGCGCGATGCCACCCATGTCGGGCATCCGCTTCGGCGGCACCGAGAGCAGGTACTGCGTGACGCGATCGACGAAGCGCTGGCCGCGCGCGATCCGTTCGAGCTTGGTCTCGGCGTCACCGTGCAGGACCGAATACAGCTCGGGGTGATGATGGAGCTGGCGACGATCGAGCAGGGCGCGATCGAACTCGACGCCGGTGAACCGCCGGGAGAACCGCTCCGCACCGCCGAACACGCGGGCGTACGCGCCGGCGTGCGGCGGCCTCGGGTGCTCGAACGATACCGTGCGAAGCTTCGCGGCGTGGCCGGCGAAGATCCGGATCATCCGCGCGAGGCCGCCCATCGCGAGCTCGGCGAGCAGGCGATCGCCGCGCAGGGTCGACCGCGGGAACTCGCAGCGCACGATCGCCGAATCGCCGCGCTCTCGCAGCGTCAACGTCGTGCCTTCCATGAGCAGGCGCTGGAACTGGACGCACAGCGCAACCGCGTCGCGCAGGGTCGGCGCGTGCGTCGCCAGGTGCGCGACGACGTCGAACGCGGCCTCGCTCGACTGCTCGGCGACGCGTAGCCCGAGGCCGTCGTCGCCGGTGAGCTCGAGCGCGCTGTCCTCGAGCGCGGCGAACTCGGGGAAGCTGAAGCCACCGAGGATGTCGTCGAGCCTCGCGACGTCGAGCTTCGCCGCGGCCATGACCGTCTCGCGCGTCGCACCACAGCGTTCGACGACCTCGACCAGCGCCCGGACGATGAAGTGGACACGCGCGGGGCCGCGGCTCCCGGGCGCTGAGGATCGCGGCGCTCCACGAACGCCATGCTGACGCGATTGGCCGGTGCGGTCATTCCTTGGCCGCCCCCGGGATCCCGCGCGCCGCTACGGTGAAGTCACCGGAGGACACATGGAAGCCTTCTCACCCGTATCCCGCGCTGCGCGACCTGCACTCCTGCGCGACTATCGACAGTTCTTGCGAGCCCGCGACGGCATCGTCGACGTGATGAACCGCACGCTGAGCAAGCGCGAGGACGGGCTGCGGCGCTTCCTCGTCGCGGGTGACCGGCGGATGGACCGCGAGCTGTTCGGTGCGACGAAGCGCGTTCTTCGCCTGACCATGAAAGACGATGACCCGATGTCCAGGCTCGCATCGATCGCGACGATCGCGCTGTCCTCGACGCTGATTCTCGGCGTGGGCGACGCACCTCCCGCGCGCGCCGAGCCGCACGCGCAAGAAACCGCGGCGACCACTCCGCCACCCGACGCGATCGCCGGCGAGTGGTGGACCGAAGGCAACGAGGGCCGCTTCCGCTTCGCCCGCAGCCCGGACGGCACCTATGCCGGCGTCCTCGTCGGCGGCGGCGATCCGGGCACCGACGTCAACAACAAGGACCCGGCGCTCCGCAAGCGCCCCCTGCTCGGCAGCGTCCTGATCTGGCACCTGCGCCCCGACGACGGCGAGTACGTGGACGGGTACGTCTACAACCCCCGAAACGGCGAGACCTACCGCATGAAGGCGGAGGTGACGGGGAAGACCACGCTCAAGGTCCGCGGCTACCTCGGCATCTCGCTGCTCGGCCAGAGCCAGACCTGGACGCGCGCGAACTAGGTCAATGCCGCTCACTTAACCCGGCTCGCCGACGAGGACTTCGTGGGCAGCTTGCGGGCATAGTTGCTCATCTTGATCTTCATCTTCACCGCCCTCGGAAATAGGCGCTCGGTGCGCCGCGGTGGGAGCAGGAATTGCCGGAGGCGGTCGCCGACCTGCTCGGCCACGCTTCGCCGGCCAGCGGCCGCCCGCACGAGCACGCTCTCGCGGGGCCTGGGCGACCGTGAGCTGACGTGCGAGATACCGCCACGCGGTGAACTTCTACAACCCTACGATCGCCGACGCGATCGCCGGCCCGGTGTGGACCTCGAGAAGCCGGTCAGCGCCAAGAGGCTGCGCGCGAGCATCCTGCGGATCGCACCCGGCACCATGCCAGGCTGATCGCGGCCGCGCGGTCCTTGCCGCAGGCCTTTCGCGGAGGGTCTTCGCGGCGCTACCCTTGCGATCATCCGCCTCGCTACAGAGCGGAGAGACTCCGCGCGGACCCAGGGGGCAGGGAGAACACCATGACGACGATCACCACGAACGCGACGCCCCGATCCTCGTCCTCGACGAGGCCACGAGCGCCCTCGACTCCGAGAGCGAGAACCACATCCAGCGAGCGCTGTGGACACTGATGCAAGCTCGCACCACGATCGTGATCGCCCACCGGCTCTCGACCGTCCGCCGGATGGACCGTCTCGTCGTCCTGGAGGCCGGCGCGATTGTCGAGCAGGGCCGTCATGATCAGCTGCTCGCCGGTCGCGGCTACTACGCCGCGCTCTGGGAGCACCAGTCCGGCGGCTTTCTGGAAGAACTCGCCGGCTAGCGACGCACAGCATCCTCGCGGACATGAAGCCGCCACCGAGCACCGCGAAGTGGTCGATGTCGACGCCCGACGGCCGGCGGATCGTCATGTGCGGGATCCTGCCACGCCAGCTCCGCTGCTCGAGCACATCGAAGGGTCGTGTGGATGTCGACGCGGCAGTCATTGCCTGCGCCGCGGGTCCCCTCGAACGAGGTGTTCCTTGCGTCGTCACGTCCCGCCGCGGTCCCGTGCGGCTGCGGAGGGTAGCCAGCACGGCGCGCGATCATCTACAGTTGCCGGTTCCATGACAAGATCGGATCTGGCCGCCGAGGCCCCCATCACGCTGCTGTCCCATGCCGAGCTGGTGAAGCGCAAGGGCGAGCTGGTCGCCCAGGATCTGGTGCTCGCGCTGAGGGACGGACGCGCGATCGTCCGCGCGAATGCAGCGCTCGGGCTGGCGGCGCTGGGCCACACCGGCCGCGACCTGTTGCCGTTCTTGCGCGACAGCGAGGCGCTGGTGGCGCAGTCGGCCGCCGAGGCGCTGCTCCACCTCCTGCGAGCACAGCGCGAGCACCTGGTGGCGATCGCGGCGGCGCTCGACGGCGCGCGGCCGGAGGTCGTCGACACCGTCATCCGGATGTTCGGCGAGCTGGTCGGTCAGGCCGACGTCGAGCTGGTCGGCGTGCTCGACACCGCGGATCGCGGCGCGGCGCATGCGGTGATCGAGGGCTGTGCGCGGATCGGCGTGCGCGGCCTGCACGTGTTGCAAGCCGCGGCGCGCGACGAGCGGGCGCTGGTCCGGTTGAACGCGGTCCGCGGCGTCGGCCGGCTTGCATACCTCGAGCCCGTCAGCTCGATCAAGATCATGAACCGGGTCGCGTCCGAGGACAGCGTGTCCGATGTCCGCGCCGGCGCGCAGGCGGCGCTGGCGGCGTATGTCGCGCGCAGCCGGGCCGAGGCGGCGGCGAAGGCCGGCCAGCCCATGCCGTCCAGGGTCCCGGCACTGATGATGCGCGCGCTCACGCCCGACGAGCTGCGCGCGGCCGCGACCGGCGCACGCCTCGACGAGCTGCTGGCCGCGCTCGACGACCCGCGCGCCGAGATCCGCCTGAATGCGGTGCGCGTGCTCGCGCTGCAGGGCGCTGCCGACAGCGCGCCCGCGCTCGCGGTGGCGACCCGCGACGCCGACCCCACCATCCGGATCGAGAGCGTGCGCGCGCTCGCGGCGCTCGCCGGGACCGGGGTGGTCGTGGCTCCGGCGCTGGCGCGCGCGCTCGGCGATGTCGATCCGGCGGTGGTCGCCGCGGCCGAGGCCGCGCTCGCCGAGCAGGGCGCCGCCGCGGCCCAGGCGCTGGTCGACAGCCTCGAGGTCACGGACGAGGCGCACGGCGCGCGGGTCGCGGGGCTGATCGGGCGACTCCCCGACGGGCCCGGCCGGCTCCGCGAGGCGCTCGCCAGCACCTCGGTGGACGTGCGGGTCAACGCGGCGCTCGGGCTGGCCGCGCTCGGCAAGGTCCGCGCCGGCGCGGTGCTGGCCGCGCTCGGTGCCGCGACCAGCGGCGGGAACGCGCGGGTGCGGGCGGCGGTGGCCAGGGCGGTCGCGCTGATCGCCCCCAGGCCCGAACGATCGCTGCCGCCGCTCGCGATCGACGGCTTCGAGCAGCGCGTGCTGGCCGAGGCCGACCTCGCCAGGCAGAAGGAGGCGCTGGCCACCGCCGGCGTCGCCGGGCTGGCGCCGCGGCTCGCCGATGCACGGGCGGTGGTGCGCGCCAACGCCGCGCTCGGGCTGAGCATGGTCGGCGGCGACGCGCCCGGCGTGGCCGAGGCGCTGGCGGTGTGCCTGCGCGACGACGACGCCGGTGTCCGCATGAGCGCCGCGCGCGCGCTGGCGCGTCTCGGCGAGCCGGCGATCGCCGCCTGCGCGCACGATGTGGTCCGCGCCTTGCGCGGCGCCGACGCGGCGCTGGCCGCGCAGCTGGGCGCGGTGGTGCGCGCGCATGGCCACCCGGCGATCGGCGCGGCGCTGGTCCGCGCGCTCGACACCGCCGACGATCACCACGCGCGCCGGATCTGCGAGCTGGTGTGCGCGCGGCCGGCCGCGGTCGAGCTCCTGTGCGAGGCGTTCGAGCGGCCGGGCGCCCAGGCCAACGCCGCGCGCGGGTTCGCGATGCTCGGCAAGGACAAGCTCGGCAAGGGCCGCGCGCTGCTCGAGCGCGCCCGCACCGCCAGCGAGGCGCGGGTCCGCGAGCTGGCGCGCGCCACCTTGCTCGCCATCGACGGCCCACCGGTCGCCCCCGCGGCCCCGGCGATCGCCGGGTTCGAGACCGCGCTGCTCGACAAGACCGCGTTCGCAGGCGCGAGCGCACTCGACGTCGGCGCGCTGCTCGCCTTCCTGATCGACGGCCGCGCGGTGGTGCGCGCGAACGCCGTGACCGCCGTGGGGAGCCTCGGTCCGGGGGCGGCCGGCTACGCGATCACGATCGCGGCGCTGCTCCGCGACGACGACGATCGCGTCCGGATCGCGGCAGCGCAGGCGCTCGACCAGCTCGGCGACGACGCGGTGGCCGCCGCCGCGCCGTACGTGGTCAGCGCCCTCCGCGGCGATGCGCGGGTGGCCGAGGTCTGCCGCGCGGTGCTCGCCGCCCGCAACAGCCGGGTCCAGACCGCGCTGCTCGCCGGGCTCGAGACCCCGGACCCGATCCACGGCATCCGGATCGCCGACCTGATCTGCGCGCTGCCGAACGCGCGCGACCTGCTGTTCGCCGCGTTCGACGGCGAGGCACAGAACGTCCAGATCAGCGCGGCGTTCGGCATCGCCAGGCTGGGCACCAGGCGCGCCGGCCCGGAGGGACGTCAGCGCCTGCTCAACGGCCTCCCCGGCCCGCCCACCCGCCGGCGCGACGCGATGCTCGAGGCGCTGGCGATGCTGGACGGATCGCCGGCTCGCCAGGCCGCGCCGCTCGGCCCGCCGTGATCGTCAAGCTGAACCGGGTGATCTGGCCCGTATCGCCGAGCGGTGGTCGGCGAGAAACCGGGCGGCGGCGACGGCGGGATCGGCCACAGGACCGGCGACGTGGTGCTGCGGGGTCATCGCGATCACCCGCGTGGTGCCGGTCGCGCCGACCTCCAGGGTGATCAGCGCCCCGGCCGCGCGCTACAGCCGCTCCAGCGCGTGCATGCGGTCCGGGGTGTCCTGCGTTGCGGTGGCAACCTCGTCGGTGGCAACCTCGTCGGTGGCAGCCGCACAGGCCGCCAGCCATGGCACGGCCAGCGAGAGAACGAGCGTGGTTCGAGACATCGGACCGTCCCCGGGGCAACCGCCGCGCCGCGGAATGCACTGTCGTCGACGGCGATTGCCGCGCGTTGCGGCAGCGGAACGCGAACGGAGGGCGGTAGCGCCGGCCGCGCGCGCGTCGCCGGCGCGCCGATCCGGCGCGCGCCGACGACGGTGCCCGGGACGAACCGGACGACCCGACATGAGACGTATCCTGCTGCAAGCGAAGCCCCCTACCTGGCGTTGCTGGGGATACCTACACACAACCGCGGCGCGGACGAACCCATGTACAGCAAGCCAGGAAAACTCACGAGGCATATCTACCGAAAGGTGCGTAACCGACAGAACCGCGCGAGGGCCAGGGCTGTCGTCGCGACCGTTGAACGGACCGAGTGACCGACGTCGACTCACCCCAGCAAGAAGCCGCGCTCACCGGATCGCTCGCGCGGGCCGCAAGCGACCTTGACCAGGTGCGGTCAGACGGCTTGAAGGGGGCGGCGCTGGCGGTCGGGATCCTGTACATCGTCATCACGATCAACAACTGGCTGCAGTTCCCGCCGGAGGTGCGCATCATCGTGCTCCTCTACAACGTCGGGCTGGTCGTGCTCGGCTTCAGTCTGTACGCGCTGTGCCGCCGGATCACGCTGTCCTCGACGGGAGTCCACGTCGCCGTGGCGGTGCTGGCGTTCGGGGTGCTCGGCCAGATCCTGCTCACCAGGCTGGTCGGATTGAACCCGCTGTTCACGTACTTCGCGTCGGTCTTGATCATCGCGTCGGCGGGCAGCGTGCTATCGACGATGTGGGCGCTGGCGATCGCTGCCGTCGAGGTGACCGCCTGGGCCATGGTGGCCAAGCGGGTGCTGCTGTCGTACGATCTCGAGCAGCACACGCTCGCTGTGATCTCCGCTGTCGTGGTTGCGGCCGTCGTCCACGTGGGCCGCCGTCGCACACGGGCCCGTATCCTCGAGCTCCGTGCCGGGGACGCCAGGCGCGAGATCGCGCTACAGCGCGCCCTCGCCGAGGCCGACGAGGCGCGCCGCGGGCTCGATCGCAAGGTCGACGAGCGCACCGCCGCCCTGCGCAACGAGCTCGAGGAGCGCGAGCGCCTCGAGGAGCAGCTGCGCCACGCCCAGAAGCTCGAAGCGGTCGGCAGGCTTGCCGGTGGGATCGCGCATGACTTCAACAACCTGCTCACGGTGACCCTGATGAGCCTCCAGACGATCGTCGAGCCCGGCGTGTCCAGCGACGAGCTGCGCGACGCGGCTCGCGACGCGAGCGACGCTACCGACCGTGCCGCCGGACTGACCCACGACCTGCTCGCGTTCGCGCGCAAACAGACGTTGCAGCGCACCCACGTCGCGATCGCCGATATCCTCGGCGGGGTCGAGCGCATGGTTCGCCGCGTCGCCGAGGCCAGCATCCGGCTCGAGGTCGCCATCGCACCCGATGCCGGCGAGGTCGTCGCCGACCGTCACCAGATCGAGCAGGTGCTGCTCAACCTCGCGATCAATGCGTGCGACGCGATGGAGAACCGCGGCACGCTGTCGATCGCGGTCGACACCATCGAGATCGTCGGTCCGGAGGCGGTGCGCCATCGGCTGCATCCGGGCTCGTACGTGCGGATCGCGGTGACCGACACCGGCACCGGCATGGACGAGGCGACCAGGCGCTCGGTGTTCGAGCCGTTCTTCACCACCAAGGGGGTTGGCCGCGGCACCGGGCTGGGGCTCGCCGTCGCGCACGGCATCATCACCCAGCACGGTGGGCAGATCGAGATCGATACCGTGCTCGGCAAGGGCTCGACGTTCACGGTGTTCCTGCCGCAGGCGCGCGGCACGACCGGGCCCACCGCCGTCCCGGTGGTGAAGCCGCTGAGCTCACCGTCGCGCGAGACCGTCCTGGTCGTCGAGGACGAGGCCGCGGTCCGCCGCGCCGTTCAGCGCCGCCTCGAGCGCCTCGGCTACGAGATCATCGCCGCGTGCGACGGCGAGGACGCGCTGCGGATCGCCGAGACGCTCGACGGCGTCGATCTGCTGCTATCAGACGTCGTGATGCCCGGCATCGACGGGCCGACGCTTGCCTGCCGCTTGCGCGAGAAGTGGCAAGATCTACCGGTCCTGTTCGTGACCGGCTACAGTGCCGACCGGCTCGCCCGCTCGGATGCCGTGGGTCTCCACGACCGGATCCTCGAAAAGCCCTACCAGGTCGACGAGCTCGCGCGCACGATCCGACAGATGCTCGAAGCGCGTCGCGCGCGCGCGGCGGCACCGAGCCCGAGTCGAACAGCGAGTCGCTGACATCCACGCAGTCAACGATGCGCTGCGAGCTCATCCGAGCCCGCCAGCCGCGCCGCCAGCGCGATGCCAGCGCCGCCCGTTGCAGTGCGCAGCGCCTCGTACGCGGCGAGCGCGTCCGCGTCACCGGAACAGCGCTTGACCGCGCGGATCAGGGTGTTCTTGCGGGTGTGCTCGGCAGGCACGAACTCCATCGCCTTCACCTCGTAGCCGGCCGCCCGGACGAGCAGCGTGCGCATCGCGTCGGTGATCTGGGCTGCGGTCTCGCGGCGCAGATGCGGAGCTCCCCAGATCGGGCTGAATGCGCCGGTGCCCCCGCGCTCGTCCAGCGCGGACCAGGCGCGCGCGAGCTCGGCCTGGCAGCACGGCGCGACCGCGATCAGCTCGGCGCGGAGCGCGATCCCCAGGGCGAGCGCGTCGCAGGTCGCGGTGTCACAGGCATGCAGCGCGAACACGCCATGCACCACGGGCGCGTGCGTGCCGCCGAACGCCCGGGTCCAGGCAGCGATGACCTCGCGCGTGTCGAGCACCCCGGCCTCGAACCGGACCACGTCGTCCAGCTGTGCCAGCGCACACCGCCGCCGGCTCTCGTCGACCACCGCCGCGTTGCGATCGATGCCGAGCACCTCGATCGGATGCGCCCAGACGTGCTTCGCGCACCACGCGACCAGGAGCGTCAGGTACGAGCGCCCGCAGCCCGCATCGAGCAGGTGGATCACCGGATGCTGCGCGCGTAGCTCGCGCAGCGCCGGCGCGAGCAGCGCGACCATGTGATTGATCTGGAAGTACTTGGGGACCCGCGACGGCGGCAGCGACGCGTCGTGGTCCAGCAGGCCGAGCGCGCGCAACAGCGGCGCGGCCTCGGCGGGCGGCAACAGGAGCGCCTTGCCGCGGGCGAGCTCGGCCGTGCGCGCCTCGGTCCAGTGGGCGCGCGCCCGTGCGGCGATCTCGGTCGCCCAGCGGTCGCGGGTATCGGACGAAGTGATCACGACAGCTGGCAGCATACCTCCACGCTGTACCTCGGCCAGTGCTCGGTCGAGGAACTCGCACACTCCGTGAAAGCCGCACGCATCGTCCACAGCTCGATCGGCTGCGCGGTCCTGTCGTTCGACGATCGCGCTGTTCGCCGTGACGAATCACGGCATATCGCGCGTGGACGAAATG
>JBGQCL010000443.1:0-9797 GCA_041495365.1 Kofleriaceae bacterium | reverse complement strand
TCCACCTACTGGTGGATGGACGGCGCGTCCAACTCCGCTGCCAGGTGGATCACGAAAGCGCCGCGGCGCCCGCCGCCAAAGCGGCGCACTGGATCACGAACCCGCCGCGAAGTGGATCTGCCTTAGCCCGCCGCTGAAGGCGCGGCTCGATCGGACGCCTGCCAGGCGCGCCCGCGCCCCGGGCTCACCATGTGACCGTAGTTGTTACGCCTCCTTCGCGTGTCGGCTTGGATCGATATCGCGCTCCGAGTTCGTGGCGGTCATCTCAGCACCGGCCGCGGTCGTCGTCCACGGGACAGCGTCGCTCGTCGGTTCGTGCGCGCAGGATCAACCACTCGACGGCTCCCCTTGCGCCCACCGACTGCGTGGTCAGGCCAGTCGCGTTCGACAGCCTAGCCCTGGTCTCTCGACGTCTCCGTGCTCGCATCCGAGGCAGCGGCATCGGAGGATGCGCGTGGCACCTCGTTGTGCTTCCAGGCCGGCCAGCTCTCGACCTCGGCCTTGGCCCTCTTGGCGGTCTCCCACAGCGCCCGGGTCTCGTCGTCGTCGATCCGGATCTCGAGCTTCATGGTGTCTCCTGCAAGAGCGTGGTCACGAGCTGCACAACGCGGGCTTCGCGTTCGAGGTACGTGGTTCGCGGCATCGGCAGGCGCACGAGCGCCTCGTCGCCGACCTTCCATTTTGACCTTACGCCGTGGGACGCGATCACGTCGAATATTCGCGAACGATGGTGCTGTGAGCGTGTTTCGGTGCAGATACGCGCAGTTGCGTGCGATTCACGTGCGATTCGCGGCCGTGATTCGGTACGGACTCGACATCGATTCGACCGTGATTCGCGAACGGATTCGCGCCCGAAAAAACTTCACGAAGGGCTCCTCGACGGTAGAGCGGTTCGCGAACAGTTCGCGAATCCTTCGCGAACGAGATAGCTACTGGACACCTCGAAATCTTTCGGTCATTCCATCGAGGATGGCGAACCCACGTGACTGCCAAGAGAACACCCTGAACGCGTTCGAGGCTTCGGCCACGGACTGCGTTCCTGCGGAGCGGCGGGAGGCTGGCAACGCTCGCGTGCGCTCTACGAACGCCGTCGATGACTTGGCCCTCATCGACGAGAAGCAACTATGCGCCGACCTCGGCATCTCGTCGGTGACCGCCACGAAGTGGCGAGCCAAGGCGGCCGGGCCGCCATTCATCAAGGTCGGTCGTCTCGTGCGCTACCGACGCACGGACGTCGAGGCGTGGCTGGCATCCCGCACGATCGGCCGGCGGTCGGTGTAGCCGCGCGGTGCGCCAGGAGCCCCCGGACACCGCGGGCCCGCGCAACGGCTGCCTTGACGCCACGGGCCCCGCTTATCCACTAGGGCCGCATCGGGCGGCGGATCACCCAGGAATCCTTACCACCGAGGCGTTTGATGTAGTCGTCGAGTGTCGTGGGGGCATAGATGAATAGATAGGACACCTTGGCTGTGGTGGTGTCGTCGCCTTCGTTGCCGACAGCGAGTGTGATTCCGCGATCAGGGAAGATCCATTCCTCGTGCGTGGGATCGTGGCGTGCTGGAATGGTGGTTGTTGGGTCGCCGAGTCGACGGCGCACGGCGGCTGGCGGTTCGGCGATCTTGGGATGCGCGACATCGACGAGCAGGATCTCGTCGTGCTCGCCGAGCCAGACGCGAGCGGTGGTGTCGTCGGAGATCCGGTATCGTAGCCACGAGTGCGAGAAGCCGGAGAGGCGGCCCTGACCGGGCTCGCCGGCGGGACCGAGGACCGCCTCGGCGTCGCTGCGCGTGCATGGGGTGTCCAGGCCGGAGCCGGATGACAGGTCCCCGGCAAGAACGAGGGCTCGAAGTCGGTCTCGGCATGAGACGGCCGATTGGGTTGGCTTGCTCGTCATGGTCTTGTTCTCCGGTGTGGCATCGGATGGCTTGGTGCGCGAGCTGCAGCTTGCATGGGCGGCAAGCAGGACGGCGAGTGCCACGAACGCGAATCGTGTCATGGTCAGTGGGCCGGGATCAGGAGGCGCTGGCCGGCGGTCAGCTTGGTCCAGTCGGGGACGCCTGGATTGGCCTTTGCGAGGCCCACCGCAGTGATGCCGTGCTGATCGGCGATGGATGTCTGTGTGTCTCCCTCGACGACGTGGTGATAGCTGATGCCGGGAACAGCGATCTGGCCCTTCTTTACCTTGTCGTGGCCGGCCGGCCAGCCGTTGGCGGCCTTGATGTCGGCGGCGGAGACGAACGTGACGTCGGCAATGGTGGCGATGGGCGTGTCGTCGGCGGCGACGGTGAAGCCTCCGGATTCGCCGTGCATCTCCTTCTTCCAGCTGCCGAGTCCGACGAGCTCCACGTGGCCGAGGAAGTAGGCGTCGCGCAGGTTCTGCTCGCTGCCGCCCATCGCGGCGACGATGGCTTCGACGTCCTTGCGCGAGTCGTAGCCGCTCCACGGGGGGAGGACCTCAGGTATGAACGGGTACTTCTTACCCTCGACTTGCTCGCGCAATGCGTCGTCGCCCGGAATCTTGGGTTCGACGTCCTTGTAGGCGCGTTCGGTGAAGTATTCGCAGGTGCCTTCGACCATGATGTGTGCCTGCGACGCGGGAGCGCTGTTCTCGATGTTGCGCCAGTTGCCGTGCGCGGCGGCATGCAGGTACTCGTGAATCAGTGTCTGGAACGTGCTCCAGTAGCCAAAACGCAGATTGGCGTCGGCGAACTTCGCGTCACCGCCGCTCTCTTTGGCCGCCAGGCCCGCATCCTTTTCGCGCCGAAGCTGGATATAGATCGTGCCGTCCCATGGATGCTCCTCGCCGGGCCAGTCCCCCTGGATCTTCTTGAGCTCCGCGAAATGTGCCTTTGCGTAGTCGACGATGAACTTGTTGTAGTCGTCCTTGTCGGGAGAACGGGTCAGATCGACATTGTGGTCGCTGACTACCTTCTTGCCGCCGTCCGGCTGTTCCATGGCATAGGACACCAGGCCGCGGACCAGCTCCATCTGGTCTGCCTTGGGCAGGGGATCGATGCTGTCCTCTTGCTTGTGGAGCACGGATGGATCACTGACCTTGTAACCGGGCTTGGCGGCATCGCTGGCGCCTGCACCGGTGCTCGCTGCTTTGATGTAAGGACCGTACTTGTCGGTGACTACCTTCTGGGCGGCATCACCTGTCTTGCGCGCTTGCGGCATATCGAGCTTGAACGACTTGGGACCACTCAGTGACTTGAAAGCCGATGTCGTGGCGGTGCGCCAGCCATCGATCGCAGTGCTCATGTCGGAGACGAAGCCGGCTTGCTTGTAGGCCTTGGAGGCGGCGCCACCGGCGCCTGTGGGATTGAGAATCTTGTCGATCTTGGCCTTCTGCGTGTCGTCGGGAGCCTCGGACCCGGAGAACAGGTCGGTGCCACCGGACGCGGCGCCCTTCTTTTGCACCGCCGCAGGCCCGCGGTGGCCCGGTGCGCCGCGATCGTAGCTGGCGAGGAGTCCCTCGGCCGAGTTGCCGGCGACGACTGCATCGGCGACGGCATCGGCGTGTTGCTCGTGGACGTCGCCGGCCACTCCGACGCCACCCTTGAGCTGGACTCCCGCTCTCTGCTGCACGACATGGGCCGCCTCGTGCGCGACGGTATGCAGAGACGGCGTGGCGCTGGCAAACGCAACCTGGTCACCTGTCGCGTAGGCTTCTGCGCCGAGCGCCTGATTGGCGGTCGCCGCCTCGGGCCCGTGGTGAGCCTTGACGGAGCTGACGTCGAAGCGCCCGAAGGCTGCCTGCACCTGATCGAAGTACGGCAAGGAGCCGCCGCCCGACGCCACGCCTCGAGCAGCGGTCTCGTGCATGTTGTCACTTGCGGGCCCGGCGCGGTCGGAGCGGAGCTGGAGCGACTCCACGAGTGTGTGCTTGCCCACGGCAGGGGGCGCGGCATCGCCGTCGCGGCCCAGCGTTTCGGTGATCGTCCGCTTCCCGACTTCCTGCCGTTCTGGGGTTGTCCCGCCCGGGTCTCGAAGCTGTCGCGTCATCCCGACCTTCCTCGTTGCGTGCAGCTGGAGGATACCTGTGAGGCGCTACAACGCCACCTGTACCCCGGGGGAGCGGCCCCTCCGCGGTGGTGTCGAGTTCGAGGAGTGCAAGCTGGCCGCGGTCGCGTTGTCGCATCTGGAGGCTCACCGGCTCCATGGGAGCGACCTCGCGCGGCGTGTCCTAGCTGTGTCCTAGCGCCGGTATCCTAGCCAGGTCAGCCCACAAACTGCAATGATTTCAGTGATCCCAGCAGGACTCGAACCTGCGACCTGCGCTTTAGGAAAGCGCCGCTCTGTCCAGCTGAGCTATGGGACCTCGACCGCCGAGAATCTGCCCGAGGGGGCCGCGGTGTGCAAGTCTGCGGCCCCGGATGCTAGTGATTCGTCTGAGTTAGCCGACAATCCGCGCGGAAGTGGAAAACTTCAACGCGGCCCGTCGTCCGGGGTCTACAGTGAGGCCATGGATGTACGTACCGTGGGCGGGCGGTACGCGATCGATGGCCGGCTGGGCGAGGGCGGAATGGGTCAGGTCTATCGCGCCCGCCATCTCCAGCTCGGCAAGGCGTTCGCGCTGAAGATCATCTCGCCGACGTTCGCGCTCGACGGGGCAGCGCGAGCCCGCTTCAACGAGGAGGCCAAGCTCGCGAGCGAGATCTCGCACCCGAACATCGTGTCGGTGGTGGATTTCGGCGAGGACGCCCAGTTCGGGGCGTACATGGTGATGGAGCTGATCGAGGGCGAGCCGCTGATCCACGAGCCGGCGGCGCCGATGGCGGTGCGGCGGGCGTGCGATGTGCTCGGGCAGATCGCCGACGCGCTGGATCACATCCACCGCCGCGGGATCGTGCACGGGGACGTGAAGGCCGACAACATCATGTTGACCGCGGAGACGACGGGGGCGCGGCAGCGGCGGCTGGCGCGGCTGCTCGACTTCGGGCTGGCCCGGCGGTCGGGTGGCGACGGCGACGAGGGTCTGAATGGCAGCCCGCACTACCTGGCGCCGGAGCGGGCGGCGGGTGGGCCGCCGAGCGTCGCGGCCGACATCTACGCGCTCGGCGTGCTCGGCTACCTGATGCTGACCGGGACGCTGCCGTTCGAGGGCAGCGTGATGGAGATCCTGATGGCGCACATCAACCGCGAGGTGCCGCCGCCCTCGGCGCGCCGCGGCGAGCCGATCGAGCCGGCGATCGAGCAGCTGATCCTGCGGGCGCTCGCCAAGGACCCGGCGAAGCGGTACGGCTCGGCGGCGGCGTTCCGCGCCGAGCTCAACGCGGTGATGGACATGCTGGATCAGGGCCGGCGGCACGCGAGCGGCCCGACGGTGTCGGTCGACCGGCGCGACGCGATCCTGATCGCCGCGTTCGAGCGCTCGCGGCTGCCGCAGGCGCTGGTGTCGCTCGACGGCGTCATCGTGCTGGCGAACAAGGGGTTCGCGCGGCTGCTCGGGATCGAGACCGGGCTGGAGGGCATGAACGTCAGCGAGACGACGCTGGCGACGGTGGTGCCGGGGTTCTCCCGCGCGCTGCGCACCGCGCACCACAGCGGCCAGACCTGCGAGCGGCGGGCCCGGGTGTTCCGCGGACACGACGCGCCGGCGCTCGAGCTGACGCTGTGGTTCTCGCCGCTCGGGGCGCCCGGGCTGGAGGTGCACCTGCTGGTGCGGGTCGAGGAAGCGAGCGGCCGGCGCAGCGACGAGTGAGCTACTTGTCGCGCGGGCGGGCGGGGTCGTGGAGGTGGTCGAGGCACGCGACGAGCGGACCGCACTCGGTCTCCTCGCGGGAGCACACCTCCAGCACGCGGACCTGGCGCGACGAGTAGCGGGCGGCCTTGCAGTCGGCCAACCACCTGGTGGTCAGCTTCTGCTGCCACTCGGGGGCCGTGTCGATCTCGAGCTGGTGGCGGTCGATCTTGCCGGCGGCGAAATCGGCGCGGGCATCGGCCACGGCGCACGCGGTCAGCCTGGGGCCGAGCGCGTCGCAGGCGGCGTCGCGGCGGCGCTCGATCGCGGTGCGCGAATCGCCGGGGGCCGGGTCCGCGGGGGCACCGGCGGTGCGGTCCGGAGCGCGCTGGGGACCGCTGCAGGCGGGCCCGCCCACGCCCAGGGCCAGGGCCAGGGCCGCCGCTGCTGCGCGAGGCGCGCGGGGCATCCCGGCGCCGGGCATCACGACGCCGAGCCCACGACGAGATGGAAGCCGTCCAGCACCCACGGCGGCGTGCTGACCCGGCTGCGATCGGTGAGGTCGAGGTGCATCGGCGTGATGCTGTTCCAGCCCCGCGCGACGGCGACGCAGTCGGTGCCCTCGACCTGATCGTGACCGGCCGGGCCGCCGCCGACCCAGTAGTACGGGCGGCCGCGCGGATCGCGGCGCTCGGCGACATCGTCGGAGTACAGCCGCCGGCCCAGGACGGTCCACTGGTAGCGCTCGCTCGGGGTCCGCGGCATGTTGACGTTGAGCACGGTGCCCGCCGGCATCGGCTCGGCGACCGCAGCGCGCACGACGGCCGCGGCGAACCGGATCGCGCGGTCCGGGTCCTCGGCGCGCGGGGCCAGCGAGCACGCGATGCCGGCCGCGCCGCGCAGCGCGCCCTCGACCGCCGCGGCGACGGTGCCGGAGTAGAACACGTCGCTGCCCAGGTTGTAGCCGTCGTTGACGCCGGACACGACGACGGCGGGGAGCCGGTCGCACAGCTTGAGGATCCCGAGGTAGACGCAATCGACCGGGGTGCCCGACAGCGCGAACCGGCGCGGTCCGACCTCGGTGAGCCGCAGCGGCTTGTGCAGTGTGATCGCGTGCGAGGCCGCCGAGCGCTGCCGCTCCGGCGCGACGACCAGGACGTCGGCGAAGTCCTCGATCAGTGCGGCCAGGGCGCTCAGATGCGGCGCATCGATGCCGTCGTCGTTGCTGCAGAGGACCAGGGGCCGGGTCATGAAAGGGGGCCGATCGCTGGGGGCGATCGGCCTGGTGTTCGTCGAGGCGACAGGATTTGAACCTGCGACCCCCAGACCCCCAGTCTGGTGCGCTACCAGGCTGCGCTACGCCTCGCTCGAAGGCTGCTTGGGTCTATCCGATCCGGACCATCGCGTCAACCGACGGGCGCGCCGGATCCCTTACACGGGCGGCAAGCCGTTGAGGATGTTCTTGAGCACCTGGCTGGGCTTGAAGGTCAGGACGCGGCGCGCCGGGATCAGGATCGGCACCGCGCGCTGGGGATCGCGGCCCATGCGGTCCTTCTTGTCGCGAACCACGAAGTTGCCGAAGCCGGAGATCTTGATCTTCTCGCCGCGCTCGAGAGTCTCCTTCACGACGTTGAACACGGTCTCGACGATCTCCGCCGCTTCCTTCTTGGAGAACCCGCCGACCTTCTCGTAGACGGCTTCGATGATGTCGGCCTTGGTCATGCGCGCCATAGGACGCCACGGTATCACGAATCCGCGCAGCGCCGCCAATAAGCCACCGGAATTGCTGCCGATCCCCGTAAAGCCAATGGACGATTGGGCCAGCGGCGATCCTGGTCGCCCGGCCGGCGGCATCGGCTCGCGGACCGCATCGCCGCGATGTGGACGATGCGGCTCCGAGGTCGACGTCGAGGTCCACGGTGGAGTCGACGTCGAACGTCGCCGTCAACGTCAACGCTCGGGGTCAACCTCGACGTCAAACCGGCAACGTCAACCGCCGCTCGCCGTCATGGACGCCGTCGACGTGGACCTTGACCTTGGCCTTGATCCCACCCTGGACGTCGACGGCAACGTTGACTTCTGACCCCACCCTTGACCTTGCACCTTGACTCCCTGAATGCGCCGTCCTCGACGCCCTGAAGGTTCCGGGCACGATCAAGCCACCGCTACGAGCGCGGCATCGACTTGCCGACCCGCATCGTCAGGTGCTCGACCAGCGCCGGCGGATGTCCTCGCGCCGGGCGCGCAGCCGGTGGTCCATCCGAGACCGCGTCAGGAGAGTGCGGTGCGATGCGCACCTGGTGCGCCAAGCTCGCAGCGCGTGCGAGCATGGTCACATCGAAAGTTTCATCTCGTCGGGATTTTCGTAAGCAGGCTGCGAAGAGGAACGTTCGGTGATCGTGCAGCGTCCGTACCATGTGCGGAATGACCGGGTCGTGAGCCGGTTCTGCGTGACGCTGGGCTTCGTCGAGGTGATACTGCGTGCATGGTGGACGACCTGCTCAGTGGCCGCGTCACCTCGTTCCGCCGCGAACAAGGCTTTGGCGTGATCACCCTCGACGATGGCCGGGACGTCAAGTTCGACGCCTCGGACTGCAAGATCGTGCCGGAAGAAGGCGCCGTGGTCCGGCTCCGCATCGGGCCAGCGCGCTGGGGCGGCGGCATGAAGGCGCTGCACGTCGAGCCGCGCGGCTCCTCCACGCTGGTGGTGCCGGCGGCCCCGCCGACCCTGGACGAGCAGATCGCGGCACTGCAGCGCGAGCACCTCGTCGGCGAGCTCAGCGAGCTCGTCATGGCGCGGCTGTCGGACCATGTGTTCGGCGGCCGGATCGGCAATGCCTCGCTGCTCGATGTGCTCGACGCGTTCTACGCGTCCGACTCGTCGCGCGGGCGCCACGACGGCTACCTGCGGTTCATGCCACCGCTGCCGTCGGTCGGCGACGCGCTCGCCGCGTTCGCCACGGCGGTCGGCATGGCCCTGCCCCGCCCGGTCGCCGGCTCGATCGACGAGCTCATCCCGCAGATCAACCGGGTGCTGGAGGCGTCTCGCGACGTGCGCCGGGTGTACCCGCTGGCGACCGGCCGCCACTGGCGCGCCTACTACCTGCTGCCCGCCGACCGCGCCCAGCGGCTGTCGAAGATCCTGCCGTTCGCGTAGCGTGCGCGGCGGTCAGCGGCGCTGCGCCGGCAGGTTCTCGACCAGGCGGCCGACGATCGCCTCGTGCGCCTTGTCGACCTCGGCGTCGGTCAGCGTGCGGTCCGGCGAGCGGTACTCGATCGACCACAGCATGCTCTTGCGGCCGTCGCCGAGCTTGGGATCGCGGTAGTCCTCGAGCAGCCGGATCCGCTGGACCAGCGGCTCGGCGACCTGCTCGATGACGTCGATCACGCGCGCGGCGGGCAGCTCCGCGGCGAGCAGCAGCGAGACGTCGCGGGTCGAGCCCGGGAACCGCGGGATCGGCTGCATCTGGGCCGGGCCGGCCAGCGGCAGCTTCTCGAGCTCGAGGTCGAACGCGAACACCGGGCCCTCGATGCCCAGCCGCTTGCGGACGTCGGGATGGATCTCGCCGAACCAGCCGACGACGCCGGTGCCGTGGACGATCTCACCGGCGACGCCGGGGTGGAGGTACGCAACGCCGCGGGTCGCGCGCACGCGCAGCGCGATGTCGCCGGCGACCGCGCGGATCGCGACCAGCGCGAGCGCCTTGGCGTCGAACGCGTCCCACGGCGCGCCCGGTCCGATCTGGGCCGGCCGGCGCCCGGCGAGCACGCCCGCCGCCCAGGTCGGCTCGTCGGCGAGCTCGTGGATCGGCCGCTCGGTGGTGGCCTCGCCGCGGCGCAGGAACACGCTGCCGACCTCGAACAGCGCGACGTCGGGCCGGCCGAAGCTCTGGTTGCGCGCGACCGCGGCGAGCAGGTTCGGCAGCAGCGAGGTCCGCATCATGCTCTGGTCGGTGGTCATCGGGTTGCGCAGCGCGATCGGCTGGGCGCGCCGATCGGTCGCGGCGATGCCGAGCGCCAGGCAGCGCGCGGTCGACTGGAACGCGTAGGTGATCGCCTCGCTCGCGCCCGCGGCGGCCAGCGCGCCCCGGGCCGCGTCTCCGCGATCGGCGGG
>JBGQCL010000442.1:0-9798 GCA_041495365.1 Kofleriaceae bacterium | reverse complement strand
GCAAGCGCGTGATGACGCCCGACATGGGCGGTGCGGCCGGTGGCGGCGCCGCGGCGGCGGGCGGGGGCTCGGCCGAGCCGGCTGCGGCGGCGGGCGGCGGCTCGGCTGAGCCGGCTGCGGCGGCGGGCGGCGGCTCGGCGGATCCCGCGGCGGCTGGCTCGGGCTCGGCCAAGTAACTGCTCGACGTCCTGCGACGCAGCTCGCGCCGGACAGCGCGGGCTGTTTTTTTTGACGACCTGGCGGGTCGCGGAGGGTGTCGCGGTCGGTGGGCACCGAGCGAGGTCAACCACGGAGGCAGCAGATGAAGAAGATCGTCCTGGTAGCACTCGTCGCCGCGGCGGCGGGGTGCGGTAGCAAGAAGGCCGGCTCGGAATGCGACGCTTCGATCAACAAGGGCGTCGAGAACTTCACCAAGAACATCAAGGAGCACACGCCGAACCCGCAGATCACGGAGCGGATGATCGGCATGATGGACACGCTCAAGGGGGTGCTGATCGAGCGCTGCAAGGCCGACAGCTGGCCGCCCGAGGTCGTGTCCTGCTTCACCACGGTGAATAACCGCAAGGACATGCAGGCCTGCCAGACCAAGCTGAGCCCCGAGCAGTCGTCCAAGCTCACGGCCGAGATCTCCCAGGCGATGGCGAAGAACGGCGGCATGGGCATGGGACAGCGGATGCCGCCCGGGATGGCGGGTCATCCCGAGGCGCTGCAGGGCGCGGGCGCCGCGCCGGGGTCTGCACCTGCGACGGGCGCGACGGACACACCGGCAGCTCCCGCGGCAGGTGCTCCGGCGGCGCCACCGGCAGCTCCCGCGGCTCCGGCAGGAACCCCGGCTCCCACCAGCGGCGCGGAACCCGCGGCGGGCGGTCCGGCGTCGAAGTGATCGGCGCCGCCGCGATCAGCGCTGGGTGAGATCGCGCGTGATGTTCTTCTGGTGCGCCTCGAGCGTGCCGCCGCCGATCTCGATCAGCTTGGTGTCGCGCAGGAACTGCTCGACGCGGAACTCGGTGCAGTACCCGTAGCCGCCGAGCACCTGGACCGCCGCGTCGGCGACCTCCTTGGCGGCGGTCGACGCGAACAGCTTGGCGGCGTCGGTCCCGAGCCGGCTGCGCGAGGTCGGGCCGACGGTCGCGGCGACGTTGTAGATCAGCGCGCGCATCGCCTCGACCTTGGCGTAGCTCTCGCCGATGTAGCGCTGGACCTGGCCGTGCTCGGCGAGCGGCTTGCCGAAGCTGCGCCGCTCCATCGCGTAGCTGACCATCGCGTCGAGGCAGCGCCGCGCCATGCCCAGGCTCATCGCCGCCAGCCCGATCCGCTCGATCTCCAGGTTGCGCATCATGTTGGTGATGCCGCCGCCCTCCTGGCCGAGCAGGTTGTCGCCCGGCACCCGGCAGTCGTCGAAGATCAGCTCGCTCATCGTCGACGCGCGCATCCCCATCTTGGGGATCTTCGGCCCGGTCGAGAACCCCGGGAAGCTGCGCTCGACGACGAACGTCGTGATCCGCTCGGCGAGCTTGGCGTAGACCAGGAACACGTGGCCCTCGGGGCCGTTGGTGATGAACGTCTTGCGCCCGTACAGGACGTAGCCGTCACCGCCCTGGCGAGCGGTGGTCTGCATCCCGAGCACGTCGGTGCCGACCGCCGGCTCGGTCATGCCCATTCCGCCCACGAGCTTGCCCGACAGCACGCCGGGCAGGTAGCGCTTGCGCTGCGCCGCGCTCGCGGCCCAGTAGAAGTTGTTGACGAACAGCAGCGCGTGCGCGAGGTAGCCCAGCGCGAAGCCCGGATCGCTGTACGCGAGCTCCTCGTGGACGATCACCGATGCGGTCGCGTCCATCCCGGCGCCGCCGTCGGCCTCCGGGATCGTGACGCCGATCAGCCCGAGCGCGCCGAGCTCGGCGAGCAAGCCGGTGTTGAACGTCGCCGCCTGGTCGTGCTCCATCGCCTGCGGCTCGACGCGGTTCTGCACGAACTGCCTCACCGTCTGGCGGAGCAACTCGTGCTCGTGCTCGTGCTCGTGCTCGTGCTCGTGCTCGTGCTCGTGCTCGTGCTCGTGCTCGTCTGTGACGCCGGGAGAAGTCACCGGGGCGACCATGGCTGAGCGTACCCCAAGCTCGACGGTCGGCCAAAACACCGGGACCGGCGTGTGCGGCAATTCGCAGACGCTGAGGCGCACTCCGCGTGCGCGGAGTACCATTCCACCGTGGCTGAAACCGACGCCGCCTCCGATCGTGCACCGACGAACCGGTCGGTCGGCATCCAACCCTGGCTGAACGACGCACCGGCGGTGCTGGTCGCGAACCCGACCGCGCACAGCGGCAAGGCCGCCGACTGGATCCGGAAGGCGCGCGCCTTGCTCGACGAGGCGGGCGTGCCGCACCGGTTCGTCGCGACCGAGCCCGAGGGCCGGACGATCGACCGGGTGCGCGAGGCGATCGACGACGGCGGCGCACGGGTCGTCATCTACATGGGCGGCGATGGCACGTTCGCCGAGGTCGCCAAGGGGATCTTCGCCTCGCACCACGCGCGCGACGTCGCGATGGGGATGCTACCGACCGGCACCGCCAACGATCAGGGAAAGTCGTTCGGCCTGTCGGCCGGCAGCAGCGCGCTGGGGCGCAACGTCGAGGTCATCGCGGCCGGCGAGGTCGTCGGCTGCGACGTCGGCCGGCTGGTGATCGAGCGCGGCGACCGGACGATCCACCGCGATCTGTTCTTCGACTCGTTCTCGATCGGCCTGGGCGCCGCCAGCCTCGAGACCCGCAACCGCGACCGCGAGCGGGTCGGCCGGATCCCCGGGCTCGGCGCGCTGTACCGCGATCAGCTGGTCTACGCCGGCGCGGTGCTGCAGCGCTTCGTCGAGGGCTACGTCGTCGACATCAAGTTCGACGTCGACGCGGTGATCGATGGCACCGTCCGCCACTTCGAGCACGTGCTCGACATCATCGTCAAGAACACCAAGATCTTCGGCGGCGAGTGGATCTTCGACCCGCGGACCGAGTCCGACGACGGCAAGTTCGAGCTCGTGCCGGTCACCGGCCGGCGCGACTTCGGCACCAAGCTGATCGGCACCCTGCGCCACAGCCCGGTCGGCGTCGACGACCTCCAGCTGCTCGGGTTCAGCCACGCCCCCGCGATCAGCGGCGCGCGGTTCGAGCTCACCGTGCGCAGCGCGACCCTGCCGGCCGCGCAGTGCGACGGCGAGGAGCTGCCGGCCGGCGAGCGCTACCGGATCGAGGCCGTGCCTCGCGCCCTGCGGCTGATCGTCCCGCGCGACCACGTCGAGCCGGGAATATGACATCCTTGCCGCATCCACCTGGAGGACCTCGATGCCTGACGTACTGATCTTCGATGCCCTGCGCACCCCGCGCGGCCGCGGCAAGGCCGGCAAGGGCGGGTTGTCCCAGCACCACCCGCAGGAGCTGCTCGCCCAGACCCTCAACCACATGGCCGAGCGCAAGCACCTCGACAAGCGCCTGGTCGACGACATGGCGATCGGTTGCGTCACCCAGGTCAAGGAGCAGGGCGCCTGCATCGCGCGCAACGCGCTGATCGCCGCCGAGTGGCCGGAGGACGTCACCGGCGTCACCGTCAACCGGTTCTGCGGCTCGGGCCTCGAGGCGGTCAACATGATCGCCGGCAAGATCGGCGCCGGGTTCATCGACGCCGGGATCGGCGGCGGCGTCGAGTCGATGTCGCGGGTACCGATGGGCTCCGACGAGGCGATGATCGACGGCCTCAACCTCAAGCTGCGCGAGCGGCTGTTCATGGTGCCGCAGGGCATCTCGGCCGACCTGATCGCGACCCGCGAGGGCTTCACCCGCGACGACGTCGACCGCTTCGCGCTGGCCAGCCAGCACAAGGCCGCGCGCGCGATCGAGGGCAAGCGGTTCGACAGCTCGCTGTTCCCGGTCACCGGCGCCGACGGCTCGGTCGCGCTCGCCCGCGACGAGCACCCGCGCGCCGACACCACCCTCGAGTCGCTCGCCCAGCTCCAGCCCGCGTTCGAGAAGCTCGGCGCGGCGGCGATGGGCAGCCACGGCGAGACCGTCGATCAGCTCGCGCTCAAGCGCTACCCCGACACCCGGAAGATCGAGCACGTCCACACCGCCGGCAACTCGTCGGGCATCGTCGACGGCGCCGCGGTCGTCCTGCTCGGCTCGGCCGAGTGGGGCAAGTCCGCCGCGGTCAAGCCGCGCGCCCGGATCCGCGCGATGGCGACCGCCGGCGCGGAGCCGCTGATCATGCTGACCGCGCCCGCGCCGGCATCGGCCAAGGCGCTCAAGAGGGCAGGCATGACGGTCAAGGACATCGACCTGTGGGAGATCAACGAGGCGTTCGCGGTCGTCCCGCTGCAGACCGCCCGCGCGCTCGGCGTCGATCACGAACGGATCAACGTCAACGGCGGCGCGATCGCGCTCGGCCACCCGCTCGGCGCGACCGGCGCGATCCTGCTCGGCACCGCGCTCGACGAGCTCGAGCGCACGGGCAAGACCACCGCGCTGATCACGCTGTGCATCGGCGGCGGCATGGGCATCGCGACGATCATCGAGCGCGTGTAGCGGCTACTTGCGCACGAACTGGACGTCGAGCGTCAGCTTGACGTCGTCGGAGAGCGCGATGCCGCCGGTCTCGAGGACTGCGTTCCACACGATGCCGAAGTCCTTGCGGCTGATCTTGGCGGTCGCCGAGGTGCCGATCTTGATGTTGCCGAACGGGTCCTTGGACTCGGGGGACATCGGCTCGGCGGTCAGCGTGACCGGGCGGGTCGTGCCGCGGATCGTGAGGTCGCCGGTGATGCGGAGCTCGCCGTCGGGCTGGGCCTTCACCTCGCGCGACACGAAGGTCATCCTGGGGTGGTTGGCGACGTCGAAGAAGTCGCCGCTGCGCAGGTGGTTGTCGCGGTCGGTGCTGTTGGTGTTGATGGTCGCGACGTCGATCGTGACCTCGACGTGGCTCCGCGTGATGTCCTCGCCGTCGAGCGTGAGGGTGCCGGTCACGCCCTGGAACTGGCCGCGCTGCTGCGAGACCATCATGTGTCGCACGCTGAAGCCGAGGTGGCTGTGGACAGGGTCGAGCTCGTAGGTCGTGGTGGTCATGGCGCGCTATTTGAACATGAAGACGTGCAGGTGGTGAGCCGGCCGCGTGGGACGGTCCGTCCGTCGGGGCGGGGCGCCGGTCCGTGGTACGGTCCGGCCGGTGCACCGCTGGCTCGCGCTTGTGGCGCTCGCGTCGTGCGAGCCGACCGCACCGCCCGACGCCGGAGCCGATGGAGGGCCGCCGCGCACGTGGTCGAGCCCGCCGGGACCCGCCGGGTTCCCGCTCGGAGCGGTCCGCGGCCGGCTGGGGCGGAGCCAGGCGCCGCAGCCTCTGGTCGACCTCGGGCTGGTCGCGCCCGGATCGGGGCCGCTCGCGCCGCTGCACCTGGCGATCGGGTTCGCGGTGCCGGGGGACGGGCCCGCGCGGGCGGTGCTGTTCGGCACCGAGGGCGATCATCCGGCGATCGATCTGGTCGAGGTCGACTCCGGACGCGTGGTGTGGCGCGACCGCACGGTGTGTGCGGCGCCGGTGGTCGGGGCGACCGCCGAGGCGATCGTGTGCGCCGACGCGAGCGGGACGCGCGCGATCGGGCTCGACGGCCGGCCGCGGTGGCGCACGCCGGCGGCGTTCGCGGCGCTCACCGGGGACCGCGTGGTGGTCAGCGAGCGCGGGGCGGCGGTGGTGCTCGACGCGGCGAGCGGCGGCGAGCGCGCGCGGATCGCGCCGCCGGGCGGGGTCTCGCCGGACAGCGTGGTCGCGAGCTGCGGCGATGCGGGGCGCGAGCTGTTCGCGGCGGGGGAGGATGGCCGGCTGGTGCGGATCGCCGACGCGCGAGGCGGGCCGGCGATCCGGTGGGCGGTGCCGATCGGCGCGATCGCGGCGATCGACGCGTGCGAGGGCGCGACGGTCGTGGTCACCGAGACCGGGGTGGCGGGGCCGGCGGTGGTGGCGATCGAGCGGGCGACCGGCAAGGTCACCGGCCGGCTCGACGGGATCCTCGGGGCGTGGCCGGCGCGCGATGGCTCGGGTCGGATCGAGGCGGCGAGCGCGCTCGGGGTCGCGAGCTACCCGCGCGACCTGGCGGGGCCGGCGGCTGGGCTCGGCGGACCGCCGCTCGGCGAGCTGGTGGCGTCGCGCGGCGATCGGCGGCTGGTGCGCGCGACGCCGTCGACGGCGGTGCTGCTCGACCGCCTCGGCGTGCAGGCGTACCTGCCGCTGGCGGCGCACGGCGCGGTGCTCGGCGACGCGGCGCTGATCGCGACGAGCTGGACCGGCTCGCCGGGTGAGATCGCGCACCGCAGGGCGCTGCCGCCGCGGTGGCGGCGCGCGCTGCGGCTGCCGGCGCTGCACCGCGGGGTCGCGGTCGACGCCGAGCTGCGCGATCTGCCGCCGGTGCGGCCGCTCGATCGCGCCGCGGCGGTCGAGCTGCCGGGCGCGGGGATGCGCGGGGTGGTCGCGCATGCGATCGACCCGGCGGACGGCGCGGCGCTGTACGCGATCGCGGTCGATGGCGCCGAGCAGGGCGCGGTGGCGCGCGTCGATCTGGCGGCGCGGCGGTGGCGCTGGCGGCGGGCCGATGGCTGCGGCGCAGGCACGCCGGTCGCGATCGCCGTCGCGCGCGATGCGGTGGTGTGCGGCGCGCGCGGCAAGCGCGCGACGGTGCGGGCGACCAGCCGCGACGGAGAGCCGCGCTGGGAGTGGACCGCGGACAACGTCGACGACGTGACCGCCGCCGGCGACGTGGTCGTCGTGCACGACGCCGACCGCGCGACCGTGCTCGACGCGCGCGACGGCCGGGTGGGCGGCCAGCTGGCGAGCGACGACGGCGGCCCGGTGCGCGCCCCGCCGGTCGCGGTGGGCGGCACGACGCTGGTGATCAGCGCGGAGCGCGGCCGCGTGGTCGCGCGGCTCGGCCTCGGGTTGTGGCCGGTGTGGTCGATCGCGGTCGCCGGCGTGGTCCGCGCGCTCGCCGCGTCGGGCGAGGGCGTGCTGGTCGCGCTCGAGGACGGCGATGCCTACCGGATCGACGCGCGGACGGCCGCCGTGATCGCGCTGCCCGGGCTGGGCCTGGCGTGGCGCGCCGCGGGCGACGTGGTCACCGGCGCGACGCGCGGCGGACCGATCCCCGGCCCGGCGCCGCCGCCACCGCCTCCGACGCTGACTCAGCTGCTGCGCCGGCCGCTCCAGATCCTGCGCGCCGAGATCGACACGCCGCCGCCGATGTCGACGCCGATCAAGCCGGCACCGCCGCTCGGCGACAGCTGGCAGCTCACGCTGTACGCGCTCGACGGCGGGCTGCGCGCGCGCAACGACTATGCGCTGGCGGCGCCGGTCGCGCCGGCGCGGCGCGGCGCTCCCGGCAGTCCGCTGGTCGTGGTCTACGGCGCCGACCAGCGCGAGATCTGCGTCCTCGATCCTCGCACCGGCGATCCGTTGCGCCGGGTGGCGCTGCCGGACGACGCGGCGCCCGGCCAGCTGTTCGCCACGGTGGTCGAGGGTGCACCGGTCGCCGGCGCACTGCTCGCCTCGCCGCTGCGCGTCGTGCTGTTTTGACGTCGATCCGGCGCTGGCCTGCGCGACGCCGCCGAGGCGCGCTGATATACGATCCACCAATGGCACTCCCGCTCCGCGCCGCGCTGCGTTCCGCAGGTCGCTTCATGGTCCAACATCCCACCACCATGCTCAGCATGGCGCGGCACGCGCTGGGCCTGCGGGTCGCGGTGCCGCTCGACGCGCTGCGCTGGTTCATCGCCAACACACCGCCGTCCAAGAAGGCGCCGCAGGACGTCACGATCACGCCGCGTCCGCCGGCGATCGGCCTGGGTGCGACGATCGACCTGATGGGCACCACGGTGCGCGCGGGCGCCTCGATCCGGGTCGAGCAGATCGAGGTCAACGACACCCAGTTCAAGGTCACGCTGCGGCTGTCCGAGGTGACGATGAAGGTGCTCGGCGAGTCGTTCACGCCGGTCGCCGGCCTGATCAAGTCCGGCGCGCTCGATCTCAGCAAGCCGGGTAACCTGGCCAAGTTCATGCCAAAGCGGCCGGCGGTGCTGGTCGAGGCCCACGACGACATCATCGTCATCGACCTGATGCAGAATCCCAAGTTCGCCACCAACGAGCGCGTCCGCGCCATCCTGGGCACGCTGACGCCGGTGGTGAACGTGTCGGGGCTGTCGACCGAAGGTGATTTCCTGATCCTGCAGCTGCGCGCGAGCCCGTTCGGGCTGCCGCGCGCGCTCAACGCTGCGCGCGCGCTCGCGGCAGGCTAGAATCTGACGATGGAGAGCATCCTCGCTCGGCGGGGCGCGCCGACCTGCGCGGCATGACCGGCGCGAGGATGCTGATCGCCGCGGCGGTCGGGTGCGCCGGCTGCCAGGGCCAGCCGGCGGGCCCGGTGCCGGGAGTGGGCCCGACCAGCGGTGCGCCGGTGCGCGATGCATCGGAGCCCGGCGACGCGCTCGCAGGGGCCGATGCGACCGGCAGCGGTGGTGGCGCGGTCCGCGAGCCGCGCGCTCCCGACGAGGAGACGCCGGATCCGGGCCGGATGATCGCCGAGCTCGGCGCGATCCCGGCGTGGCAAGCCGTGGTCGACCGCGCGCAGCTGCTCGGCCGGCGCGGCCAGCATGGCGTGGTCCTCGGCCGGGTCGGCCCGCCGGTGATGGTCCCTGCACCGGTTGCACCGGCGGGCGCCGGAGCGCCGGGGCTCTCGCCCGGCGGTGGGATCGCCGCAGCCGGAGCCAGCGTCGCGCCCGGGCCCGCGGCGGGTGGAGCGGCGGCCGGCGCCGGATCTGCCGCCACGCCCGCTCCGGCAGCTCCGGGTGGCGCGGGCAGCGGAGCCGCGGCGGCGGAGCCGCACCTGATCGCCACGCCGTACGTCTGGCTGATCGATGACACCGAGGGCAACGGCACGCTCGGCATCCGGATCGCGCTCGGCGACAAGGCGAAGCTGGGCGACCGGATCGCCGCCGGTGGCGCCTGGCAGCTCGATGCCGAGCGCCGGTGGTTCTGGAAGCCGGATGCGGTCCAGCCGCTGCCGCCGGCCCGACCGAACGAGCCCAGGGATCCGCCGCCGCCCGCGCCGGGCCACGCGATCGCCACCGGCCCGCTGCCGTCCGGGGCGCGCACCGCCGGCGTCGCGCGCGACAGCGACGCGATCTACTTCCAGATCGTCGGCCCGCCGCCGCAGAGCGACGGCGACGGCTGGCAGGTCGCCGATCAGCTCGGCAGCCCGACCGCGCTGGTGCTGAACCTGCCCGGCGAGCGGCCGAGCTACGGCGGCCAGGACATGCGCGCGGCCGACGAGCGCTGGCAGCTGCGCCGCGGCCAGACCTACTGGGTCCGGATCGGCGTGCTGCACAGGCGCACCGGGAAGCCGCCGACGGTCAACGCCCGCACCGCGCCGGTCCGCGTGCCGTAGCGAGGCGCGCTGCGGCGACGAGATCCGGCCGCGAGCCCCGACGATCACCCGGTGTGGCACGGCCGGGTCGGCAGCGCGCTCCTCGGCAACACCGGGCGGTGGTGGGCCGACCTGCTCACGAGCCTTCGCGAGCACGTCGCCGGCGCGACCGGGCCCGGATCGCGAGCAGGCCGAGCGCGGCGAGCGCGATCGGCGCGCCGGCCGCGCCGTCGGCCGCGCTGCAACCCCAGCGCCGGCGCGGCCGCGCAGCGTCGGGCCGCTTGATCGGCGGTGGCCTGGCCGGGAGCGTGGCGGCCGCGCTCGGGACCGCAGGATCGAGCGTGACGCGGCAGGCGTCG
>JBGQCL010000441.1:0-9815 GCA_041495365.1 Kofleriaceae bacterium | reverse complement strand
CCCGCCCCGCCGGCAGAGCCGTCGGGGTCCCCACCCCCCACGACTTCGCTTCGCTTGTCGGGCGCGATCTTGGTCCTGGTCAGATCGGGCAGGCCGATCGCGAGGACCTGCTCGGCGGTGATCTTGGTCTTGCTGCGCAGCTCGGCCGGCTCGCCGCGCACCAGCTCGCCGTGGGTCTCCGGCGACCACACGATGTCGCCCTTGCGCTGGGCCTCGGACCGCGCCCGGTTGTAGACCGACTTCTTGACCTTGGCCTCGTCGTACGCGGGCCGCCGCGCGGCGTCCTTGAGCTCCTTCTTGAGCTCGCTGACCACCTGCTCGGGGGCGAGCGTGATCGCCAGGCCGCGGTCGTCGAACTGCGGCCGGCCGGCGCGGCCCGCCATCTGGTGGTACTCGGCGGCGGTGACCAGGCGGGCCTGCTGCTTGACGAACTTGCGCAGCGCGGGGAACACCACCGTGCGCGCCGGCAGGTTGATCCCGGCGGCGATGGTCTCGGTCGACACCACGAACTTGATCAGGCGCTGGAGCGCGAGCTGCTCGACCAGCTGCTTGTAGCGCGGCAGGATGCCGGCGTGGTGGATGCCGATGCCGTGGGTGAGCAGCGGGCGGAGCTCCCTGGCCGCGCCCGACGGCAGCAGCGCCTCGTCGCACATCGCCTCGACCTTGGTCTTCTCCTCGTCGGAGGTGAACCGCCGGCACGACTTGAGCAGGCGGGCGACCTCGAAGCACTGCTCGCGGCCGAACACGAACACGATCGCCGGCACGTCGCCGCTGAACGCGAGGTCGCGCACGGTGTCGATCAGCATCTCCTCGCGGAACTCGTGGACCAGCGGGACCTTGCGCTCGCGCGAGTCGACCAGCGCCATCGGCATCCGCCGGGTCAGCTCGACCCAGTGGCAGAACCGCTCGGGGTGGCCGACGGTGGCCGACAGCACGACCAGCTGGGTCCGCGGATCGAGGCCGATGATCGACTGCTCCCAGACGTAGCCGCGCTCGGGGTCGTTGAAGTAGTGGCCCTCGTCCATCACGACGATCTCGGCCGGGCACACGTTCTTGTCGGCCACGATCCGGTTCCACAGGATCTCGGCGACCTCGACCTGGATCGGCGCGTCGCGGTTGACCTTGTAGTCGCCGGTCGCGAACCCGACGTTGGCGTCGCCGAAGTCGGTGCACAGCTCGCGGTACTTCTCCTCGGTGAGCGCGCGCAGCGGCGTGGTGTAGACCGCGCGGTGGCCGCGGCCGAGCGCGGCGTGCAGCGCCGCCTTGGCCATCAAGGTCTTGCCGGTGCCGGTCGGCACCGTGACCAGCAGGCTGCGGCCGGCGAAGATGTGGCCGATCGCCTGCTCCTGCACCGGATAGGGCTCCAGTCCGCGGCTCCACAGGAACTTGTCGTAGAACGAAAGCTCGAGCTCGCCGTCGCTGGGCATCACTCTACTGTATCAGCCGCGAGACGCGGCGCGTGCCGCCGCGCGGCGCGCTCGCCACCGCCAATCCGCCGTGCTGACGCGTTTGCGCCCTACGAGCAGGCTCGCGCCGGGCGGCAAGGTGCTATCAAGGGCACATGGCCTTTGACGGCCCGCTGATCGGTGGCCGGTATCGGCTCGGGCCGCGCCTCGGCAAGGGCTCGCAGGGCGAGATCCACATCGCGCGCGACGACAAGGCCACGGCCAGCGACGACCGCGAGGTCATCGTCAAGCGGCTCACGCCGCGCGGCACGTGGAAGTCGTTCGAGCTGTTCGAGCGCGAGGCCAAGGTGCTGTCGCAGCTGCGCCACGCCGGCGTTCCGCGCCACTTCGCGACGATCGAGGAGCCGCCGGGGACGTTCAACCTGGTCATGCAGCGCGCGCCGGGCGACAACCTCCGCGATCTCGCGGCCCGCCGCCGGCTGTCGCAGCTCGAGCTGCGCGACGTGCTGATCCGCTGCCTCGAGATCCTCGACTACCTGCACACCCGCTCGCCGGTGGTCGTGCACCGCGACCTCAAGCCGACCAACATCGTGCGCGCGCCCGACGGCAAGATCGCGCTGGTCGACTTCGGCGGCGTGCTCGACGCGGCCCGCGAGCGCGGCGGCTCGACGATCGTCGGCACGTTCGGCTACATGGCGCCCGAGCAGCTGCACGGCCAGGCGACCCCGGCGACCGACATCTACGCGCTCGGCGCGACGATCGTCGCGCTCGCCGGTGGCATCGAGCCCGAGGACGTGCCGCGCAAGGGCCTGCGCATGGACCTCGACCGCCACCTGCCGTCGCTCGATCCGGGCCTGCGCGCCACGCTCATCGCGATGACCGATCCGGATCCGGATCGCCGCCCGCAGCGCGCCCGCGACGTGTTCGCGCTGCTCGCCAAGGCCCGGCCCGCCCCCGACGGTGACGGCGGCGCCGAGCCGCGCGCCCTGGTCGGCCGCGAGCCCCGCGCGCTCGCGCCGCGCAAGCTGTTCTCCGACGTCCAGGAGCCGCTCGGCACCCTGCTCCGGCTCGGCGTGCTGTCGTTCGGCGCCGGTGGCTGGCTCGGCATGGCCGGCATCCGGCTCTCGCTCGCGATCCTGGTCTACACGTTCGCCGTGCTCGCGTTCCCGGCGCGCCGCACCCTGGTCGGCGTCGGCCACGAGCTCGACGCCATGCTCGCCGAGGGCCAGGGCGGGTTCTCCGACATCATGAAGAGCGCGATCGCCCGCAAGCGGTGACCAGCGGCACGACACGACGCACATCCCGGGACATGCCCCCTCCTCCGTGTCACGAGGCGGGCTAACGGATCCAGGGTGGCCTCCGAGCGCGGCCCGCACGCGCCCGGTCGGGCGTCGTATCTCGCGGATCCGGATGGAGACATCGACATTGGCCACGTTGCTCTGTGCGTCAGTTTACAAGCCGATGAAGACGAATGGTCCGCGACCGCGGTCGGCGCGTACCTCGCTGGTCGATGGGCCGGTGCGAGGACGCGACCGCGCACCCGATGCACCCAGCGGTGTCGGCGCGTCACGTTCTGCGATGCTCCACGTGATCAACGGCAACCCGGACGAGATCATGTCGCGCATCGCACGACGGCGACTCGGCGGTAGCTACGGCTTCGACTGCGTGACCACGAGCATCGACTGCTGTCCGGGTGGTGGTTCGGTTGCAATCACGAGCTCCACCGGAGACGCGATGGCCTTCTTGCATGGCTCGTAGTCCCTTCGATTGCCGGTCAGGAGCCAGCGTTGGCCGATATGGTGAGCAATGGCAAAGATCAGGGTGTCGTACTTCACGGCGCCGCGCTCCTTGGGCGCCCGGTTCTTCAGCCTGACCGTGGCGATCTGACCAGCGATACGTGCCGATTCCTCGTCGAGCGGGTGGACGGTGATGCCACCGAGCACCCTTGCGATCTCGATGACAGCGTCCGCTGGTGGGGGGAATGGAAGCGGTGACCCGCGCCGGCCACATTGCGTTGTGCGACGGTATGTGCGACGATCTGCACATGCCCACCAACCTCGCGATCGATCCCGAGCTCCTCGAGCGCGCCCTCCGGGTGAGCGGGGCAAAGACCAAGACGGCCGCCGTGACGCAGGCATTGACCGAGTTCATCGCGCGGCGCGAACAGTCGCGGCTGCTCGAGCTGTTCGGCTCGCTCGCGTGGGATCCGGGCTTCGACTACAAGAGCGAGCGCACGCGCAGATGAACCTGTTCGTCGACACCAGCGTCTGGTCGCTGGCCCTGCGGCGTGACGAGGACCGCGGCGCTTCGGAGGTGGCGCGGCTGCGCGAAGCCCTGCGGTCGCAGGAGTCGATCGTCACGACGGGCGTGGTCCTGCAGGAGCTCCTGCAAGGCTTCCGCGGACCCAAGGCGCGCGACGCGATCGTGCAGAGGTTTTCGGCGCTGCCGATGCTCGTCCCGGACCGAGATGACCACGTCGCCGCCGCAGAGATCCGCAACACCTGTCGCAGAAAGGGTATCCAGATCGGTACGATCGACGCGTTGCTGATCCAGCTGTGCTGCCGCCATGAGCTGACGATGCTCGCCACGGACCGGGATTACGACCACGCCGCCAAGCACGTCCCGCTGAAATGCTGGCGCCTGCAATGACGGCCAGCGCCCGGCGCGGATCCGCGGTCGTGCGCACCTGGTGTGCATCAGGAGCTGAAGTCCGAAATTTGAACCAGCGTGTTCGTCCGGCTGTCGGCCGGCGGCAAGAATGCGCAGAGCGCCGCGGCGGCGCTGAAGGACGGCCAGAACCACCACTTCGCCGTGCCGCTGGCCGGCCTGCTCCCGATCACGGGGCCGATCAAGGTCGAGGTCTTCGACAAGCACAAGGGCAACAGCGACAACCAGCCGGTCGAGATCGGCTGGACGTCGCCGTTCGCAGCTGCGACCAACACGGCGACCAGCAGCGGCGCGAGCTACCATGTCACGGTGAAGTTCGACAAGTAGAGGACTGCGAGACAACCGCGAGCCGGCGACCACGCAAGCACACGCCATGATGAAATCGATCGCAGCGCTGTGGATCGTCGCGTGCGCCGGCTCCACCCATGCCGACAAGGCGCCAGCGGAGGCTCGTGTGGAAGATCGATCGGTCAGCATTGCGTGGGGACCAGCCGTGTCGGACCTGCGCCTCGGGCTCTCGGTCGACGGCACGAGCGTGGTGTTCCACCTCGAGAACGTCGGCAAGGCCAAGCTCGAGGTGTGGAGCCACGTCGCGACCCACGAGACCCACCTCGACTGGTACGCGCTGCAGCTAGTCCACAACGGCGACGCGCGCGAGATCCGGTTCGTCGACGACCGCAACCGCTCGGCGCCGATCAAGACGACGCTCGATCCGGGCGCGCGGCTGAGCCACAAGGTCGACGCGGCCGCGTGGGCCGCGCGCGCGGCCAACGGCAGCCAGCCGCTCGCTCCGGGCAGCTACAGCGCGACCGCGACGTACGAGGTCACCGACGGCCCGGTGTGGCACGGCAAGCTCACCTCGGGCCAGATCGCGCTCACCATTCCGACGAAGTAGCGAACCGGTCGCAGATCCCGACGTCCTGCCAGCAGCGCTTCGCGCCGCGCAGGGTCCAGCGAGCAGCCGCGACCCGGGCGGGACCGGCGCTACGCGGCCTTCGCGAGCCGCGGCGGGGCCCGGCGCAGGGTCAGCACGGCGACCTCGGCGTGGGTGCCCTCGCCGTGGCGGCGGGTGACGCCGGAGAACCCGACGCCGGGCGTGACGTACAGCGTGCTGCGCCGGGCCTGCGAGCCGATGTCGTAGAGCCCGCGCCGGTAGTGCAGCCCGAACCGCTTCATCAGCCGCTCGGTGATGCCCTTGACGTAGATCTGGCCGCCGTGGGTGTGACCGGACAGCACGAGATCGGCGCCGCGCCGGGCGAGCTCGGCGCCGCGATCGGCGAGGTGACACAGCGCGATCCGGGTAGCGCCGGCCGGCGCGCCGGCGAACGACGCGTCGAGATCGTCATGTCGGGTGACCGGATCGTCGACGCCGACCACGGCGAGCGGCGCGCCGCGCACGCGGGCGACGGTGGTGCGGTTGCGCAGGACCTCGTAGCCGTTGCGCTCCAGCGCGGAGGCCACGCCGTCGGCCCACGCGTAGTAGTCGTGGTTGCCGAGCACCGCGAGCACGCGCGGCGCGGTCAGCCCGCCGAGCTGCTCGGCCGCGAGCGCGACCTCGTGGCGACGCCAGCACACATAGTCACCGGTCAGGACGATGAGGTCGGGGGCCGCGGCGTTGGCCGCCGCGATCGCGGCCCGGATGTGGCGCGCGGGAGTGAGGGTGCCGACATGGATGTCGGAGAGCTGTGCGATCCGCACGCCGTCGTGGCGCGGGTCCAGACCCTCGACATGCACCTCGTGCTCGGAGACACGAGGTGGAACGAGATCCACCATATTCGTCGCACTGTAGGACGTCTGCGTCGCTTGGCAACGCCGCGCGGTGGTCTGCCGGGATGGCACGCCCGGCGCGGGGCCGGATGGTTGGCTTTGCATCGCCTGCGTTCGCCTGGCAGCATGAGGAGGCATGGCTGCCGCGGCTCGATCTGGCCCATCCGACGCCTCTGGCCCATCCGGCGCCTCTGGCCCATCCGATGCCCGTGACGCCCGCGTCCCCTGCCCGCTGTGCGGCGGCCTGGTTCACCCGATCGCAGGCAGGTGCAAGCACTGCAAGGCCGATCTCGGCGCGTATCGCGCCGCGCGGCCGGCGGCGAGCGCCCCGCTGCCCGCGCTGCAGCCGGGGCTGGCCGCCGGCAACGGCGCGCCGGGGCCGATCGCCCACGCCGTCGCGATGCCACCAGCCGCGCAGGCGGTGCTGCCGCCGCGGCCGGGCCGCGCCGCGACCGGGCCGCGCGCGGGGTCGGCGTGGCGGAGCTGGCCGGTGGTGGTGATCGTCGTCGCGACGATGGCGATCGTGGCGGCGGTCGCGCTCATGGTGTGGCCGACCACGCGCGGCGAGACCGGCAAGCACACGCTGCAGCCGCCGCCCGCGCCCGAGCGGATGGACACCCAGACGCCGCCGGTCACGCCGAGGATCGACACCCGCCCGGCGCCCGGCCACGCCCCGGCCGACCCGTCCAGCGGGCCGCACGCGAGCGCCCCGGCCGACCCGTCCAGCGGGCCGCACGCGAGCGCGCCGGCCGACCCGTCCAGCGGGCCGCACGCGAGCGCCCCGGCCGACCCGTCCAGCGGGCCGCACGCGGGCGCGCCGGCCGCCCCCGACCCGCCCGCGGATCCGCCCCAGGCCGACCCGGTGGCCTCCGACGACGATCCCGCCGCGGACGATCTGTTCTCGTCGCGGTACGCCGCGCCGGGGACCTCGACGCGCCGCGGCCGGCCCGCGCCCGGCCATGCCAGCGGCCTGCTGCAGGTCACGATGGCGGCGCGGCTGTGCCGCAAGCTGGCACGATGCGGCTCCACCGACAGCGCGATGAAGGACATGTGCGAGCAGATCGCCAGCATGGGCGTCCCGTCGGACCCGCCGGCGGGCTGCCCGGCGGCCGAGCGCTGCCTGCGCCGCATCGACGCGATTGGCTGCAGCCCGCAGCCCGACGCGCTGCAGATCGGCGTCATGATGATGCGGTTCAGCGATTGCGTCGCCGCGATGCGTTGCTAGCATCGCCGCGTGCGGCTGCCGTTCGAGATCTTTCGCGACCCGCGCGCGATGCGGGCCAAGGCCGAGGATCTGCGCCGCGACGGCCGGCGGATCGCGGTCGTGCCGACGATGGGCGCGCTGCACGACGGCCACCTCGCCCTGCTGCGCGCCGCGCGCGGCAAGGCCGACGTCGTGATCCTCACGATCTTCGTCAACCCGACGCAGTTCGGGCCCGGCGAGGACCTCGCGAAGTACCCGCGCGACGAGGCCGGGGACATCGCCCGGGCGCGGACCTGCGGGATCGACCTCGCGTTCTGCCCCGACGCCGCGGTGATGTACCCGCCGGGCAGCCAGAGCTTCGTCGAGGTCCGCGAGCTGCAGCAGCCGCTGTGCGGCGCGCGCCGGCCCGGCCACTTCGCCGGGGTCGCGACCGTGGTCAGCAAGCTGTTCCACATCACCCAGCCGCACGTCGCGGTGTTCGGCGAGAAGGACTACCAGCAGCTCGCGATCATCCGCCGGATGGCGTGCGATCTCGACTTCGGGATCGAGATCGCGAGTGTGCCGATCGTGCGCGAGCCCGATGGCCTGGCGCTGAGCTCGCGCAACACCTACCTGTCGAGCGACCAGCGCCGCGCCGCCCGCTCGCTGTCGGCCGGGCTCGCCGCCGCCGAGACCGCGTTCGCCGCCGGCGAGCGCAGCGCCGCCGCCCTGGTCGGCGCCGCCAGGGCGCCGATCCTCGCCGCGGCCGAGACCCGGATCGACTACGTCGAGCTGCGCGACGCCGACGACCTGACGCCGGTCGAGCAGGTCGCACGACCCGCGGTGCTCGCGCTCGCCGTGTTCGTCGGCACCACGCGGCTGATCGACAACCGCGTGCTCGGCCGCGGCTAGCCCTCGGTCCGGTCAGTCCGGCGGGTACATCAACGGGAACCCGAGCAGCGCGAGGTCGCCGAACCGCTCGCGCACGACCCGCGCCGCGAGCTCCATGCCGCCGTCGCTGTCGGTCACCACGACCACACCCTGGCCCCGCGCGCGCGAGCCGACGAACAGCGCGCGGAACCCGGGGTTGGCGCCCCAGTGGAACAGCCACTCCGGCTCGGCCAGCGCGAGCCCGGTGCCCCACGACAGCCGGCGCGCGGCGTCGATCACGACCTGCGGCGCGGTCATCGCGTCGACCACCGGATCGCGCGGCGGGGCCTCGACCAGCCGGCGCAGGAATCGCGCGTAGTCGCGCGCGGTCGACACCAGCGAGGTCGCGGCGGTCGGCCGGACCAGCGACGACGCGACCGGCCGACCCGCGCGGTCGTGGCCACGGGCGTGCGGCATGCCGGGATCGAACGACGAGCGCGCCATGCCGAGCGGCGACAGCACAGTGGCGCCGACCAGCTCGTCGAGCGACGCGCCACGCGCCTCCAGGGCGCGCTGGAGCAGCACGTAGCCCTCGCCGGAGTAGCGCCAGCCCGCGCCGGGCGGCTGGACGAACCCGAGCGGCCGATCGCGCGACCAGTTGGGCAGGCCCGCGCGGTGCGACAGCAGCAGCTGCGGCATGACCTGCGCGAGCCGTGGATCGGAGAACGCGTCCTCGCCGTCGCGGTAGACGTGGCCGTACGGCGGTGGCGCGATCGCCGCGAGGGGGGCGTCGAGATCGAGCGCGCCGCGCATGGCCTGGGCGATCACCGCGAACGCGAACACCGGCTTGGACAGCGAGGCGACCTCGACGGCCGCGTCGGGGCCGAGCTCGCCGAGCGCCTGGAGCTCGTCGGGCGCGCTGCGCGCCACGAACGCGATCGCCGCGCCGGGGATCCGCCGCCGGCCGCGCTCGGCGTCGAGCGACTCGCGCGGCGCCGCCGCGTCGCGCCAGCACGCCGCCAGCCCGAGCATCGCCGAGTGCAAGAACGACCGCCGCGACAGCATCAGCATCACTCTTCGCGGCGAGTCTACGCCGAGACCGGCCACGGGGTGTCGCGCGGGCCGGCTTGCCAGTTGTTGTGGCGGCCATCCCAGTAGGCGAGCTGGGTCCGGCTCAGGTCGAAGTCGTCGAGGCTGTTGAGGTTGACCGACACGTAATCGCCGCCGAGGACCTCGAGGTGCCCGGGGGCGAAGCACTGCACGCCGCAGTGCTTGCAGAACTTGCGCTGCGCGATCCGGCCGCCCCACTCGTAGGACGACAGATCGGCCTCGCCGGACACGAGCCGGAACGCGGCCGGCTTCACGATCGCGCCGACCGTGGCGAGCTTGCTGCAGATGGTGCAGTTGCACATCGTGCCGGTCGAGGCGTCGAGCTCGACCTCGAAGCGGACCGCGCCGCAGTGGCAGCCGCCGGTGTGCTTGCGGGGGGTGGTCGTCGGGGTGGTCATCGCGTGCTCCTCTCAGGTGAAGTTCGTGATGAAACGCCCTTAGCAAGTGAAAATGACATCCTTGTGTCAGCTTTGGACGCGCCGCGATTCGGGATGGCGGACCGGGCGGGCGTCACCGGGCGCGACCGCTCAGAGCTTGGGCACGGTTCGCCGCGCCGGACGGGGACCGCAAGTCGGCGGTGACCGCGATGTCGATGAGGCGGCGGTCGCGGGTCGGCTGCGAGCGCGCCGGGCAGAGCTTGGTCGCTGGCGACCCGGGATGAAGTGGGTGCAGGCCGGCGCGGGTCGGTTGCGGCGCACCAGCCGGATGACGATCGGTCGAGGGTGAGTGCGAGGGTCGCTACGCGCTCACGGTGATGAAGCGCAGGATGTTGTGGGTGAGGGCGAACAGACAGGCGCCGCCGGTGACCTTGT
>JBGQCL010000440.1:0-9817 GCA_041495365.1 Kofleriaceae bacterium | reverse complement strand
CTTCGATGACCTCAAGCCGCGCCTGCTGCAGGCGATCACCGACGACCTGGCGGCACACTGTGCGCCGGCGGTCGCCGCGACCTCGATGTCCCAGGGAGGAGCTCCATCATGACCACCTCGATCCAGACGCTCGTGGACCTGCTGCGCACGCGCACCGAGACCCATGGAGCGCGGCTTGCGTTCACGTATCTGAAGGACGGTGAAGAGGCCGAGGACGCCTGGACCTACCAGGAGCTGGACCGTCGAGCGCGGCGGATCGCAACCGCGCTGCAGGCGATCGGTCGCGACGGCGACCGGGCGATCCTGGTCTATCCGCCGGGTCTTGCTTTCGTGGCCGCATTCTTCGGCTGCCTCTACGCCAAGCGCATCGCGGTGCCGATGTCGCCGCCGAATCCCTCGCGGCTGTCGCGAGAGCTTCCGCGGTTCAGGGCCATCTTCGAGAGCGCGGAGCCGCGAACGCTCCTGACCAGCTCGTCGAGCGTCCCGATCGTGGACGCGCTGCGCGCGTCGGATCCCACGCTTGCGAGCGTCCAGGTCCTGGCGACCGACTTCCTCGCCAGCGACGAACAGGCCTGGCGCGACCCCGGCGTCGACCCGGATACGCTGGCGTTCCTCCAGTACACCTCTGGCTCCACGGCCCTGCCCAAGGGCGTCATGGTCAGTCACGGCAACCTGCTGCACAACATGGCGGCGATCGCCCACAACTTCGGTTCGACCGACGAGACGCCGATGGTGAGCTGGCTCCCGGTGTTCCATGACATGGGGCTGATCGGCTGCGTGCTCCACCCGATGTTGCATGGCTCGTCGAGCGTGCTCATGGCGCCGGCGGCGTTCCTGCAGCGGCCGCTGCGCTGGCTCCAGGCCATCTCGCGGTTCCGGGCGCACACCAGCGGCGCGCCGAACTTCGCCTACGACCTCTGCGTCCGTCGGATCACGCCGGAGCAGCGCGCGACGCTCGACCTCCGGTCGTGGCGCGTGGCCTTCAACGGCGCCGAGCCGGTGCGCGCCCGCACCATCGCGGGGTTCACGCGTGCGTTCGAGCCCTGCGGGTTCCGGCCCGACGCGATGACGCCGGTCTACGGTCTCGCAGAATCGACCCTGCTGGCGACCGGGAATCCACGAGGGACGCCACCGCCGATCGCGGCGTTCCACAACGGCGATCTCGAGCGCGCCAAGGCGAGCCCGATGAGCGCGCCGCGGGAGTCTGTCCGCGAGCTGGTCGCCTGTGGACAGGTGCCCGCCGGACAGCGACTGGTCATCGTCGACCCGGAGCGCTGCACGGCGCTGCCCGACGGTGAGATCGGCGAGATCTGGCTGGCGGGTCCGAGCGTCGCGCAGGGCTACTGGAAGCTGCCCGAGGAGACTCAGCGCACCTTCGGTGCGACGCTCGCCGACTCGGGCGACGGTCCTTTCCTCCGGACCGGAGATCTCGGGTTCATCCACGATGGGCAATTGTTCATCGCCGGTCGCCGCAAGGACCTGATCATCGTCGACGGGCGAAACCACTACCCACAGGACATCGAGCTCACCGTCGAGCAGAGCCACCCGGCATTCCGCGCGGGCTGCTCCGCGGCGTTCTCGATCGACGTCGACGGGGCCGAGCGGCTGGTGGTGGTCGCCGAGGCGGATCCTCACTGGAACATCGCGAGCGCTGGAGCGGCCACCGCCGACGCGAAGACACCACTGATCCGTGCGGCCCGCCGCGCGGTCTCGACCGATCACGATCTCGATCTGCACCAGCTGTTGCTCCTGAGGCCGGCGAGCATCCCGAAGACGACGAGCGGAAAGATCCGCCGGCAGGCCTGTCGAACCGGTTTCCTCGACGGATCACTCCCGTCGTGGGATGCGTCCACGGCGATGCCGCGCACCCCCCCGCAGATCGTGCAGGCCCCGGATCCCGCGGCGCAAACCGTTCGCGCTCGCGAACCGCGTGCGTGAGTGTCCAGACGCAAGACCGGCGCGGGCGACACGCAACTCCCTCGCAATGCGCCAGTTTTTCCGTTCCGAGGACGATCCTGACCCTGGACCCGGCCTTGCAGCATTTCCCGATGTGGAACCCGTACTGCGTGCCGAGGCGCTGGCGAAGACCTACCAGATGGGCGAAGTCGAGGTCCGCGCATTGCGCGGCGTCGATCTCCAGCTCGGCACGGGCGAGCTGATCGTCCTGCTGGGAGCGTCGGGCAGCGGTAAGTCGACCTTGCTCAACATCCTTGGAGGCCTCGATGTGCCGAGCACCGGCCGGCTCGTGTACCGCGGGCGCGACCTGACGACCGCGCGCGAGAGCGCCCGCACCGCGTACCGCCGCGATCACGTCGGCTTCGTGTTCCAGTTCTACAACCTCGTGCCGAGCCTGACCGCGCGCGAGAACGTCGCGATCGTCACCGACCTCGCCGAGAGCCCGCTGTCACCGGAGGCGGCGCTCGAGATCGTCGGGCTGTCGCACCGGCTCGATCACTTCCCGGCGCAGATGTCGGGCGGTGAGCAGCAGCGCGTCGCGATCGCGCGCGCGATCGCCAAGCGGCCGCAGATCCTGTTGTGCGACGAGCCGACCGGCGCGCTCGACATCGCGACCGGCAAGCTCGTGCTGGCCGCCATCGCCCGGGTCAATCGCGAGCTCGGCAGCACGACGGTCGTGATCACCCACAACGCGGTCATCGCCGAGATGGCCGATCGCGTGCTGCAGCTCGCCGACGGCCAGGTCACGGCGGACCGCCGCAACCCGTCCAAGCGCGATCCTGCGGAGCTCGTGTGGTGATGCGCGCGCTCGATCGCAAGCTGTTCCGCGACCTCGCCCGCATGAAGTCGCAGGCGATCGCGATCGCGCTGGTGGTCGCGTCGGGTGTCGCGCTGTTCGTCGCGACGATGACGACGTACCGCTCGCTGCGCATGTCCGAAGCCGTGTTCTACCGCGAGCAACGCTTCGCCCAGATCTGGTCCGGGCTCGGGCTCGGGCGCGCGCCGCTGTCCGTGGCGCGCGACATCGCCGCGCTGCCGGGCGTCACCGCGGTCGATGCGCGGCTCGTGGCGCGCGCGATCCTCGACGTGCGCGGTCTCGACGTGCCGGCCTCGGCCGTGCTGGTCTCGATCTCGCCGCGGCCGGAGCACCCGCTGAACGACCTCTACATACGGCGCGGGCGCCACGTCGAACCCGGCCGGGCCGAAGAGGTGATGGTCAGCGAGGCGTTCGCCGAGAAGAACCACCTGGGGCCGGGGGACTCGATCACGGCGACGGTGGCCGGCCACCGCACCGCGCTGCACATCGTCGGCGTCGCGCTGTCTCCCGAGTTTGTGATGCCGGTCGAGCCCGGCTCGGCCGCGCCCGACGACCAGCGGTTCGGGATCCTGTGGATCGCGCGCGATCAGCTCGACGCGCTGCTCGACATGCGCGGCTCGTTCAACGACATCGCGCTCGGGCTCGCACCGGGCACGCAGGACCAGCCGGTGATCGCCGCGGTCGATCGGATCCTCGCGCCCTACGGAGGCGCCGGCGCGTACGCCCGCGTGAACCAGGCGTCGCACGTGATGCTCGAGGAGCACATCGTGCAGCTCCGCGGCCTCACGCTCCTGGTGCCGTCGATCTTCCTGCTGGTCGCGGCGTTCCTGGTCAACGTCGTGCTCGCGCGCCTGATCGCGACCCAGCGCGAGCAGATCGGCATGCTCAAGGCATTCGGTTACTCGAATGCCCGGGTCGCGATCCACTACCTCGAGCTCACGCTGGTGATCGTCGTGCTCGGCGTCGTGCTCGGGATGCCGGTCGGGGCGTGGCTCGGCCGCCTGATGGCCGTGTTCTACGCGACGTTCTTCCGGTTCCCGACACTGGTGTTCGAGCTCGAGCCGGCGATCGCGGTCGGCGGCGTGGCGGTCGCGGTCATCGCGGCGATGGCCGGCGCGCTCGGCACCCTGCGGCGCGTCGTCGCGATGCCGCCGATCGTCGCCATGACTCCCGAGGTGCCGGCGTTCCGCCGCACGCTGCTCGACCGCATCGGGATCACGCCGCTCCTGTCATCGGCGACGCGGATGATCGTCCGCAACCTGACCAAGCGCCCCTTGCGCTCGGGCCTGGCCTCGGCCGGCATGGCGTTCGCGGTCGCGGTCGTCGTGCTCGGTGGATCGTCCGCCGACGGCTTGAACCGGATGCGCGACGTCCAGTACGAGGCGATCCAGCGCGAGGACATCAGCCTCGCGCTCGATCACCCGCGCGCGCTCGGCACCGCGCGCGACTTCCTCGCGCTACCGGGAGTCCGCCAGGTCGAGCCGTACCGGGTCGTGCCGGCCCGGCTGCTCGGGCGCGGACACAACGAGGACATCGCGCTGTACGGGCTGCCGGACGGCGGCGTGCTGCGCAACGTGGTCGATACTGCGTACCGGCGCGTGCCACGACTCGGCGCCGGCGTGGTCGTGACCGGGTGGACCGCGCGCCGGCTGGGGCTCGTGCCCGGCGATCTGCTCGCCATCGAGATCCGCGAGAACCACCGTCGCGTGGTCATGGCACGGCTCGACGCCACGGTCGAGGATCCGTTCGGCGAGGCGGGCTACATGGAGCTCGGTGCGCTCGGGCGGCTGCTGGGCGAGCCCCAGACCTACTCGAACGCGAGCCTCTTGATCGATCCGACCCATGCTTCGGCGCTCTACGACCAGCTCGAGCACGCACCCCATGCGATGGCGATCGCGATCCGGCGCAGCACGCTCGAAGCCCACCGCGCGATGAGCGAGGCCCCTATCAACTTCATCCGCACGATCGTGGTCGTGTTCGCGATCATCATCGCGTTCGGCGTCGTGTACAACACGGCGCGCATCGCGCTCGCCGAGCGCAGCCGCGAGCTCGCGACCCTGCGCGTGCTGGGGTTCACCCGCGGTGAAGCTTCGAGGATCCTGCTCGGCGAGATCGCGATCCTCGCGGCGCCGGCGATCCCGCTCGGCCTGGCGCTCGGTTACCGGCTGGCGGGCGCGGTCGCGGCCGCGATGACCGGCTCGCGCATGCACATCCCATGGATCGTGTCGCCGTCGACCTATGCGTTCGCGGTGGTCGTGTTCGCCGCCTCGGCGCTGATCTCGGCGCTCATCGTGCGCCGGCGGATCGATCGGCTCGATCTCGTCGAAGTCTTGAAAGCGAGGGAATGATATGAAGCGACGACATCTCCTCCGGTGGCTGATCTGGACGGCGTTCGTCGCCGCGGCGACCTTCGTGGTCGTGTGGGCGCTGCGGCCCCGCCCGATCACCGTGGAGACGGTCGCGGTGACCCGCGGCCCCTTGACCGCGGCCGTGGCCGGCGAGGGCCGGACCAGGGTCAAGGATCTCTTCGTGGTCTCGGCGCCGGTCGACGGCCAGCTCGAGCGGATCTCGCTGCAAGCCGGCGATCTGGTCACGGCGGGCGCTGTCCTCGCGCGGATCCGGCCGATCGATCCTCGCCCGCTCAATGGTCGCAGCCGTGCCGAGGCCCGCGCCACGGTCGAAGTAGCACGTGCCGCGATCGCACGCGCGGAGGCCTCGGAGCAGGAAGCCAGCGTCGCCGTCGATCATGCCGACAGCGAGCTCGCGCGCTCGCAGAAGCTCGCCCAGACCGGCGCCGTCCCGCGTGCCGAGCTGGAGCACGCCGGCCACGAATCCGGGATCCGCCATCACGCGCAGGAAGCCGCGCAGGCCGCGGTTCGTGAGGCCCGCGCCGAGCTCGTCCGCGCGAACGCCGCCGTCGTCCCGGCAACCGCACCCGGCGACGCCCCCGTGCCGATCACCGCACCCAGCTCGGGCCGGATCCTGCGGGTCCTGCGCGAGAGCGCCGGCCCGGTCGCGGCCGGCACGCCGCTCCTCGAGATCGGCGACGTCACCTCCCTCGAGATCCGCGCCGATCTGCTCTCGAGCGATGCGACGCCCGTGCGGGAGGGCGCCGCGGCGACGGTCACGAGCTGGGGTGGCCCCAGGCCGCTCGCGGCGCGGGTTCGCCGGATCGAGCCTGCCGCGTTCACCAAGATCTCGGCGCTCGGTCTCGAGGAGCAACGCGTCCACGTCGTGCTCGACTTTGTCGACCCGCTGCCGCCGGGCCTCGGCCACGACTACCGCGTCGACCTGTCGATCGCGACCTGGTCCGGCGACAACGTGCTGCGCGTCCCGGCGAGGGCGCTGTTTCGCGTGGGCGACCGCTGGGCGGTGTTCGCCATCCACGACGGCCGCGCTCGCCAGACGTTCGTCGAGATGGGCGAGACCGACGGCTCGCTCACGGTCGTCGCGCGCGGGCTCGCCGCAGGTGACATGGTCATCGCGCAGCCGACCGATGCCATCACCGACGGTACGCGCGTGCGCGGTTGAGCCGTCCATGATGGCGGTTCCGTGTAGCAGGGACGGCGTGCACTGCCGCCGGCAGGAGTGCGACTTGCACACACGCCGCCGGGATGTATGACCGGCGCCACCGGCTCTCACTGGATGCACTAAGATCGGACGGATGCGCTTCCACCGGCTCGCGCTCGCATCCGTGCTCGTCTCGGTTTCCGCACGTGCCGAGGTCAAGATCGTGATCGACAACAACAAGCCGCATCAGGCGATGCAGGGCTTCGGTGCGACCACGATCTCGCTCGTGTTCGGCGCGGCCGACAACGTCCCGTCGGCCATGCGCGCGCAGGCGATCGACGCGCTCTATGGCCAGGTCAAGCTGAACATGGGCAACCTGGAGATCGAGCCGTTCGAATCGCCGTCGTCGAACGTGTATGCGCCGGCGAACGACAACGCCAGCCCGACGAGTTTCGGCGTGGGCTGGAACTGGATCCAGTCCGACAACATGGTCCAGAAGGTCGTGAACCCGGGGGCCGCGTTCGGGTTCGATCACTACTGGCTTGGCCCGGTGCTCAGCAGCGGGTTCGCCCTGTCGTGGGCACCAGCGCTTCGCACGACGAATTACCAGCTGTATCTCGACGAGCTGGCGGAGCATGTCGCAGCGGTGGCGCTCCGCTGGCGCGACGCGTACGGGCACGTGCCCGAGTACATGCAGCTGTTCAACGAGCCGCTGAGCGGCAATGGCGAACTGTCGGGCGGGAACCTCCAGGAGATCATCGATCTCATCAAGCGCTGCGGCGATCGCCTGCGTTCCGAGGGCTTCGAGACGATGAGGTTTGTCGTTACCGCCGAGGAGACCGAGCAGAAGTCGCTCGACGATGCCCGGGCGATCCTTGCCGATGCAGCAGCCCGCAAGTACGTCGGCGCGATCGCTTATCATCCGTATCCATACGGCTCGACCTATGCAGCCGTCCCGAACATCCTCGCAACCTCGGGCAGCGGCACGCCAGACTCCGCAAAGGTCTCGCTGCGCAACCAGCTACGCGACCTCGGCGCCCAGTACGGCATCCCGACGATGATGGTCGAGGTCTCGCACAGCGAGGTGCCGTTCGACTCGTTCGACAACGTGCGCGGGCGCGCCATCCATATCCATGACGAGCTCACGTATGCCGACGCGGTCGCGTTCTTCGGCATGAACGCGATGTGGGACACGACGACACACGCGCAGCATTACCAGGGGCGGCCCGATCCGGGTTTCTACTCCGAGACCGACACGATCGTGCTGATCGACATCATCCAGAACAAGGTCGTGATCAGTCCGATGGGCCGCGCGATCGGTCATTACGCGCGGTGGATCACGCGCGGTGCGACGCGGCTCGATGCCACGAGCGACGATCCGCTCGTCCTGGTCACCGCATTTCGCGACGACGCGCAAGGCCGCGTTGTGATCGTCGCGATCAACAACGCCGCGAGCGCGCGCACCCTGCAGGTATCGGTCCAGGGGCTTCCTGCGTTGCTCGGGACGTTCACAGGTGAGCAGTCGATCGCGTCCACGACATGGGCGCCGGTCAACGGCGCGACCACCGACACCGGGTGGTCGATCGACTTGCCACCGCAGAGCGTGACGAGCATCGCCGCGGGCACCCCGATCGGTCCGGACCGCGGCGATGACGATGGGGGCGGCGGTAACGGCGGCGGTCGGGCCGGGGGGTGCTGCGAGGCGACGGGCGCCGACGGGCGCGCTACCATCGCGCTCGCCTTGTTTGTGGTCGTTGTCCTGCGGCGCCGTGCTGCTCGAAACATGTAGGCGGTCGCGTGGCATCGACACGGCTGCAGATGGCGCTCTGAACCCCCGCGCCCTGTCGCGGGCGTGGCTGAGCTACAATGGTCGGGTGGGAAGTGCGCTGGAAACGCTGATCAAGAAGTGGCGCGAGGATCCGGGCGGGACCTACCGATCGTGGTTCTTGTGGGAGGAACGGCTCAAGAACTTCCGCTCGATCCGGCGCGGCATCATGCAGGTCGTCGACGAGATCGAGAACGGGACGTTCGGCGTCGCGTATCGCGGCTCCTCGCTCGAAACGGTGCTCGACTCGATCGCCGAGCAGCGCCAGATCTTCAAGGGCGCGGACCACGCATTCCTGTGGAAGCCCAAGCTGCGCATCCCGGACATCTACGAATCACCGGACAACCAGCGTGCGTTCGGCCGCTTCCTCGACACCTGCGTGTGCTGCTCGGGCGGCGAGGCCATCGTCGAGGCGATCCACGTGCTCGACCGCAAGCGGATCAAGGGGCTCGGACCGGCCGCGGCGAACATCCTCTACTTCCTCCACCCCACGCACCTGCCACCGTCGAACACGGCGATCGTCAAGGGCTACAACGCGCTGTGCGGCACGCGCGTGAAGCTGGGCAGCTGGGCCGACTACCTCGCGATGCGCGACGGCATCCTCCGGCTCAACGAAGCGAACCGCGCGCTCCTGTCCAACGACCTCGGCGCGGTTGCGGGCCTGCTGTTCGACGTCGGCTCAGGCCGCTACCAGGCGCCGCCGCGCGACGACGATGCGGCCGCCCGCGCGGCCTGGGAATCGGACCTCGCGCGCGTCCGGACCGACATGACCAAGGTCAAGAAATCGGCCGACGAGGACCGCACGCACACCCAGGTCCAGGCGTGGCTGCGGGACCTCGGCCGGGCGCTCGGCTTCGACGTGTGGGTCGCCGCGAACGATCGCGCGCGGGCGATCGGCGAGGGCGTGCTCGCCGACGGTTGCCTGGACGCGCTCCCCGCGGACCTCGCCGCCTCGCCCGGCGCGGACGCGATCCGCCTGATCGACGTGCTGTGGCTGGAGCGGCCGAGTGGCCGCGTCGTGGCCGCGTTCGAGGTCGAGCACACCACCTCGATCTACTCGGGCATCATCCGGCTACTCGACCTCGCGCTCGGTGCCTCGGCGCATGCTACCCGCGGCCTGTTCCTGGTCGCGCCCGATGACCGCGAGGACGAGGTACGCGCTCAGCTCACGCGCCCGGCCTTCCAGCGCGTGAGCGATCTCAAGGTGCGCTACTTGCCGTACGGCGAGCTGGAGCGCAACCGCGAGGCGATGGCGCGCTTCGGCTCCGGCCTCAAGGCGATCGAGGCGGTCGCGCGCACGCTCGGCTGAGCGGCGCGCGGCTCGTGGTCAGCGACCCCAGCGGTACTGGTACTGGTGTGACCCAAGCCCAAGGCCAGGCTGCGCCGTTTCATCGGTCCTGACCCAAGTTCGAGCTCGCCAAGCCCAAGGCCAGGCTGCGCCGCTTCTCGTTCATCGCGGTCAAAAACGTCGACGGCGGCCCGCGCCGCCGTCGTGCTCACCGGTGCCAGAGGCGTCTCAGCGCCAGAACCGACGCGCGAACTGGTTGGGCGCGGCGCCCATCGTGCAGTTGGCCATGCCGCAGGCGGCGCAGCCGCCGGTGACGTTCTCGAGCTGGACGGCATCGACGTCCTTGATCTGCTCGGTGGTCGTGGTGAAATTCTTGTTCGTCTTCTCGGTCTTCATCGTGGGCTCCTTGTTGAGGTGACGT
>JBGQCL010000439.1:0-9835 GCA_041495365.1 Kofleriaceae bacterium | reverse complement strand
GTTGCGGCCCATCTCCTCCTGGACCTGGGTGTTGATCCGCTCGCGGACCTTGAGCACCTCGAGCTGGCGCGACAGGAACTGCAGCACCTTGCGGGTCCGGGTCTTGAGATCGAAGGTCTCGAGCACGTCCTGCTTCTCGCCGACCTCGAGCTCGAGGTGGCTCGTGATCAGGTCGGCGAGGTGACCGGCCTCGGTGACGCTGTCGACCAGCGCGCCGGCCTCCTTGGGCAGCTCCGGCATCAGCTTGACCACGCGCTTGGCGATGTCCTTGAGGTTCATGACCAGCGCGTCGAGCTCGACGTCGGACGACGTCGGATCCGGAATGCTGCGGACCCGGGCGGCGAGGAACGGCTCGGCGCCGTCGAACGTCGCGACCTCGAACCGCGACACGCCCTGCAGGATCACGGAGAAGTTGTCCTTGGCGAGCTTGATGACCTTGAGGATCCGCGCGGCGCACCCGACCATGTACAGGTCGCCGGACCCCGGGTCCTCGGTGCGCGCGTCCTTCTGGGTCAAGATGCCGATGACCGGGCGCTCCTTGGCGATCGCGTCCTCGACCAGCCGGACCGACTTGCGACGGCCGACGTCGATGGGGATGATCGCACCGGGGAACAACACGGAGTTGCGCAGCGGGAGGATGGGGAGCGTGTCGGGGATCTCGACCGGCTGCTCTCCCCCTGCCTTGGCCTTGGTCATGGATCGGAAGCTAGCGGCGGATCTCCGGGGGCGTCAAGCCGACCTGCCTGTAATGACGGGCAGTTTCTCGTCGGCCTCACGCACGTGAGGCCGACGAGACGCACGCCACCCACCGGTGCGGTCGCGATCGATCAGCGCCCCGGGCCAGGGACGGTGATCGTCCGTGAATCGCCGATCCCGCGCCGACGCCGTCGCGTCGTCTGCGTGGTGGACGGCATCCGGAACATGGCACGGGACGCACGCGGCGGCCTCACACCGCCATGTCATACCGCCACGTCCCGTCTCATCGCGGGCTGCGATCGCGCCGATCGATTCCGCGGGGTCACATCGCCCCACGCGATCGCGAGCCGCCGCCGCATCGCGCCGCGCAATCGCCGTCGATTCTGCTTGACCGCTTGCCGCCTCTGGTCTTACCAATTGGCCGATTGGCCTTACCAGTCAACGGAGCCTTCACATGGCCCTACCCAAGCCGACCGAAGTCACCGCGATCGACGCCGTGTTCGAGACCTTGCTCAAGAACATCGTCGGCGGTGCGTACCCGTCGGGGGCTCGGCTGCCCGCCGAGCGCGAGCTCGCCCGCCAGCTCGGCGCGTCGCGGCCGACGCTGCGCGAGGCGCTGCGCCGGCTCGGCGAGTGGAACCTGGTCGAGCCGCGCCGCGGCTCGGGGGTCGTGGTCCGGCCCTATCGCGACTGGTCGATCGAGGTGATCGCGGCGTACCTGCGCTACGGCAAGCCGCAGCACGGCCAGCTCGGCGTTGTCCAGATGATGCTCGACGTGCTCGCGATGCGCCGCGCCGTCGCGCTGGAGGTCGTGCGGCTGACCGCGCGGCGCGTGCCCAAGGGCGGCACCACGCCGGCGCGCGCGGCGATGGCGCGAGCGTGGGCGGTGCGCGATCAGGCCGGCTACGCGCGCGAGGACTTCGAGGTCATGCGGACGATCGTCGAGGCCGCGCAGTTCACCCCGGGGCTGTGGCTGCTCAACCGGCTCGCCGACGTCTGGTTCGACGCGGCGGCGACCCTGCGGTTCGCGGTGCGGCCGCCGGACGATTACGTCGCGGTCCACACCCGGTTCTTCGACCTGATCGAGGCCGGCGACGCCGACGCGGCGTGCACCCTGATGGCCGACTACCTCGAGCGCCACGACGCCAGGCTGGTCGGTGCGCTGGGAGCGGCGTAGCCATGGCCGCCGCGTATCGCCACTCGGCCACCGGCCGCGCCGTGCTGCGCTCGCTCGTGCCGGTGATCTGTCCGCCCGAGGCGATCGCGCTGGGCGACGCGATCGTCGAGCACATGGAGCCGACGATCGCGGCGTCGCCGGCCGCGATCCAGCGCGGGCTCGCGATCGGGCTCGTGCTCTACGACCTGTCGGCGCTGCCGCGCTACGTCCGGCGGGCGCGCTCGCTCACCGGCGACCGCGCCGATCGCTACTACGCCTGGTGGTACGACGGCCCGACGCCGGTGCACCGCCAGCTCGCGCGCGGCATCAAGCAGCTGATGAGCCTGTCGTGCTACGAGCAGCCCGAGATGATGGAGCGCGTCGGGTACCGGCCCGGGCCATGGGTCGCCGAGGTCATCCACCGCCGGCTCACGGTGTACCAGGACGACGTCCAGCGCCAGGCCGAGCAGATCCTCGCGCCCGATCCGCTGCGCCCGGGCGTCCGGGTCCGGGAGCCCCGGCGATGACGACCGCGAGACCCGCCGTGCACGAGGGTGCGCCGCCGCCCGGCGTGGTCACCCGCCGCGATCACCACGGCGACAGCGTGCTCGACGCCGACGCGGTGATCGTCGGCTCGGGCGCCGGCGGCGCGACCATGGCCGCCGAGCTCGCCGAGGCCGGGTTCGACGTCGTCGTGCTCGAGGAAGGCAGTTACTACCAGACCCGCGACTTCACCGCCGACAGCTCGGCGATGGCGCGCCAGCTCTACCGCGACGGCGGCGCGACCGCGGCGCTCGGCGACCCGCCGATCCTCTACCAGGAGGGCAGCGCGGTCGGCGGCTCGACCGTGATCAACGGCGGGATGTCGTGGCGGACCCCCGACAAGATCCTCGCGCGCTGGGAGCGCGAGCTCGGCCTGGCGGGCATCGCGCGCGACCTCGAGCCCTACTTCGCGCGGGTCGAGCGCCGGATCCACGTCGCGAAGATGGATCCCGACGTGATCGGCACCGACAACTGGCTGCTCAAGAAGGGCGCCGACGCCAAGGGCTGGAAGGTGATCGACAACCTGCGCAACCAGGTCCACTGCGTGGGCTCGAACCGCTGCGCGTTCGGCTGCCCGACCGGCGCCAAGCAGAGCGCGCTGGTCAGCTACATCCCGCGCGCGCTGCACTACGGCGCCCGGATCTACGCCGACGTCCGGGTCGAGCGCATCACGCGCCACGGCAAGCGCGCGACCGGCGTGGTCGGCACGGTCAAGGGCACCCGCCACCGGATCACCGTGCGCGCGCGCCTGGTGGTCGCGGCGTGCGGCGCGATCCACACCCCGGCGCTGCTGGTCCGCTCGGGGTTCCGCTCGCCGTCGGGCCAGCTCGGCCACAACCTGTCGATGCACCCCAACGTCAAGGTCGTCGCGATCTTCGACGAGCCGGTCACCGGCTGGAAGGGCACCCACCAGGCGTTCCAGGTCCGCGAGTTCCAGGACGAGGGCCTGCTGTTCGCCGCGGTCAACCTGCCGCCGTCGATCCTGGCGATGTCGTTCCCGCACCGCGGCACCGCGCTCGGCGAGCTGATGGACCAGTACGACCGCATGGTGACCGCCGGCATGCTGTGCGAGGACACCACGACCGGCCGGGTCCGCACGGTCGACGGCAAGCCGCAGGCGTTCTACCAGCTCGCCGGGGCCGACGCCGCGAACCTCAAGCGCGGCGTGGTGCTGCTGTCCGAGCTGCTGTTCGCCGCCGGCGCCCGGCGGATCCTGCTGCCGTTCCACGGCGCGCGCGACCTGTACTCGCCCGACGACGCGCGCCGCCTGCTCGACCAGCCCATCCCGCTCAAAGGCTGGGAGGTCGTCACCGTCCACATGATGGGCACCGCGCGGATGGGCGCCGATCGCACCGCCGCGGTCACCAGCCCGTTCGGCATGGTGCACGACACCGACCGGCTGATGGTCGCCGACGCCTCGCTGTTCCCGACCCCGATCGGGGTCAACCCGATGGAGACGATCATGGCGCTCGCGACGCGCGGCGCCGGCCACGTGATCGACAACGCCGCGAAGTACCTGTCATGACCCACGCCGCTCCGCCCGCGCCCACTCCTCCCTCCAGCGGCTCGCCTGCTGCAAACGGGCGACCGGCGGTCACCGCACCGCACGCCGCGGTCGCGTCGATCGGAGCGCTGCGCGCGCCGGGGCTGCCGTCCGCCGCCGCGCTCTCGCTCGCCCGCGCGCCGCGCCGCGAGCTGGAGCGCGCGATGCTGCGCGGCGCCGCACCCGAGCTCGCCGCGCTCGTCGACTGGGAGTTCCGCGGCATCAACGCCACGCCCGACGGCGCGCCGCCGCTCGCCCGGCTCGCCGGGATCCAGAAGTTCGTCAAGGGCATGTTCCGCGCCACCGGCCCCCGCGACGGCGATCGGGACAGCGTGATGGGCTACAACAGCCCGGTGGTCCAGAACGCGCTCGACGGCCGCTGGCAGACCCGGCCGTCCGACGCCGAGCCCCGGCGGTTCGGGTTCTACACCGTCGCGCCGGCCGATCCGACCCGCCGCGATAACCGCTATCTCCACGCGCTCCTGCTCGACTACGGCCAGGGCGGCAACCCCGCGTGGGATCCATCGCGCGCCCTGCGCGACTACCTGGTCCAGGTCGACGCCGACAACCCCGACCTCCTGCTCGGCAAGGCGTACGCCGCGATCGGCCCCCTCCGCATCCCGGTCGGCTACTTCGTGCTCGAGCGCTGGCGCCGAGCGCCGACCGAGCTCGCCGACATCAGCGCACTCGAGGCGTTGACCGCGGAGGTCGACGGTGGCAAATGACGGCGATGGCTGGACCGTGCACGAACGCGCGCAACAGCGAGCCTGGCGTGATCTCACTCCTGCTCAGCGCCTCGCTTGGTTGTGGCAAGCCAAGGTGTTCGCCCGCCGCGCGCTCGGCCGCGCGCGCCTGCCCCGGAAGCCCGCGCAGCGCAAGCCATAGGAACGGGGGGCGAGACGGCCGAGCCTGCCGCCCCGCGCCGTCAGCTGCCCGTCGAGCCGTAGTGCCGCACGCCGATCCGCCAGACCTGGAGGCACGCGGCGAGGAACACCGGCCCGGCGAGCGGCGCGAGCCAGCCGACGATCGGCGACGCGCCGAGCGGATCGGCGCGGCCGAGGATCGCCACGCCCGGGAAGTCGAACGCGGTCATCACGGCCGACGCGCGGTACTGCAGCTGGCTCTTGACCGACGCCGCGACGTGGCGGCCGTACAGCGCGATCGCATTGCCCAGGGGATCCCCGACAGCGCCTTGACCGTCGTGCTCTTGCCGGCGCCGTTGGGCCCGATGTAGCCGACCAGCTCGCCGCGCTCGATCGCGAACGACACGCCGTCGAGCGCGCGCGCCGTGCGATGCCGGCGCCGCACCAGCCCGCGCACGGCGCCCCACAGCCCCGGCGCCCGCTCGGCGATCTGGTAGGTCTTGACCAGCTGGTCGACGACGATCTGCGCCACGGGCACCCAGGCTGCCGCGTCCGGCGATCGCGCGCCAGGCGCCCGCCCGGCATTCTCCGCGCGCGACAGACTGCGACTACCAGGTCGGTCGCAGCGGGTGGGCCTCGGTGGTGAACACCACGCGATCGAGATCGACCGCGTCGTCGGGCGCGAAGATCAGGTACAGGTACTTGAGCGTCTCGGCGAGGAAGTAGCTCGGCATCAGATCGCCCCGGGCCATGGTCGCGACGCTGGTCATCACCGTGAATCCCGCGTCGGTGCGGGTGTGGGCGACCAGCCCGTCGAGGAACGCCTGGCCCATCGCGAGGTAGATCGGATCGCCGGTCGCGCGCCGCAGGTACCACGCCGACTCGATGATCTCGGGCCGCAGCGGGTATCCCGGCGCGACGATCGCCATCGTGCGGTAGTCGATCACCTCGGGCTCCAGCCCGCGCAGCTGCCACATCCGGAAGCAGGACGCCTCGAGCCGGCGCGCCCGGTCGAGGTCGCCGCCGAGCACGAACACCGCCGGCAGGAACGCGTGCAGCGCGCCGAACTCGGTCGCGGTCCGGCGCCCCGACATCATGTCGGCCTCGCCGTACCACAGCCCACCGGCCACCTCGTCGGCCAGGTACTGGTTCACCGCGGCGATGCTGGTCCGCCACATCTGCGCCAGCTGGTCGTCGCCGAACAGGATCGAGCCCTTGAGCAGGTACTCGTAGTACGAGTCGATCGCGCCGCCGACGTGGCTCGTCGGGTCGGTCCACCGCCCGGACTCGACGTCGATCTGCTGGCCGACCAGCCCGAGCGGCGAGCGCCGGTCGTACAGCTGCACCACCGCGCGCTTCGCCTTCTCGAAGTAGACCGGCTTGCGGGTCAGCTTCGACAGCGCCCCGAACTCCAGCAGCAGCGTGCCGATCTCCGCCGGGTTGGTCCGCGCACCCGACACCTGGCCGGTCTTCAGGTTGACGTACATGTACGGCATCCCGGTCGGCGAATCGAACACCGGCAACAGCCGCGCGCCGAGGTCGTCGGCCAGCCACAGCAGCTTGCGATCGCCGGTCAGCTGGTAGCCCGACAGCAGGCCACCGAGCACCCGGATCGTGATCTCGAAGTTCTTGACCGTGACGTCCTGGTCGAACGACAGCCGGTCGTCGATCAGCTGCCGCGCGGCGTCGGCCTCGGCGGTCAGCCCGAGCATCACCAGCGTGTCGAGCGCGTCGACCGGCGTGATCAGCAGCGGCGCGCCGTACCAGTCGTGCACGGTGTGCGCCACCGGCTCGAGCTCGTCGTGCCCCCACGCGTACTTCACATAGCCCGCCCACGCCCGCTGCACCTCCGCGCGCACGCGCGCCGCCATCGCCGCTCGATCGATCCCACGGGGGGCTTTGCCCCCCGCCCCGCCGGCGGAGCCGTCGGGGTCCCCACCCCCCGTCTCGCTGCGCTCGACCCGATCACCCGGCGGCGAAGCGGGCACCGTCCCGGAGGCGGTCGGCGGACCACAGGCGGCAAGCACAGCGGCTCCCAGCAGCAAGCGACGCATGGTCCCTCGGTTGTCGCCCGACCGCGCCCGCGAAACCAGCGCGCGACCGCGGCATGGCCGGCAAACCCCGGGGTCAAGCGCCGATCTGGACCTTGGCGCCCAGCGGGACCTTGATCCGCGTCACTTCCTCGCGCGCCATCGGGTCCTGCTTCACGCCCTCGTCGACCCGGAGCTTGACCACGATGATCTCCTGCTCGTGGCCGCGCTCGACGATCGCGTGCAACTCGGTGCCGGTCGCACCGTCCCGGCACCCCACGCCGGTCACCGCGTTCATCTCCTTGGCCGGCGTGATCACCGCGCACACGCCCTGGTAGGTCCCGAGCGGATGGCTGACCTGCTTGCCGGTCTCGTCGGTGGTCGCCAGGAACACGTCGGCCGCGCTGCCGTGCTGCTCGATCCCCCACGACACGGCGAGCTTCCTGGCACCCGGCGCGGCGACCTCGCCGGATCCCGCGGTGGGGCCCTTGCGGTCCGGCTCGTGCGGGCCGGTCGCGTTGCGGGCGCCGCCGCTGCACGCGGCGACCAGTGCGAGAGCGATCACGAGGCGCGCCATGCCTCGCAGGCTACTACAGCGGTAAGATGCCGGCATGTCACTGGCCCGCCTCGTCGTGGTCGAGGGCCCCGACGCGGGCCGCGAGTTCGAGCTGCCGCTGCGCGGCGGCGCGGTCGGCCGCGGCGACGGCAGCCTGGTGCTGCTCACCGATCCCACGGTGTCCCGCCAGCACGCCATGATCGAGCTGCGCGACGGCGCGCTGTGCTGGGTCGATGACAGCGGCCGCGCGCGTACCCTGATCAACGGCGCGCCGGTCGCCGTGCGCGCGCTCGAGGCCGGCGACGAGATCGTGCTCGGCTCGACCCGGCTGATCTACCTCCCGGTCGACGGCGTCGCGGTCACCCGGGCGTCGAGCCACGTCACCATGGAGGTCGGCAGCCGCCAGCTCATGGCGCTGTCGGCGGGAGACCCCGTCGATCATCGCGCGCGCCGCCAGCTCGCCGCGATCGCCCAGCTCGGCGATCGGCTGCGCGCCGAGGCGTCCGCCGGCCGCGACGCCGCCGCCCGCGCCGCGTGCGACGCCGCGCTGACCGCGCTCGGCGCCCACCGCGCGTTCGTGCTCTCGGCACCGCAGCCCGGGCAGGCGGGCCGCGGCCGGGTCGCGCCGGTCGCGGCGGCCGTCACCCCCGGCGAGACCACCCAGCTCCAGGCCCCGGCCGACCTCGTCGACAAGGTCGTCGGCGCCCGCCAGGTCGTCACCGCCGAGACCGGCGGCCGCGCCCTGATCGCCGCGCCGGTCCACGGCGGGACCGACGACGTGATCGGCATCCTGTGGATCGATCGCCGCGGCGCCCCGTGGGACCAGACCGACACCCTCGCCGCCGGCTGCCTCGCCCACCTGACCGGCGCCGCGTGGGTCGGCGCCGACGCCCGCGATCAGCTCACCCGCCGCGCCGACGCGCTCGACGAGCAGCTCAACGGCCCACCCACCGACACCGACTTCATCGGCCGGTCCGCCGCCGCCCAGCGCGTGATCGCGTTCGTCGGCCGCGTCGGCCCGAGCGACGCCACCGTCCTGCTCGGCGGCGAGTCGGGCTCCGGCAAGGAGATGGTCGCCCAGGCGATCCACCGCGCATCGCGCCGCGCCAAGGGCCCGTGCGTCGCGGTCAACTGCGCCGCGCTCACCGAGACCCTGATCGAGAGCGAGCTGTTCGGCCACGAGAAGGGCGCGTTCACCGGCGCCACCGAGAAGAAGGCCGGCCGGTTCGAGATGGCCGACCGCGGCACGCTGTTCCTCGACGAGGTCGGCGAGCTCCCGCTCGGCTTGCAGACCAAGTTCCTGCGCGTCCTCGAGGAGCGCCGGTTCGAGCGGGTCGGCGGCCAGCGCGCGCTCGACGTCGACGTCCGCGTCGTCGCCGCCACCAACCGCGACCTCGCCGAGATGGTCCGGCGCGGCACGTTCCGCGAGGACCTGTTCTACCGGCTCAGCGTGATCCAGATCGAGGTCCCGCCGCTGCGCGACCGCCTCGACGACGTCCCGCTGCTCGCCGAGTTCTTCCTCGCCCGGTTCCGCAGCCAGGCCCCCCGCCGGATCTCGGGATTCGCCCCCGACGCGATCGCCGCGATGACCCGCTACGCCTGGCCCGGCAACGTCCGCGAGCTGCGCAACGCCGTCGAGCGCGCCATCGTGCTCGGCGACCGCGAGCAGATCATCGCCCACGATCTCCCGCCCCAGGTCCTCGCCGCCGCCGCCCCGCCGCGCGCCCGGCCGTCGCCGCCGACCCCGCCGCTCGGCTCCAACAGCGTCGCCCTGCCCGCCGTCACCATCGATCCGCTGCCGCCACCGCCGCTCGCCGCCACCCCGCCACCGCCTCCCGCCGCGCACCGTCCGCCGCCCGCGCGCTCGCTGCGCGAGCTCGAGAAGCAGGGCATCCTCGCCGCGCTCGCCGCGACCGGCGGGAACAAGGCCCAGGCCGCCGCGATCCTCGAGATCGATCGCTCGACGCTCTACAAGAAGCTCAAGGACTACGACATCGAGAGCTGAGAATCATCACGCAGCCTCACGAGCACCCGGACCCTCGGTCTCCCGCGCGTCCACTGTGATCGACCGCCGCCCGGCCAGCCTGCCGCGCGCGTCGCTGGACGATCTCGAACACCCGCGCCGGCTCGGTGGACCCACGCATCGCCGCTGCTTGTCGCGGCGCGGTCTCGCGCGACGTGATCGAAGGCATGGATCAGAACATCACGCTGCCCTCGCCGATGTCGTATCTCAGGTTCGTGCCGATCGCGCTGGATCCGGCCGACAAGAGCTGCCGGGCGTCCTTGACGTTCGCGATCCGGTCCGCCTCGGCGGTGGTGGTCTGCGCGGCGGCGAGCTCCGAGGACGCCTTCCGGAACGAGGTCAGCGACGAGGTGTTGAGCCCTTGCACCTCGGACAGCACGCGGATCGCGTCGCCGACCTCGACGTTCGCGAGCCGGATCATCTCG
>JBGQCL010000438.1:0-10052 GCA_041495365.1 Kofleriaceae bacterium | reverse complement strand
GGTCTCGGCGATCAGCGCGTCGGCCACCGCCCCGGGCGCCGCGTCGGTCGCGAAGTCGACGGCCTTGCACAGCGCGACCTCGCGCTCGCGCGCCAGCGCCTTGACGAAGCCGGTCACCGCGCCGCCGAGCGGGGCGCTCGCCGGCAGCTCGCCGTAGCCGTGCGTGCCGCCCATCCGCGTCGCGGCGACCACGAACCCGCCGGGCTCGCCGAGCCGGCCGTACAGCGCGCGCGCCACGACCGCGAGCCGCTTGACCCGCACCGCCAGCGCCTCGCGGAACTGGGCGTGCGACAGCCGCGCCGGATCGCCCTCGTCGTCGAGCGCGGCCAGCCAGTACACGCCGGTGAACGCCGCCGGCGCGGCGAGCTGCTCGAGGAGGTCGCCCGGCAGCCAGCCGGAGTCGATGACCAGCGCCTCGACGCCGCGCGCCGCCAGCCGCTCGACCAGCGCGTCGGCCACGCCGCCGGCGTCGCGCATGACGACCACGCGCGCGCCGGTGTCGAGCGCGATGCCGGTCGGCTTGCACAGCTCGAGCGGCGGCCGCAGCACGGGCGCGGGAACGCGGCGCGGAAACGCGGACGGCGCGGCCGGACTCGCCACGGTGGCCGTCGTGTCCAGCGCTGCGGGCACGGGTGCCGCGGGCGCGACGGGCGCAGCCGGCACGGGTGCCGCGGCCGGCGCGAGATCGGGCCGGTGCGCGTACACGAAGCCAACGACGTGCGCGATGGTCGGGAAGTCGCGGAGCTTGAGGTCGTCCTGCCGCGGGATGTCGTACGCCGCGCGCACCGCGGCGAACGTCTCGGCTTGCTTCACCGTGTCGACGCCCAGATCCGCCTCCAGGTCGAGGCCGTCGTCGAGCATGTCGACCGGATAGCCGGTCTTCTCGGCGACGATCGCGAGCACGCGCGCCCGCACCGGCTCGTCACTCGCGGGCTCCGCTGCAGCGGCAGCTGCGGGGGTCGCCACGGCGGTCGGCGGCGCCACCGTGGCCGGCCTCGCTGCCGCCGGTGCCGGCGCCACCGTGGCCGGCCTCGCCAGATCCGGCCGGTGCGCGTACACGAAGCCGATGACGTGCGCGATGGTCGGGAAATCGCGCAGCTTCAGGTTGTCCTGCCGCGGGATGTCATACGCCGCGCGCACGGCCGCGAACGTCTCGGCCTGCTTCACCGTGTCCACGCCCAGGTCGGCTTCCAGATCGAGGCCGTCGTCGAGCATGTCGATCGGATAGCCGGTCTTCTCGGCGATGATCCCCAGCACCCGCGCCCGCACCGGGTCGTCCCCCGCAAGCGCAGTGGCGGCGGCCGCGGGATCCGCGGTGGGCGCCGTTGCGATCGGCGCCGAGGTCGTCGCCGCGGGCGCAGGAGTCCCGGCCGGGACGCTCGAGGCCTCCACCGCGCTGACCACGCCGGTCGGCTTCGCCAGATCGGGCCGGTGCGTGTGCACGAACCCGACGACGTGCGCGATGGTCGGGAAATCGCGCAACTTCAAGCTGTCCTGCCGCGGGATGTCGTACGCCGCGCGCACCGCTGCAAACGTCTCGGCCTGCTTCACCGTGTCCACGCCCAGGTCGGCTTCCAGGTCCAGCGTCTCGTCGAGCATGTCCGCCGGATAGCCGGTGGTCGCCGCGACGATCGAGAGCACCTTCTGCTTGACCGGATCGATCGCCGCGGGCGAGGCGGCCGCGCTCGACGGCGGCACGGCGGCCGGCGGTGCGCTCGCCGGCGCGACCGTCGGGGCGGCGGGAACGACCGGCGCAGGCACGACGCGCGCGGCGGCCGCAGGCGCGGATGCGGAACGGCTCGCGGCGATCGGCGGTGCGACCGCCGGCGCAGGGCGCGCGGCCACGTCCACCGCCGGCCCGCGATCCTGGATCCGCAGCGTCCGCTTCACGACCTCGAGCTCCGGCGCCGCGCTGCCGGCCAGCCGAGCGAGCCAGGCGTTCCACGCCGCGCGATCGCGCACGCGGTAGTCGTGGCCGAGCGCGGCGACCGGGCGGTGTGCGCCGTCGGGCGGCGGCGTCCAGCGCAGCAGCGACATGCTGATCTGCGAGCCGAACCCGGCCCCCAGCCGCAGCGCGTAGCGGATCGGGTACGGCCCGCCGTGCGACAGGTTCAGCGCGCCGAGCTCGGGATCGATGTCGCGGTGGTTGGGGATCGGCGGCACGACTCCGGTCTCCAGCGCCTTGATCGCGACCACGTCCTCGATCCCGACCGCCATCGCGTGACCGGTGAAGCCCTTGGTGTTGGCGATCACGATGCGGTCCGCCGCATCGCCGAACACCTCGCGCAGGGCGTGGACCTCGGCGGATGCGCTGCCGCCGCGCGCCGGGGTGTAGGTCTCGTGCGACATGAACATCAGCTCGGGCGCCATCGCGTCCCGCGCGACGCCGGCGGTGGCCTCGGCCGCGCGCACGACGCGCTCCATGACCTGGGCGATGTGCTGGACGTCGAGCCGCGTGCCGTGGAACGCGCTGTTGGCGACCGCGGTGCCGAGCACCTCGGCGATCGGAGTGAGCCCGCGCTCGCGCGCAGCGTCGGCGTGCTCGACGACGATCGCCGCGGCGCCCATGCCCATGATCATGCCGTGGCGGCGGCGGTCGAACGGCAGCGCCGCGCGCTCGACGACGTCGTCGGTCGCCGCCGCGCCGCTCGCCAGGAACCCGGCGCCGATCCACGCCACCAGGTGGTCGGAGGTGACGTCGTCGCCGGCGACCACGATCACGCGGCGGCACCGCCCGGCGCGGATCCAGTCCTCGGCGAGCGCGATCGCCAGCGTGGTGCTGGCGCACGCCGCGTTGACCTGGGTGTTGGGCCCGCGCGCACCGATCAGCTCGGCGAGCTGCGAGTGGCCCATCGCCAGGATGCGGAACAGGAACCGGCGATCGAACTCGTAGCCGCCCTGCGCCTGCTCGGCGGCGAGCTCGTCGCGCCGGTAGCCGAGCTCGGCGCGCAGCGGCGCGTCGGCGGGTAGCCCGGCGAGCACGCGGTCGAGCAGCGCCAGCTGGTCGCGCCGCGCGACGTCGCGGTGGTAGCGCTCGAGGTCGGCGGCGAACGCGTCGTAGCCGGGGAACGCCGACGCGAAGATCACGCCGGTGTCGTCGCGCAGCGCGTCGGGCAGGCCCCAGCGCTCGGGGAGCCGGGTGCCCTTGCTGGTGGTCTTGTAGTGGCGGACCAGCGGGATGCCGGCGTCGCGCAGCGCGTCGAGCCCGGCGCCGATCGCGAGCTGGGTCGCGATGTCGAGCGCGGCGATCCGCTCGGCGGAGACGCCGAACTCGGCCTCGAGATCGAGCGCGCCGCCGCGCCCGGCGAGCCGGATCACGTCGTCGGGATCGTCGATCCGCTGGAACGAGCCGGAGCCGTCCTCGCCCTTGACCACGCGGGTGACGTGGAGGTCGACCATCGCGCGGCGGTGGCGGGCCGGCACGACGTCGATCAGGCTGTCGCCGCGTAGCACGCGCGCGAGGTTGCCGTCGTCGAACACGCGCGGCGTCCCGGGCAGGCCGAGCGCGGCGCCGGTGATGACCACCGGCAGGGCCGGCGCCTCCGGACCCGCGGCGCGGGCCGGACCGCGCGGCGCGGTCGAGACCACCGGGGCGGTCGAGACCGCGGGCACCGCCGCGGTGAGGTCCGCCGGGGCGCCGGCGCCGAACCCGGCCGCGTACAGCCCGCACAGCCCCTGGTTGAACGCGACCGCGTCGCCGAGCTTGGGGTGGTTGGTCCCCACCGCCGCGACGCCCGGCCGATCGCCGAGCGTGTCGTCGACCAGCCCGGCGAGCGCGCGCTTGGGGCCGACCTCGACGAACATCCGCGCGCCCTCGGCGTACAGCGTCTCCAGGCCCTGGACGAACTGGACCGGCGACGCGACCTGGCGGGCGAGCAGATCGATGATCGCATCGCGCGCGCCGTCGCCACCGGGGTACAGCTCGCCGGTGACATTGGACACCACCGGCAGGCGCGGCGGCCGGACGTCGAGCCGCTCGAGCACGCGGTGCAGCGGCTCGCTCGCCGAGGCGACGATCCGGGTGTGGAACGCGTGGCTGACCGGCAACCGGACGCACGTGTGGCCGCGCGCGACCAGCGTCTGCATCGCGCGCTCGACCGCCGCGGTCTCGCCGCCGATCACCGCCTGCTTGTGGCTGTTGATGTTGGCGACCACGACGTAGCCCTCGGTCGCCGCGACCACCGCCACGATCTCGGGCAGCGGCGCGGTCACCGCGACCATCGCGCCCGGATCGGCCGCCGCGACCTGCGTCATCTCGCGGCCGCGCGCGCTGACCGCCTCGAGCGCGTGCGCGAACGGCAGCACGCCGGCGGCGACCAGCGCGCCGTACTCACCGAGGCTGTGGCCCATCACGAGGTCGGGGCGCACGCCGTAGGCGTCGAGCAGCCGGGTCAGCGCGAGGTCGGTCGCGAGCAGCGCCGGCTGGGTGATCGCGGTCTGCCGGAGCGCGTCCTCGGCGCCCGCCCGCGCCGCGGGGTCGGCGGTGTCGACGAAGATGTAGCTCGACAGCGCGCGGCCGTCGAGCAGCGGCGCCATCACGCGGTCGGCCTCGTCGAACGTCGCGGCGACGATCGGCTCGGACGCGCGCAGCGCGGCGAGCATGCCGACGTACTGCGAGCCCTGGCCGGTGTAGAGGAACGCGAGCTTGCCGCGCGGCCCATGGCCGAGGAACACCCCCTGCTGGCGCAGCATGCGCCACGCCGCCGGATCGCCGCCGCGCGGCGCCCGGAGCAGCGCGACCGCCTTGCCGGCCCGCTCGGCGAGCTCGGCCGCGTCGCCGTGGTCGATCGCGATCCGCTCGGCCGCGGCGAGATCCGCCGGCGCGGGCGGCGCGACCGGCGGCGCATGGCCGGCGGCGGCCTCGCGGTGCACCGCGGCGAGCCGGTCGGCCAGCGCGGCGAGCGACGGCGCGCCCAGCACGAGCGCCCCGCGCAGCGGCCGGCGAGCCGGCGATGGCGACGCGACCGACGCCCCACCGCCCCCGCCACGCTCGCCGGCAACGCCCCCCACCCCGACGCCGCCGACGCTGACCCGGCCGCGGGTCAGGGCTCCGGCCACGTGCTCCTCGAGCACGGCGTGGAAGTTGGTGCCGCCGAACCCGAACGCGCTGACCCCGGCGCGCCGCACGCCGCACGCCGGCTCGGTCCACGGCCGCAGCGCGGTGTTGACCGCCAGCGGCGAGCGTTCGAAGTCGATGTTCGGGTTGGGCCGCGCGAACCCCAGGCTCGGCGGCAGCGCCTTGTGGTGCAGCGCGAGCGCCGCCTTGAGCAGCCCGGCCGCGCCCGCGGCGGCCTTGAGGTGGCCGATGTTCGACTTCACCGAGCCGAGCGGGATGCTGCGCGGCGCGGCGCCGGCCGCGTGCAGCACCTCGCCGATCGCCTCGACCTCGACGACGTCGCCGACCCGGGTCGACGTGCCGTGGCCCTCGATCAGCGACGCGGTCGCCGGCGACAGCCCCGCGCCTTGCCAGGCGCGCTCGACCGCCAGCCGCTGGCCGAGCGGGTTGGGCGCGGTGATCCCCTTGCCCTTGCCGTCGCTCGAGCCGCCGACCCCGCGCACCACCGCGTAGATCCGCCGGCCGGCGCGCTCGGCGTCGGCCAGTCGCTGGAGCACGAACACCACCGCGCCCTCGCCCATCACGAAGCCATCGGCGCCGTCGGCGTACGGCCGGGTGCCGGTCGCCGACAGCGCGCCGATCTTGCAGAACTTGACGAACGAGCTCGGCCCCATGTTGCGGTCGATGCCGCCGGTGATCACCGCGTCGTAGTCGCCGGCGACCAGCCCGTCGATCGACGCCGACAGCGCGGCGACCGCCGATGCGCACGCCGCGTCGACCACGTAGTTCGGGCCGTGGAAGTCGAACAGGTTGGCGATCCGGCCGGCGATGCAGTTCGACAGCTCGCCCGGCATGGTGTCCTCGGTGATCGGCGGCAGCGCGTCGCCCAGCAGCGCGTGCGACTCGGCGGCGATCGCGTCGCGCAGCCGGGGATCGAGCGCCGCGAAGCTCGGCGCGGTGGCCAGCGCGTGTGCGAACTCGGGGAAGAACACCCGCAGCACGGTCAGGTAGTGCTTCTCCCCGGCCATCGCGTTGCCGAGGATCACCGCGGTGCGCGCGCGATCGAGCGGCCGGTCCGGGTGCCCGGCGTCGATCAGCGCCTCGCGGGTGCAGGCCACCGCCCACTTCTGACCGAGGTCCATCGCGTCACCGACCCGGGGCGGCACCGGCAGCTTCCAGCGCGCCGGATCCCACGCGAACGACCGGACCCAGCCGCCGATCTTCGAGTAGGTCTTGTCGGCCGCGTGCGGATCGGGATCGTAGTAGCGAGCGGGGTCCCAGCGATCGGCCGGGACCTCGCCGATCGAGTACCGGCCGGCGGTCAGGTTGGCCCAGAAGCTTCCCGCATCGGGCGCGTCCGGGAGGATGGCGCCGATGCCGACGATGGCGATCGCGCGGTCGATGGTGTCGGACATGGTTGCCTCGTGTGGTGATGGTTACGTGGCGGACGGACCGCGGTGGTACAGCGCGTCGGCGACGCGATCGAGATCGGCGAGCTGGCCGGCCTGGGCGCGCCGGATCGCGGGCGCCCCGAGCGAGGCCGCCAGCGCATCGCCGCCGTCGTCCCCGCCGCCACCCGCGCCGATCAGGTGCGCCAGGCCGTCGCCGCTGATCTTGCGCGCCGCCTCGCGCGCGAACACGCGGGCCAGCGCGGCCAGCGCGTCGGCGTCGAACCGGCGCGGCGCGCGCGGATCGAGCGTGCCGTCGGCCATCGCCGCCGCGCGGCGGGCCAGCGCGGCGGCGCCCTCGCACCACGCGATCAGCTCGCCGAACCGGAGCAGGATGTGCTGGTGGCGGGTCAGCCGCGCCAGCCGCGCGCGCTCGAGCACGTCGGCCAGCGCGTGGGCCGCGAGCGCCGCGATGTTCGCGCCGACCTCGGGCCGCCGGCGGTGGAGCGCCTCGAGCGCGGCCGCCGCGGTGTGGTAGTGCTGGCCGCGGGTCTTGAGGTGGGTCTGCCAGCGATCGCGCGCGATCGTCATCTCCATGATCTCGCTGGTGCCCTCGTAGATCGTCGTGATCCGGACGTCGCGCTTGACCTTCTCGACCATGTACTCGCGGGTGTAGCCGTAGCCGCCGAGCGCCTGGATCGACGCGTCGGCCGCCGCGTTGCCGGCCTCGGTCGCGAGGTACTTGGCGATCGCGCCCTCGGTGTGGAGCGGGTCCTCGCCGGCGTCGAGCCGCGTGCCGACCTCCTCGATGTAGGCCCGCGCCGCCTCGAGCCGGGCCGCGTGCGGGACGATCAACTTGTGGGTGTAGCCCTGCTTCTGGGCCAGCGGCGTGCCGGCCTGGATCCGCGTCGTCGAGTACTCGATCGCGTGGTTCAGCGCGGCCCACCCGGCGCCGAGCCCGAACGCCGCGACCATCAGCCGGGTGTAGCCGAACACCGCCTGGGCCTGCAGCAGCCCCTGGCCCTCGACCCCACCGACCACGCGGCCGACGTCGACGTAGAGCTGGTCGAGCGCGAGCGCCGCGGTGTTCGACGCGCGGATCCCGTGCTTGTCCTCGGGCTTGCCCGCCACCAGCCCCGGCGTGCCCTTGTCGACCACGAACCAGGTCGGGCCGCCCGGCGCGTTGGCGAGGATCGTGTAGCGGTCGGCGACCCCGCCGTTCGAGATCCACTGCTTGCTGCCGGTGATCCGGTAGCCGACCAGCTTGCCGCCCTCCTCGACCCGCTCGGCCACGGTGCGCAGCGCGGCGAGGTCGCTGCCGGCCGCCGGCTCGGTCGCGCCGTACGCCATGAGGATGCCGCGCTCGGCGATCTCCCCCAGCCACTGCCGCCGCTGGTCCTCGGTCCCTCCGACGCTGATCGGCTCGCTGCCCAGGAACGTCGCGAGCACGCCGGTCGCGATCCCGACGTCGACTCCCGCCAGCTGCTCGCAGATCCGGTAGATGCCGAACGCCCCGGCGCCGAGCCCGCCGTACTTCTCGGGCACGAAGAACAGCTGGATGCCGAGCTCGTCGCTGCACATCCGGCGCACCAGCGCCTCGGGGAACTCGTCGTTGCGGTCGAGCTCCCGGAGCTTGGCCTCCGGCAGGTTGCGCCGCGCGAAGTCGTCCAGCGCCGCCAGCGCCGCCTCCAGGGTCTCCAGATCGATCGCCATGCGCCCGGGACAAGCATGGTTCGGGCCGCCGCGCTCACGGCTTTCCGCGCAACCCTTGCGCATCTCCAGCGCCGCGGCCGGATCCGGCGCAATGCTTGCCGTGCACCGATCGGGGAGATCCCGAGCCAGCCGGCCGCGACGCGTGCGTGAGATCGCCCGCCCGGAACATGGCGGTCCGGCTTCTGGCGCCGTGACAGCTGCGGCGCTTTGCGGTTCAATTCGCGCCGTGGGGCACCCGCGCGATCGCGAAGCCTTCGAACAGGCCGTGGTGCGCGGCAGCGAGCTGCTCAAGCAGGGCAAGATCGACCTCGCGCAGGGCGCGTTCCGCGACGCGCTGGCGCTGGAGCCCGAGAACCCACGTGTGCTCGCGCTGCTCGGGCTGTCGCACTTCCGCGCCAATGCCTTCACCGAGGCCCGCGCGATCTACGAGCAGCTGGTCGAGCGCGCCCCGAACGACGCGTCGCACCGGCTCAACCTCGGCCTGGTCTACCTCAAGCTCAATGATGCCGAGCACGCGATCGCCGCGCTGGAGACCAGCCGCGCGCTCGACCCGAGCCAGGGCCGCGCGGTCAGGTACCTCGGCCTGGCGTACGCCCGCGCCGGCCGCTACGCCGAGGCCTACCGCGCGTTCCTGATCGCGGGCCAGAACGACCTGGCGACCGAGATCGAGTCCAACCTGTCCGTCGTCGAGCGCGACCGGATCCACAGCCAGCTCGGCCGCTCGCCGCAGGGCCCGTTCCCGGAGGCGGGGAGCGGCGGATTCGCGGCCACGACCGGCTCGGTCATCCTGGCGACCGGGCCTGCAGAAAGCGCGGCGGCCAGCCAGCCCGCTCCCGCGCCGCCGACCGCCGCACCCCCGCCGATCGCCGCACCACCGACCGCCCCGCCGATCGCACCCCCGGCGATCGCCGCGCAGCCCACCATCCCGCGGACCGTGACCCCGCGCAGTGTCCCGCGGACGCCGCCCGCCACCCCGTCCACCGGCGTGCCGCGCACGTCCGCCGTCACCCCCGCCACCGGTGTCCCGCGCACGCCGATCGAGCCCGAGCCTGCGCGGACCCCGACACCGCACGTCATCCCGCGCACCCGGCCGCCGGGCGCGCCACCGGGCAAGCCGCGCGCGCCGTCGCAGCCCGGGATCCCCGAGGCCCCACCCTTGCCCGCGCCTCCGCGGGCGGCGCACTCCTCTGCCCCCTCGGTAGCGCCTCCCACGGCGCCCGCTGTGCTCGATCCCGCCGCCGTGCCCGTCGCGGTGGACCCCGATCCGCCGGTGGTGGCGCGCACCGTGACCCCGGGCGGCACCGTGCGCATCACCGACTCGACCCAGTTCGTGATGCCGCGCGCCGAGCCGATCGCCCCGGCGCAGGGCCTCGGCGGACCGTCGATGATCTCGCACGCCGTCGCGACCGCCACCCCGTCGGGCATCATCCGCGTCCACAGCCGGAGCGGCGGCGCACCGCCGCGCCCGCTCTCCGACCTCGCGACCGACGACCTGATCCGCGCCGACGAGGGCGACGAGACCTTCGAGATCGGCCCGGGCGGCGCGCTGATCATCCGGATCGCCGAGCGCGTGCTGACCCGCCTCGACTGCGTGCACATCACCGGCGGCGACCTGTCGTACGAGCTCGCGATGCGGCGGTCGCGCGGTCACAGCACCGAGCAGCCGTTCGACCACGGCGGCTCGCAGCTCCACGTCGTCACCGGCCGCGGCTACCTGATCGCCGCCCCCGGCAAGCACGCGTTCGCCGCGGTCAGCCTCGACGACGACATCCTGTACCTGCGCGAGGACCTGGTGTTCGCGTTCGAGTTCTCGCTGCGCTGGGAGAACGGCAACGTCCCCGGCCTGCGCGGCAAGCTGCCGGTCGTCCAGTTCCGCGGCGACGGCGCCGTCGCCC
>JBGQCL010000437.1:0-10095 GCA_041495365.1 Kofleriaceae bacterium | reverse complement strand
GCTCGTCGTCGGTGAAGTCGAGGCCGTCGAGGACGGGCTCGCGGGCGGCGGGCGCGGTGGCGGGCGGGACGGGGATGCCGTGGTCCGGGTCGGCGGCCTCGAGCAGCGCGACCTCCTCGTCGCCGTAGCGGGCGGCGAACCCGGCGGTGAAGCCGGCCAGCGGATCGCGCGCGGGGACGATGCGGCGGAGCAGCTCGGCGCCGCGCAGCATCTCGTCGAGCACGGCGGGGCCGAGCGTGGCGGCGGGCGAGTCCTTGATCAGATCGACCTGCACGACGTGGGCGAGCCGCTCGCGCGCGGCGCGCGCCTCGAGGCCGCGGGCGAGCACCCGGAACACGCCCACGTCGGCGCGGGCGACGCGATCGAGCACCCGGGCGCGCTCGTCGCCGGGGCCGGCAGCGCTGCCGCCGGTGGCGCCGGCGAGCGTCGCGGCGTGGGCGACGCGCTCGGGCAGGCCGGCGAGCGGTCCGGCGACGGCGCGCCACGCGGCGGGCGCGCTGCCGGGGGGCTCGGCTGCGAGCGCGGCGAGGCCGCGCGCCGCGGTGTCGAGCTCGGCGATCCAGCCGGCCAGCTCGGGCACCCCGGCGCCACCGGCGCCGGCGCGGCGCCGCAGGGCCGCGCGCAGCGACGCGAGCGCGTCGTCGTCGGTCAACGACGGCGCCTCGATCAGATCTGGGCCGATCGCGGGGTGCTGGCCGAGCGCGCGGGCGAGCGCGGCGACGTACGCGGCGTCGAGCCGGGCGTGCTTGCGCGCGGTCGCGCGCCCCGCGATCCGCAGCTCGGTGTCGGCGGCCACGCCGCCGAGCGACACGCCGGCGAACAGGCCGAACGGCGTCGCTCGTGCGGCCATGCGCGCGACGTAGCGCAACAGCGCCCGCACCACCCGCGGGCCGCGCTCGACGCCGGGCCGCTCCAGCCACGCCGCCAGGCTGTCGTCGAGGCTGGGCGAGGCGAGGTGGATGGCCTCGCGGATTTCGGGCCGCGCCGCCAGCTCGCGCAGCCGGCCGACCAGCCGGGCCCGATCGGCGGCGAGCGCCGCCCCGAGCTCCGCCGGGGCCTCGCGCGCGGCCGTCGCCGCCGCAAGCCCCGCGCCGAGCGCCACGAGCTCGTCGAACGCGAGCAGCGGCGTGCGCAGCACGACGAACCCCGACGCGGCGAACCCCGGCCCCGCGCCGTCGCCCGCCGGCTCCCTCACGGCCGCCCCGATCGCAGCGCGCGCTTGCCCGACGCCGGCGACCCACGTCTAATCGCCGGGTGGATGCCCTCTCGCACAGCCGTGCGCTGCGGACCCGGTTCGAGCTCCTCGCCGGTCCGCTCGCGGCGGCCAACCAGCGCCTGTTCGACCACCCGGATCAGCCGCGGCTCGTCCCGGCGCTCCTGGTCCTGTGCCACCAGGTGATGCGCGGCAGCGTGCCGCTCATGGCCTGCGCCCGCGCCCGCGCGCGCTCGCTCGCCGACCCGGTGTGCCTGCCGCTCGCCGCGTACCTCGACGAGCACATCGCCGAGGAGCGCGGCCACGACGACTGGCTGCTCGACGACCTCGCGCACGCCGGCCTGTCGCGCGCCGACGTCGTGGCGCGCATCCCGTCGCCGCGCACCGCGGCGCTGGTCGGAGCGCAGTACTACTGGGTCGAGCACGAGCATCCCGTGAGCCTGCTCGGTTACCTGATGGTCCTCGAGGGTCACCCGCTGCCCCCCGCGCTGATCGACGAGATGCAGGCGCGCTCGGGCCTGCCGGCGGCGGCGTTCCGCACGCTGCGCGAGCACGCCCGCCTGGACCCCGGGCACGCCGGCGATCTCGACGGACTGCTCGACGCGCTGCCGCTCACCCGCGCGCACGCCGCGCTGCTCGGCCTCAGCCTGGCCCACACGCTGTCGTCGTTCGCGCACTGCATCGAGGACCTCCTGCCGCGGCCGGTGTGACGCTGCGCCGCGCTCAGGACCGCAGCGGCAGCGTCGCCGCGAGCGCCTGCTCCCGCGTCCAGGCCGCACCGTCGACCCGCGCCGCGGCGACGGCCGGCTCGCCCAGCACGGCGCGCGCCGCCGCGACGTGGCGGTCCCACTCGGCGCGGTCGGCCGGCTCCGGCGCGAGGCCGAGCGACGCCAGCAGGCGCTCCGCCGCCGCGATCAGGCGCACCCCGTCGGCCGCCCGCCCGCGCGCCACCGCGATCCCGCCCATCGCCGCGAGCGCCAGGGACACCACGGTCGGGTAGTTGAACTCCTGGCCGAGCTCCAGCATCTTGCCGAGCAGCTCGGCGGCGGTGCGCCAGTCGCCGTCGCGCATGGGGTACACGACCAGGTTGGACGAGATCAGGGTCGACATGAAGATGTTGTCGCACTGCCGGAGCAGCGCGATCGCCTCCGCGTAGCACGCCCGCGCCCGCTGCCCGTCGTCGCGGACGCGCGCCAGCTCGCCGAGCGCGTTGAGCGCCATCGCGGCGCCGAAACCGTCGCCGTGGCGCCGGCACACCGCGAGCGCCTCGTCGAGCATGCGCTCGCATTCGGGGATCGGCGCGGCCACCATGCTCGAGGCGCCGAACGCGATCTGCACGCGCGCCGCGGCCGCCTCGTCGCCCAGCGCACCGAACAGCGCCAGCGATTCGCCGCCGGGCGGCACCGCGCCCGCCAGGTCCCCCGAGAGGAACCCGAGCCAGGTCGCGACGTCGAGCACCTCGGCGAGCGGGCGGGGGTCGCCGCAGCGGCGCGCCTGCAGCACCGCGCGCCGCGTCCACTCGCGCGCCTCGTTGAACTGGCCCTGCGGGATCCACAGCCACAGCAGCGCCCGCAGCAGGCGCGCCGTCGTGTCGGCCGCGGGCTGGTCCAGCGCCCAGCCGAGCGCGGCGCGCAGGTTGTCCGCCTCGGTGAGCATGCGGCCCACCGTGCGCCGCTGGTCGTGCCCCATCAGCCCCGGCGCCATCGCCTCGGCCAGCGCCACGAAGTGCGCGGCGTGGCGCGCGCGCACCACGGCGGCGTCGCCGGTCCGGCCGAGCTGGTCGAGCGCGTACTCGCGGATGGTCTCGAGCATCCCGAGCCGCGGCTCGCCGTCGACCTCGCCGCGCGTGACCAGGCTCTTGTCGGTGAGCGAGCTCAGCCCGGCGAACACGTCGAGCGCCGCGCCCGCCGGGAAGCCGCAGACCTCCTCGGCCGACTCGATGGCGAACCCGCCGACGAACACCGCGGCGCGCCGGAACAGCGCCTGGTCGGGTGCGTCGAGCAGGTTGTGGCTCCAGTCGATCGCCGCGCGCAGCGTCTGGTGGCGCGCCGCCGCGTCGCGCGGGCCGCCCTTGAGGAAGCCGAGCCGATCGCCGAGGCGGTCGCGCAGCGCCGGCAAGGTCAACAGCTTCATGCGCGAGGCGGCCAGCTCGATCGCCAGCGGCAGTCCCTCGAGGCGCGCGCAGATCGCCGCGACGATCGGCGCGTTGTCGGCGGTCAGCGCGAAGTCGGCGCGGGTGTCGCGCACGCGGTCGACGAACAGCCGCACCGACTCGCACTCCGCCAGCGCCCCGCCGCGCCCGTCGCCCGCCGGCACCTGCATCGGCGGCACCGCGTGCTCGCGCTCGCCGCGCAGCCTGAGCGGCTGGCGGCTGGTGACGAGCAGCTTCAGCTCCGGGCAGCCCGCGAGCAGATCCGCCAGCGCCGGCGTCGCGTCGATCACCTGCTCGAAGTTGTCGAGCACGAGCAGCATGCGCTCGCCGGCGATCCGCGCCCTCACCGTGTCGAGCGCGGGCCGGCCGGCGGCGAGCGGCACGTCGAGCGCCTGCGCGATCGTCGCCATCACCAGCGACGGATCGCTCACCGGCGCGAGCTGGACCTGCAGCGCGCCGCTCGCGAACTCGGCGAGCACCGCGCGGGCGATCTCGAGCGACAGCCGGGTCTTGCCCGTGCCGCCCGGGCCGGTGAGCGTGACGACGCGGGTATCGGCGCCGAGCAGCAGCCGGCGGACCTCGGCGATCTGCGCCTCGCGGCCCACGAAGGTCGTCGGCTGCGGCGGCAGGTTGTGGCGCAGCGCGCCGAACGTCTGGATCGACGCGCTCGCCGCCGCTCCCGGCAGGCCGACCGCGAACAGGTGCTCGGGGTAGCGCAGGTCGACGAGCCGGCGCGGGCCGAGGTCGCGGACGTCGAGCCCGGCGAGGTCGGCGTCGTCGAGCAGCGCGCGGGTCGCCGCCGAGACCACGAGCTGCCCGGCGGCGGCTGCGGCGGTGATCCGCGCGGCGCGGTGCACGTCGAGACCGACGTAGCGCTCGCCGGCGCACCGCGGCTCGCCGGTGTGCAGCCCCATGCGGACGCGCCCCGCCGCCTCGTGCGACCAGAACTCGGCGGCGAGCGCGCGCTGCGCCTCGAGCGCCGCCTCGAGCGCCGCCCGCGCGTCGACGAACACGAACAGGAAGCCGTCGCTGGTCGCCTCGACGACCGAACCGCCGCAGCGCTCCACCGCCTGGCGGACCAGCGCATCGCGGCGCGTCACCACGCCGGCATAGCGCTCGCCGAGGTCCTCGAGCAGCTGCGCCGTCTCCGCGCTGCCGGTCAGCAGCAGCGTCACGGTGCCGGACGGCAGCGGCGCGCGTGCCGGCGGCGCGATGCTCCCGCCGGCCAGGCTCCCCCGGGCGCGCCCCGCCGCCGCCGGCGCGCCGTCCGCGCGCAGCCCCTCGAGCGCGAACCCCAGCTCCCGCATGTCCGGGTAGCGGTCGTCCGGCCGCCGCGCCAGGCAGCGCAGGATGATCGCCTCGAGCTCCGGCGACACCGGCGCGCTGTGCGACGGCGGCGGCGCCTCGCGGCCGATCGCGGCGACGTACTCGGCGATCCGCGAGCGCACCGGCATCGACCCGCCCGCAAACGGCCGCTTCCCGGTCACCAGCTCGTAGAGCAGCATGCCGAACGAGAAGATGTCGGTGCGGACGTCGACCTCGCGGCCCTCGGCCTGCTCCGGCGACATGTACCCCACCGTCCCCGCGATGGTGCGGTCCTCCGGCACGTCCGGATCGGCGACCAGCCGGCGCGCCAGCCCGAAGTCGAGGATCTTCACTTCCCCCTCGGGGCCGACCATCACGTTCTCCGGCTTGAGGTCGCGGTGCAGCACACCCTTGTCGTGCGCGCGCGCCATGCCGCGGGCGATCTGCGTCGCCATGTCCAGCGCCTCGCCGAGCGGCAGCCCCGCCGAGAGCCGGCTGCGCAGCGTGTGGCCCTCGATGAGCTCCATCGCGATGTAGATCTGCCCCGCGTCGACGCCGACGTGGTACACTGCCGCCACGTTGGGATGCGACACGGCCGCGGCCGCCCGCGCCTCGCCGAGGAACAGGCGGCGCCACTCGGCGTTGGCCGAGAGCTCCGGCCGCAGCACCTTGAGCGCCACGGTGCGCTGCAGGTTGACGTCGAGCGCGCGGTAGACCACGCCCATGCCGCCGCGGCCGAGCGGCGCGTCGAGGCGGAAGTGCCCCAGCGTGGTGCCGACCAGCTGCGCGGCCGGCGCCCCCGGGTCCACCCAGGACAGCGTGGCGCCATCGGCGGCGACGGTCTCCTCGGAGCCGGACGGCGACGCCGTCGGCGCAGCGTCGCGCGGCGTCGAGGGGGGGCCCTGTCCTGCCATGGCGGTCTCCCGGCGCGCCTATCGTACGACCTGCCGTTTGGGATGACCCGGGAACGCCGCCGCTACACCGTGACCGTCGGGATGCACACCATGCCGTGTCGCCGGGCGTACTCGGCGAGCTTGTGACCGCCCTTGATCAGGTGTTCCACCTCTTCGTGGGTCAGCTCCCGGTTGATGAAGTCTTTGTGCTCCTGCGAGAGCGCGTCGGCATCGAGCACGCCCGCATGGCTGAGACGATCGACGTTCGACTTCGACATGGACCTCCCTCTCGGATCGAGGGTAGGCGTACCGTGCTCGAGCTGGCAAGCGAGAACGCTGTGTTTTCTGGCGGAACCGCCCGTTGCGATTCGACGAGGATCGACATCACCGCGCGGGTCTGGACCGCGGCGAGGATGTGATAACCTGGGAGATTCGATCTGCGGGGCTTCTGTTGTGAAGTAGGGATTCCAGTGCGGTGATCGCGATCGGCGCCGGACGCGCATCGCGGCGCGGCCGTGCAGCGCTCACGGGCCACGCGATCGGTTTACAATGGTCGCCTCACGAACATGACATCACGCAGGACAGGCTTGCCGGCCGCGGACCGAGGGAGCGCGTTCCTGGCGCTGTGCGCAATGGCAGCGGCCGGCTGCACCGAGCCGGCGAAGCCGTCCGCGGCACCGACGAGCACCTCATCCGGCGGCCAGCCGGTGACCGCCAAGCCGGCCGATGCCGGCCCGCGCGCGTTCGCGGGTAGCTCCCAGATCGTGACCTGGAAGTGCACCGGGAGCCCGTGTCCCTGGGGCGACTCGCTGACCAACCACGCGCTGGTCTGGCCGGCGGCGGTGGGAGCGAGCAGCGCGCGGCTGGGCTACTCGGTGTCCGCCCCGGTGTACCTCCCGGGCGCGCGGGCGAACGGCGCCGGCATCGCGCTGGAGACCGGCACGGCGCGCGTCCACGCCGGACCTCCCGGCGAGCCGTCTCACCCCGTGCTGGCCACGCTCACGGAGGGCCAGACGTTTCACGTCACCGGGGTCGCCGCCGGCGAGGTCCTGAGCGTGCAGGCCGACCTGCCGTTCACCTACCGCGTGACGCTGCCGGCGCCGGGCGAGGTCGATCCGCGCGCGGCCGAGCCCAGGATCGCCGATCCGCGCGGCGAGCCCCGCGCGGCCGAGTCCCCCGCCGTGCGCGCGCCGGCCCGCCCGGTGCCCGAGCCCAGCGGCCCTCGCGGCCCGGTGATCCGCTCGATCCCGGCGCGCTGGCGCTGCCACAAGACGCCGGGCTGCTTCAGCGACCCGTGGCCGGGCTCGGTCATCGCCTGGCCGGAGTGGTCGGCGCACCAGGACAACGGCCGCACCGGCAACGTGCTGCGCTTCGTGTACTCCACGAAGGGCGAGCCGCTGTACCCGTACATGGGGCCGTGGGCGCACGGCTGCGAGGTCAGGGCGGAGTCGGGGACGGTCAAGGTCGTCGAGTGGAAGCGCGGCTCGGAGCAGTGGCGCGACACCGTGCTCCACCCGGGCGAGTCGCACGTGATCGCGCTCGTGGCCCCGGAGGACGGCGCGCTGATCGAGGGCCCGGATGACTCGTCGATGTTCAGCGTGTCGCTGCGCGGCTGCACGCCGCAGCGGCTCCAGCCCTAGCGCAGCGGGGAAGCCATGGACTTTGCACTGACCGCCAGCCAGCACGCGATCGTCGACAGCGTGAAGCAGCTGTGCGCGGGGTTCGATCTCGACTACTGGCGCCGGCGCGACGCCGAGGGCAGCTTCCCGCACGACTTCCATGCAGCGATCGCCCGGGCGGGGTACCTCGGGATCGCGATGCCGGCGCAGCACGGCGGCGCCGGGCTCGGCATCACCGAGGCGGTGCTGGTGATGCAGGCGATCGCGCAGTCCGGCGCGGGGCTGTCCGGCGCCTCCGCGGTGCACATGAACATCTTCGGGCTGCACCCGGTGGTGGTGTTCGGCACGGCGGAGCAGCAGGCGCGCTGGCTGCCGCCGGTGATCCGCGGCGAGCACAAGGCGTGCTTCGGGGTCACCGAGCCGGACGCCGGGCTCAACACACTGGCGCTCAAGACCCGGGCGGTGCGCGACGGCGACCACTACGTGGTCAGCGGACAGAAGATCTGGATCTCGACGGCGCAGGTCGCGCACAAGATGCTGCTGCTGGCGCGCACCACGCCGATCGCCGAGCGCGCCGCGCCGACCGACGGGCTGACCCTGTTCTACACCGACCTCGATCGCAGCCGCGTCGAGGTCCGCGAGATCGACAAGCACGGCCGGGCGTGCGTCGACTCGAACCTGGTGTTCATCGACGGCTGGCGGATCCCGGCCGCCGATCGGATCGGCGAGGACGGCAAGGGGTTCCAGTACATCCTGCACGGGTTCAATCCCGAGCGCATCCTGATCGCGGCGGAGGCGGTCGGGCTCGGGCGCGCGGCGCTGCAGCTCGCCGCGCGGTATGCGAGCGAGCGCGTGGTGTTCGACCGGCCGATCGGCAAGAACCAGGCGATCCAGCACCCGCTCGCGCAGCGCTGGATGGAGCTCGAGGCGGCGAACCTGATGATCCTGAAGGCGGCGTGGCTCTACGACCAGGGCCAGCCGTGCGCCGCGGAGGCCAACGCGGCCAAGTACCTCGCGGGCGAGGCCGGGTATCGCGCGTGCGAGACCGCGGTGATGACCCACGGCGGCATGGGGTACGCGAAGGAGTACCACGTCGAGCGCATGCTGCGCGAAAGCCTGATCCCGCGGATCGCCCCGGTGAGCCGGGAGCTGATCCTGAGCTTCATCGCCGAGAAGGTGCTGGCGCTGCCGCGATCGTACTGAGCGCGGTCACGGCGCGCCGTCGGGGTCCCACCCGGTGGTGAGGCCTTCCTCGAGCTCGTCGAGCCGGGCCATCGCCGCGGCGTCGAGCGCGAAGTCGAACACCGCGGCGTTCTCCGCGATGCGCTCGCGGTGGACCGACTTGGGCAGCACGACTTGGGCAGCACGATGAAGCCGTGCTGGATGCCCCAGCGCAACAGGACCTGGGCCGGCGTGCGGCCAGGTACACGCCGAGGCCGACCTGGTGGAGCTGTGCGCCGGTGGCGAGCGCGATGCGCGTGGTGGTGACCGACATGGCCGGACCATGGTGCAGGCCGGGAATAGGGCCGGCGGCGGCGCCGGTAAGACGGTCATGTCGAGCTCCACCCCGCCCGCGCGGTCCCGGACCCGCCGGATCGTGCGCGAGGTCGTGACGGTCGCGGTGTTCGCGCTGGTGCTGATGTCGGCGCGCGCGTCGGTCGCGGACCACTACCTCGTGCCGACCGGCTCGATGCAGCCAACCGTCGAGATCGACGATCACGTGCTGGTGAACAAGGCGGCCTACGGGCTGCGCGTGCCGTTCTCCCACAGCTACCTGGCGCGGTTCGCCGGCCCGGCGGCGGGCGACGTCGTGGTGCTCGACGCCCCCGACGAGGACAAGGTCCTGCTCAAGCGCGTGGTCGGCGTCCCCGGCACGCGGATCGAGGTCCGCGGCGGCCGGGTCTGGATCGACGGCAAGGTCGCGCCGGTGGCGCAGCGCGGCGACGAGCTGTACGAGCAGCTCGGCCGCGCCGATCACGCGCTGCGGCTGACCCGCGGCGGCGGGCCCGACTGGGGGCCGGTGACGATCGCCGAGGGCCACTACCTGGTGATGGGCGACAACCGCGGCGACAGCCGCGACGGGCGGTTCTTCGGCCTGGTGACGCGCGAGGCAATCCTGGGCCGCGCGGTCGGGGTGTTCTGGCGCTCCGGGCCGACCTGGGACGGGCTCTAGCCAGCTTCGCCATGCTGCCCCATCCTGCCCCATGCTGCCCCATCCTGCCCCGTCCTGCCCCGTCCTGGACAGGCTGCGGCGCGCAGGGTAAAGGACCCGGGATGGCGACCTTGCTGCGAGCTCCGCACGTCGTCCACCCCGCGCCGCGCGCGGGTCTCGCGGGTCTCGCGCTCGTGATCGTCGCCGCGTGCGGCGGACCGGGCCCGAACCATGCCCGGCCGCCGGAGTGCAAGATCGAGGTCCTGCCGAACCCACCCGGTGATGGCTACGTCGAGGTCGGCCAGATGGACTTCGGTGCGCAGGTCATGTTCAAGTCGGGGTACCAGTACAAGAGCCCGTACACGCTGGCCGCCGACATGCGCCAGCAGATCTGCGCGGTCGGCGGCGATACACTGGTGGCCGATCGCAACGCCGCGGGGGAGATCGTCCACGCCGCGGTGTATCGCCACATCGACGAGTCCGACATCCCGGCCCCGTATCCCAAGCAGCCGCCGCCCAAGGCCGAGGGCTGCGACGGCGCGTGCAGCCCGGGCTTCGTGTGCGAGCGCAACGTGTGCGTCCCGCAGGCTCCGCAGTGCGATCCGGCGTGCGCTGACGGTGAGACCTGCGGCGCCGACCGGCTGTGTCATCCCGCCGAGTGACCCCCGCCGCCGAGTGACCCCCGCCGCCGAGTGACCCCCGCCGCCGAGTGACCCCCGCCGCCGAGTGACCCCCGCCGCCGAGTGACCCCCGCCGCCGAG
>JBGQCL010000436.1:0-10116 GCA_041495365.1 Kofleriaceae bacterium | reverse complement strand
CGACCAGCCCGAGCGCGCGGAACCCCGCGACGAACCCCGCGCGGTCGCCGGCGAGGATCGCGGACGCCATCGCCTTCCAGGTCGTGATCATCGCGGCCTCGAACCGCCGCACGCAGCCGAAGTCGAGGAACGTCACGCTGCCGTCGGGATCGACCAGGTAGTTCCCGGGGTGCGGGTCGGCGTTGTAGATGCAGCGCCGCCACAGCAGCTCGAAGCACGCGCGGAAGATGATCTGGCCGGCCCGGTCGCGCGCGGCCTGCTCCGCCGGCGCCGCCGCGAGCGGCCGCGCGTCCGCCAGCGCGGTGGTCAGCACGCGGCGCGCCGACCGCGCGGCGACGACCTCGGGGACCCGCGCGCCGTCGATCGACGCCAGCAGCCGCGCGAACAGCCGCTGGTTGTCGGCCTCGCGGTGATAGTCGCACTCCTCGAGCAGCCGGTCGCGCAGCTCGCCGGCGAGCGCCCCGGCGTCGACCGGCGAGCCGATCGACGACAGCCGCGCGATCGCGCCGACCATCCGCAGGTCGCTGCGGATCGCGTCCTCGATCCCCGGGTACTGGACCTTGACCGCGACCGCGGCGCCGCCATGCACCGCGCGGTGGACCTGGCCGATCGACGCCGCCGCGAACGGCCGCTCGTCGATCGTCTCGAACAGCGCGCGCCCGGGCGCCCCGAGCTCGGCCGCCAGCATCGCGTCGATCCGGTGGAACGCCATCGGCGTCGAGCTCGCCTGCAGCTCGGCGAGCACCCGCTGCGCCGCGGGCGGCATCGACCCCGGCATGTAGCTCGCGATCTGCCCGGCCTTCATCACCAGCCCCTTGAGCTGGCTCATCTGCGCGACCAGCCGGCGCGCCGCCGCGACCGCCGCGTCCGACCCGTCGCCCTCCGCCGAACCCTTGCCGGCGGCCTCGGATCGGGCGCCGAACAGCACGCGGCCCGCGGCCTTGCGACCCAGCCGCCCGGCCAGCCGGGCCGTCGCCAGCATCCGGCCCAGGCCCGCCGAGAGGTCGTCCAGGTCGTCGGCCATGTCCGGATAGGATGCCAGACTCGCCGGACGCGTTTCACGGGTCTGTGCGATCGCTTCGGCTCCATGAGCGCAGCGATCCAGGCCGCGTGATCGGGTCATGGAGCTTCCGCACCGGATCTGGACGCGAGCTCCAGCCGGTGGCCGGCGACGACGGATCGAGAGTGGAACTGGCTCATTTGCCAATCTTGAAATTTGACTAATCTGAATTCACCTGTTCGAGTACGCTCATCACTTCCGACCTGCTGCGATCCATCCACGCCAGGCACATCCCATGAAGTCGTCTTGCTCGCCATTCGCGAGCTGCCGGCCCCGTTGCGGGAAGCCCAGGCGCGTGCGATCCTGGCCATGTTGAGCCAGCGGCTCCTGGCATCGCTCAAGGAGATGGCGATGGATGTCGATAAGATCCCGGAAACCAAGGCATCGCGCGCGTTCCGGCTGTTCTTTGAACAGTGGGCCGAGGCGCGGGGTGAGGCGAAGGGCAAGCGAGAGTGCCTGCTCGTCGTGCTCGCTGCTCGCGGGCTTTCACCGACCACGGCGGAGCGCGCCACGATCGGCGCGCTCACCGATCTCGCCGCACTGGACCGCTGCATCCAGGTGGCCGTGACGGCTGAGTCTGTGCGCGCGGCGCTCGCCGGCGCCGCGACGGTGCATCACCGCCGCGCGGCTTCCCCGCGCGCTCCCAAGCGGCGGACCGTCAAGAATGGCTCCAGACGGCCCAGACAGCGGTGATCCGCGGGCGACAAAGCTTGGAGATGCTGCCGCGGGCCCGTGCGAAGCTCGCCCAGCGGGTTCACGGCGGCGCGCACCATGTCGCGCCACATCGAGTTACGCGCAGCGCTGCGGGGATTCGATGACGTCCATCCGCATGCCCTGCGGGCCGAATGCGTCGTTGGCGAGCCGGGTCGCCTCGATGAGCGAGGCTGGCGCAGCGAGCCAGGCTTGCAGGAGCGTCTCGGCGTACGCGCACATCCGGCCGATCGGGATCGCGTGGCTCGCGGCGACGATGGCCGGGACGCCGGCGTCCCGCGCGGCGCGCACCAGGCCGCTCGCGACGGCGTCGCACGTGTTGAACAGGATGGCGCGCGGCAGGCAGTCGGCGCGGCGGAGCCGCCATGCGGTCAGCGTCGTTCCGTCGAGCACCGGCGCGCCACCGGCGACCATTCCGCCCGGACCCTCCGAGTGCCCCAGTAGATAGAGCACGCTGGCCCGGCACGCCTGCAGTGCACGCCGGACGCCGTCCGCGTCGAAGACCACCTGGCTGTCGGTCGGGATCCCGGCGCTCGCGGCGATGCCGCTTAGCGCCCGGAAGTGCGCGGCGACGTTGACCTGTCGATTGATCCGTGAGGAATCCAGGTAGACGAGCTCGATCACGTCAGTGGATTGCTCGACACCACCGTCCGGTCGAAGCTCCGGATCCGATATGCGCCCGAGCCGGGCTGCCAGTCGAGCACGTCTCGGCCCCCGAGCCAGATCAGCTCGTGGTCCGCGCCGATGTCCTGCAAGTGGCCCTCGACCAGCGGCGGAGACACCAGCGGATCGCCATTACCCCTGACGGAGCGGTCGTAGCGCCAGACCCGATACCATCCCGTCGCCGGCAGCCAGGTCAGCACGCGATCCCCGCCCAGGTTGATGATCCGGTGCCCGTCCCGGAGGGTGTCCCACGTGCCCTGGACCTCCAGGTTTGGCAGCGGATCACCATTCGGGGTCGCGGCGGCGCGATCCAGCACCCAGATCCGGAAGTTGCCCGTGGCCGGCTCCCAGCCCAGCACGCGATTGCCGCCCAGATAGACCAGCTTCTTGCCGGCGCGGATGCTGGTCCAGTTGCCCTTGGTCAGCGACGGCTCGGGCAGGATGTCAGGGGTCGTACCGTCGCTCTTGGTGCCCTCGAGGTCCACCCGGTACAGGCGATAGTCGCCGGTCGACGGCGCCCAGTCGAGGACGAGGTCGTCGGTGGAATGAGGATCGGCCTGCAGATCGCGGCCCAGCCAGATCAGCTCGTGGCCGCTGTCGATCGTGCTCCAGGCTTGCTGCTCCACGAGGATCGCAGCCAACGACGCCCCAGCCCGGCCGAAGCGATCGTACGACCACACGCGATACTGGCTGGTAGCTGCGGGTACCCAATCGAGGACGCGGTCCTGGCCGAGGTACATCAGACGATGCGAACGATCGATGCCGAGCACGCCAAGGTCGCCGACCGGCGGCTCGTCGGACGCCACATCCGACGACGAATCCAGTCCCTCCGTCCGGCCTGGACCTCCGGGTGCACCGATCGCCAGCGGCTCTCGTTCCATCGGCGACCACCACCCCGAGTCCTCGCCGTCACGGCTGCCGCTGGTGACCCCGTGGAAGAAGGTCTCTGTGAACAAAGGATCGGGGTCGTCGATCGGCGAATAAGGATCGCCGAGGTCCTGGCGGCGGGCGTCCAGCGCGCTCAACGTCGCATCCACCGCCAGGTCGCTGGCCAGCGTCACGCTTCCCAGGGCTGGTGTTGCCAGCAGATACCTCAGGTCCTCCAGGCCAAGGGCATCCGGACGCATGCCCTCGATCTGACTCAAGCCAGACAGGATCTGACGTACCCAGGTGGACGCCGCGTCCCCGGTCCGCCCGTCGTGCTGAGCCTGCGCCAGGAGCGTCGCGTAGAGCCGGTTCCATCCCAGCGCCAGGGGGCCGCGAAACGCCACGCGAACGTGCGTGGCCTCGGCCGGGGCCAGCTCGCGTCGAATCCGCAGCGCGGCGATGGTCCGGGTTCCGGCCTGGATTGTCAGCTTGATGCGCATGATATCACCTTCAGGTCGGAGGAAGATCAAGTACCGAGTAATCCGCGAGCGGGCGTTCGTCGGGGCGAATCAGCCACAGTTTTCCTTTGATCTTCTCGTTCCATTTGCGCTTGAGATTTTTCAGCCTGTCCAGCGCTCCTGGCAGATGGTTCCTCGCGTCCAGGTACCGCTGCTTGTTACCGGTGTGACCGCTGCTGTAGATGTCACTATATGGCGCCACACCGCTGATTCCCCATAGTTCCAGCACTCTGCGCCGCAGGCCGTTGAACAGCGGTGACACCTGGCAGCCTGCCGATCCCGATCCTGGGGCAATGGAATCGTTTACTGCGTATCCAAAGTGGATGAAGATGTTGAAGGTGCCTCCCGGCGCTCGCTTCACGTTCTGGAATAGGAGGCCATCGTTGACGCCGACCGTTTGTGCGTAGTAATATCGCGATCCATCACGTTCCAGTGTCTGGTCCTCCGATACCTTGAAGGCAAAGTTGATCGTCGCTATACCTCCGTCGGTGTTCAAACTCCCGGCGGGTGCACTGTATATGTCATATGATTTGTTACCGCGAATGGAAGCCGAATCCGGCGCACGGCCGGTATGAGAGGTGTAGCTGGTGAAGCGAAATCTGCCCTCGATCGTTCCATGATAGACGATGAGGAGCAAACCATCGTAATGATCATAGCCAGTGACGAAGTCTGTGCTGGTCGCGTCCTGGCCGTTTGTCAGCGGGCTTCCGCCGTGTTCCAGATCGGTTCGCAGGTCGTAGCTCAATGGTGGAAGCACGCCACCCACGCCAGCAGGGATGCGCCAGGCAGAACTGTCACCGACCAGCGCAGGCTGGCCATCCAGGACTACCGTGTTGGCACCATCCACGGAGATGATACGATAAACTCGTGCAGGGCGGGCAACATCCGTTGAGAGATATATCGTGTCCAGGTTCGGGTTGATCTGACTCAGATTTGCGTCGAGTGTGACCCGGTTTCCTGTCGACGTCGCGTTGTTGCCAGCCAGCCACGAGCTGCTCTGGAGGATCTGCCACGACGCATTGTTGCCGACACTGGGCTTCCCATCCAGGCTGAGAGTGTATGTGTTTCCCGAGACCGTTGTGCTGGTGATACGATAGCTCGCCGAGGCTCGGGTTGCATCTCCCGGCAGCCAGAGCACATACTTCTCGGGATGTTTGCGAAGGTCGGTGTCAAGTTTGTTTGCCTCCGCGGTGCTGAGCTTGACGCTGAATTGATTGTCTGTCACTTTCTGGAGGGTCTCGCGCGTTCTTGTGACGGACTGACCCTTGGCGTTGTTGCGAGCGCCGAAACCATCGATGAGGACGAAGTGCAGTCCGCTGCTCAACCCACCGGTCACACCGTTCGCTTGATAGGAGCTCCCGGTCGTCAACGTCGGCAAGCGAGGCTCACTAATGCCCTCCGGGCGCTGTCCTGCGCGGAAGGTCTCCGCCGGACGGTTGGGATCGTTGTAGTTGATATAGAACTCGACGAGGCTCTCGAGCTGAAGGGGATTTTTCCAGTCATCATCGTCGAACGAGAAGCGTAAATTCGGAGGGACGTTTCTTGATGAGATGTTTGCGTAATCGTTGAACAGACCACCCTCCCAGCCGATGGCCCGGTACAGGTCGCTCCATTCTCGCACCTTGTCGAACTGCCCAGCAGCCACGAGTAGCCTACACCACCAGAGCGCTTTTTGGACGGACCTGAAGTGTTCCCATGCGACGCTGTTGAAGGGTCCACCACCGGACTGATCGATCCAGGTGCGAATCTGTTTCAGCTGGTCCCCGTTGAAGAAGAACTTGTCGGCGGTATCCAGGGTCTTGGCGAGCGGGTCGCCACCTGCCTTCCTGGCAGCGATCATCAACTCGTCCCTCTTCAGCTTTCGAGCTCGCTGCTCGCCGAACCCATCGAACAGGTCGAACACCGACGTATTTCCTGATTTGCTTGCGGGGAAGCGGTCATTCGTCAGGTTGGTCACGAACGGTGTGAGCTCCGGAGCCACCTGCCGCTCGATCAGTCTATCGTCGGGGGTGAGCGCATGGAAGTTCGGGTCGAGGGACACCAGGACGGTAAGCTGGCGCTGCATCCATTCCGAACTGTATTCGGAAGATCGGTAGTCGATGCCGCCGTAGTATTGACCGATAGGAATCCCCGCGACCACCTGCGGCGAGAGCCGCTGCAGGTGCAGCGAGGCCTCGGTGCCGGTCTGCGAAAAGTCGTTGCGCCGGTCGATCTGGCCGCCGAGCGGCCTTGCGATGTACCTGACCGCGATCGGCCGTTGCAGCCGATCCAGGACATCCTGTTCATCCGTGCTGGCCTGCAGATACGCGGCGCCCCATTGCTGGAGCATGCGGATCGTCTGGAATGTCCCCCAGTTGAGCTCGCCGGGGACGCTCCCTTGCGAGGTGGGTTCCGGGTGGAACACGATTCCGGCCCAGGGAGCTCCATAGAACCGGCCCCACGTGCGAGTGAACGATTGCCAGGCTCGAACATGGTGAGGATAGGCCGTATCGTCGAACGTGCCGGTCAGAACGTTGCTCCCCAGGCCGGAGCGGTCGTCCGGCCCCAGCCCGCTGTCCAGGCCCCGGTGGAGCGCCTTGAACAGCTTCACGGCCTGCTGGATCGAGGTGGCCTGTCCGATCTCGCCCATCAGGTAGCCGGAGCCGCCGATCGGCTTGTTGTCGGCGTCGACGAGGTGAATCTCAAGGCTGCCGGTATCTTCCAGGATGCGGGTGGTCGCATCCACGCGATCGAGGATGGCCTCGTATTCTCCCGGAGCCAGGCCGCTCACCCGGGCCTCCCCGCTGACCACGGTCACCGAGCATTCCACGTTGCCATGGATCAGCCGGAGGTGCCCCTGGAGGGGGACCCCATCGCCGTCCTCCAGGTGAAGCTCCGCGGTCCCTTCGGCGGGCTTGCCCACGCGGTCGAGTTCCAGCTCGTAGGATCCTGGAGGCACGCCGTGGATCGCGCCGAGACCGCTTGCATCGACGGCGATCGCAATGCGGATCGGCGCCGCGGCGGGCTCGATCGGAAAGCCGAACACGCGCAATCCCTCGTAGAGCGCCTTCTGGTACTTCTCATCGGAGTCGTACGACGCGCGGCGCGGCAGCGGCAGCCGGTCCAGTGCATCCGGATCGGGGGGCAGGCGCTGCTGGAGCAGGTTGTCCATGGCCTGCCAGGTGTCTCGCTCCAGCACGGCGCCGGCCGGCGCTTGCAGCGCGATGCCCGCTGCCTGCTGCTGAGCGCGGAAGGCATCGACCGCCTGCGCGGTGGACGCGTCGAGGAGCCCGGTGATGGGCCCCTGGTAGAAGCCCAGCATCCTCAGCCAGATCTGCAAAGTGATGACGTTGATCCCGGTCTCACCTGCGTGCAGGGTGGGAAACTTGTGGGCCTCGATGATGGCTGCGATCTCTTCGGGGGTCATGGCTGGCTCTCCTCGACCTGCTCAATGGGCGTCGCCGGCGTCCGGCATCGCCTGCTCGCCGTCGGCGGTGAAGCTGAGCACCTCGTAGGTGGCGGGCGTGTCGGCGGCGGAGATCCGGGCGTCGATGTGGGTGAACGTTCCGGCCCAGCTGTCGGGGTTGAACCGGTCGCCGCGCTTGATCACGCGCGGCTTGGGCAGCCAGCCGAACGCGACGAGGTCGGTCTGGGGGGCGGTGGCGCCGCTGCCGCCGGGGCCGGTGCGCAGGATGCCGAAGGCGTTCTGCGGCTGGGGCCAGACCTCGATGTCGGTGCGGACGGTGCCGGTGAGCTGGATGCGCTGGAGCTCCTTGCCGGAGGCGTCCAGCAGGCGGACGGTGGCGCGGACCTCGTCGTAGTTCTGCAGGGTGATCTCGAAGTTGTCGTTGTCGGCGTCGGGGTTTTCGAGGACCGCGGGCTGGCTCAGGCCGAGCTCCCAGACCCAGCGCCGGACGCCGCCGGGGGTGGTCGCGCGGCGGATGCCGCGCAGCTCGCCGCGCGACTGCAGGCCGCTGACCTTCGTCACCGCGGCGTCGGTGGCCTGGTAGGTGACGTCGCCGAGCTTGTAGGCGGTGGTCGCGTCCTTGCGATAGAGGGCGATGGTGAGCGCGAGCGACCACCCGGTGGTCTCGGGGATGAAGCGGACCTCGGGGTAGATGACGTCGACGCCGGCGTAGATCGTGCGATCCAGGCCGAGGACCAGCTTGTTGCTGGCCACCTCCTGGCCGACGGCGAGTAGCCTGCGGTTGAACACCGGGTCCTGCCAGGTGAGGCGGGCGAACCGGAACGGGGCCGGGCCGGACAGCGCGGCGACGCCGCAGGTGCGGCGCGGGGCGGGGTGGTCGGGGTCGATGGGCTGCGCGGGGTCGAACGGGAACAGCTCGGGCGGCAGCGGGACGGGGCGGGGGTGGCGGAGCTCGTGGGCCAGGGACGCCGAGCGGCGCAACATGCCGAGCGCGTCCTCGTCGAGCATCGCGGTGCGCAAGCGCAGGAAGCCGCCGGGCCGGCCGCTGGTGAACAGCTGCACGGCGCGGGTGGGGAAGAACGGGCGCAGGGCGCGGCGATCGGGCTCCGAGCCCCAGTCGAGCCGGCGGGTGGACGGCAGGAACCAGCCGGGCTCGTCGTGCGAGGCGCGATCGGCGCGGGTGAGGTCGAGGAACATCAGATCGCGCAGGGCCTCGACCCAGCGGTGGTGGTTGGCGCCCGGATCGGACCACGGCAGGCGCGAGGGGTGAGCGGGCCCGGCGGCCGTGCCGGCCAGCTTGTAGGCGAGGCCGACGGCGCTGCCGGCGGCGGGTACGCGCACGACGACGGCGACCTCGCGGGCGTCGACCTGGTTGGCTGCGGACAGCGCGCGGAGGACGTAGACGGCGGTGCGCTGCGGGATCATGGTCCGGGTGGTCTGCCCGGTGACGTCGAGGGCGTCGTCCTGATCCTTGACGCCGAGCCGGAGCGACAGAGCGTCGCCGTGGGTCGTCCACCGGAGCGTCACCGGCTGTCCCGGATCGGAGACAGCGGGCTCGACGGTCAGGCTGTCGATGGCGAGCGCCGGCGCCAGCGTCAAGTTGTCGAGCACGGGGGCCGGCGGCGTGAACCAGGCGCGCCGCTCGTAGTACACCTGACCGCCGAGGTAGTCCGGGCCCAGGCCGAGCGGATCGAGCGCGGGCGGCCCGGACAGCGCCTCGAATCGCAGGTCGGGCCGGAGCTGGCCGCGCGAGCCGAACACGCCGCGCTTCACCGGGCGCTGGCCGGTGGCGGTGTCCTGCCGCGCGAGGAGGAAGTAGGCCTTCGGCGGCAAGGCGGACGGGGTCAGCGCGGTGGCGCGGAGCAGCGGGGTCAGCGGGCTGAACAGGGTGGCGGACGCCTGGGTCACCCAGTCACGGACGCGGGCGCGCAGGGGCGACTCGGGCTGCCCGCCGGCGGGGCCGGTGAACAGGACGGTGGTCCAGTTGTCGTCGGGCGCGACGGCCAGGCGGAACACGCTGCGCGCGGCCAGCACCGGCTGGACCCCGGCGGCGCCCGCGCCGCCGCCGGACGCCGGGACCCAGACCTCGAGCAGGATGCGCAGATCGACGTCCTGCGCGGCCAGCACCGGATCCTGCGCCACGGTCTGCTGGATCGCGACGAGCGGGCTGGCCAGGAGGTACGGGCGCGGCTGTCCATCCGGGCCGATCAGCTGCTGCCAGGGCAGGTCGGCGGCGGCGACGTCGGGCGTCGCCTCGGTCGCCGCCAGCCACGATCCCGGCGGGCGCCCGGGGGGGACCAGGCGGCCGAGCGCCTCGCCGGCGGCGGCGAACGGCGGGAGACCGGCGACGCCGTCCGCCCGGGACCGCGCGGGCCAGTCCGCGAACACCAGCCAGCCCGGCGCGAAGCCCGGCAGGAGCTGGGTATAGGGCAGGAGCCGGTCCCAGGCGTCGGGGCCGAGGAGGACCTGGTCCACCGGGTCGCCGTAGCCGGGGTGGGGCGGCCGGTGATGCAGCGAGTAATGATCGAGCATCGCGCGGTGCAGCAGCGCTTCCCGCGGCAAGAGCGGCTGGCCCTCGACCTGGGGCGGCGGCTGGGCCGGGTCGAGCACCGCGCACAGCAGCGCCCTGGGCAGATCCTTCGACCGGGCGATGACGCCGGCGGAATCGGTGAGCAGCGGCAGCGGGAGCCGAAGCCAGTCATGCACGGTGGCGGTGTCGGGCGGAAAGAAGTCCGACTCCGCCGTGGGCAGGCCGGAGAGCGTCCACGGGCCGTCGCGCCACAGCACGGCCTGATTGCGACCGGCGCTGGCTCCCGCGCCGGCCGGGGTCGGCGCGGCGGCCTGGAAGCGGAGCCAGAACGCCTCGGAGGCCTCTACGATCACGGTGTCGG
>JBGQCL010000435.1:0-10118 GCA_041495365.1 Kofleriaceae bacterium | reverse complement strand
TCTCCCGGAGGAGCCATGCCCCGAGGCTCCTGGGCCGCCCGCCGCGCGCTATCGTCGGCGCGATGACCGCCACCTACCGCGTCCCCGGCGCGATCCTGACCGAGCGCGAGCACACCGTCCCGCTCCACCCCGCCGCCCCCGGCGAGACCCTCACCGTGTTCACCCGCGAGGTCGCGGCGCCCGACGGGGCGAACCGGCCCTACCTGGTGTTCCTCCAGGGCGGGCCCGGGTTCGAGGCGACGCGGCCGACCAGCCCGCCGTCGGGCTGGATCAAGCGCGCGCTCGCCGACTACCGCGTGCTGCTGCTCGATCAGCGCGGCACCGGCCGGTCGAGCCCGGTGGGCAGCCAGCTGCCCGGCGCCGTCCCCCAGGCCCAGGCCGATCACCTGACGCATTTCCGCGCCGACGCGATCGTGCGCGACGCCGAGCACATCCGCCGCGAGCTCGGCGTGGCGCGCTGGAGCGTGCTCGGCCAGAGCTTCGGCGGGTTCGCGGCGATGACCTACCTGTCGATCGCGCCCGACGGCCTGGCCGAGGCGTTCATCACCGGCGGCCTGGCGCCGATCGGCCGGCCGGTCGACGAGGTCTACCGCGCGACCTACGCCCGGCTGATCGACAAGAACCGCGCCTACTTCGAGCGCTACCCCGACGACCGCGCCCGCACCCGAGCCGTGCTCGCCCGGCTCGACGCCGAGGATGTCCGGCTGCCGTCGGGCGACCGGCTGACCGCGCGGCGGTTCCGCCAGCTCGGGCTGTGGCTCGGCGACAGCGCCGGGTTCGAGCTCCTGCACCACGTGCTCGAGCTGCCGTTCGGCTCGCCGGCGTTCCTCCACGACGTCGAGGCCGGCGTGCGGTTCGCCCGCAACCCGATCTACGCCACGCTGCACGAGTCGTCGTACGCCGACGGCGGCGCGACCCGGTGGTCGGCGGCGCGGCTCCTGCCCGACGAGATCGCCGCCGAGGGCTACTTCACCGCCGAGCAGGTGTTCCCGTGGATGTGGGAGGACTACGGCGCGCTGCGGCCGCACGCCGCCGCCGCCGAGCGGCTCGCCGCCCACCCCTGGCCGCGGCTGTACGACGCCGACCAGCTCCGCCGCAACGAGGTCCCGGTCGCCGCGACGATCTACGTCAACGACCTCTACGTCGAGCGCCGGTTCGCCGAGGACACGGCGGCCGCGATCCGCGGCCTGCGCCCGTGGATCACCAACGAGCTCGAGCACAACGGGCTGCGCGCCGACGGCGAGCGCGTGCTCGGCCGGCTGATCGACCTAGTGCGCGGCCACGCCTGAGCGCGCGCCCGATCACGTCGTCTTCCAGCCGCGCGCGGCCGCGTAGGCGGCGAGCCGGTCGCGGAACGTTCCCCACTCGGCGTCGAGCATGCGGAACCACGCGGTGTCGCGGCTCCGGCTCTTGACGATGTAGTGCGCGTCCTGCACGCCCTCGAACGCGAAGCCGTAGGCGACCGCCGCCCGCCGCGACCGCTGGTTCCGGGCGTCGCACTTCCACTCGACGCGGCGGTAGCCGAGCTCGAACGCGTGCCCGGCGAGCAGGTGTGCGGCCTCGGCCGACACCCCGGTGCCCTGCGCGATCGTCCCGTACCAGATCGCGCCGAGCTCGATCTTGAGGTGCCGCGGCTGGTTGGCGAGGTAGCACGCGACCCCGACCGGCGTGCCGGCGACCCGGACGGTGAGCGCCAGGGCGTCGGGCTCGGCGGCCAGCGCCGCGAGCCAGCCGCGCAGCGCCGCCGCGTCGGCGAACGGCCCGCCCGACATCCAGCGCCAGATCCGGTCGTCGGGGTCGTAGCTGCCGACCGAGCGCCCGGCGAGCGCGAACGGCGCGCCCGACGACACCGCGTGCAGCGCGTCGGCGTCGGCGTCGACCTCGAGCGGCCGTAGCTCGACCAGCGCGCCGGTGAGCACGACCGGCGCCGGCTTGAGCGGCAGGCGGTCGCGGCGGGCGAGGACCTCGGGGGGCAGCTCGGACATCGCGCGCATGGTACCCCCGGAGCTCCCCGGATCAGATCGCGAACTTCTCCACCGCCCGGTCGTTCCACGCCACGCCGGTCGCCTCGGCGTGCTCGACCTGGGCCATGCCGCGCTCGATCGCCAGCGGCTCGCGCAGGATCGCGTTCCACCAGTCGGAGTACTCCAGCCAGTGCGCGGTCGGCGTCGCGCACAGCAGCTGCGCGCTGAGCTCGGACCACAGGTGGCTCGACAGCCGGATCCCCCGGGCATGGCCGAGCGCCGCCGCCCGCATCCAGCCGGTCACCCCGCCGATCTTCATCACGTCGAGCATCATGAAGTCCGACGCGTCGGCCTCGATCGCGTGCTGCATGTCGAGCGTGCCCCACCAGTTCTCGCCGCACTGGATCGGCGTTCGCGCCTCGCGCGCGATCTGGGCGTGGCCGGCGTGATCGTGTGCCAGCGTCGGCTCCTCGACCCAGGTCAACCCCTCGTCGTCGAGCACGCGCAGCCGCTGCACCGCCTCGGCCGGGGTCAGGCACTGGTTGTAGTCCACCATGATCGCGGCGTCGGGACCGACCGCCTCGCGCATCGCGCGCACCGTCGCGACGTCCTCGGCGACCGTGGGGTAACCGATCTTCGCCTTGACCCCGGTGAAGCCGCGGCGCGCCCAGTCCTCGGCCGCCTTCGCCGAGCCGGTCACGCCGTCGAACCCGACCGCGCCGTACGCCGGCACGGGCCGCGGCGCGCCGCCGAGCAGCCGGATCAGCGACACGCCGTGGCGGCGCGCCAGCGCGTCCCACAGCGCCATGTCGATCGCCGCCAGCGCCATCCCGACCAGGCCCTGGGCGCCGAGCAGCCGGAACCGCCGCGCCAGCTTCTGCTCGAGGTCCGCCGGCGCCAGCGGCTCGCCCGCGATCAGCGGCTCGAGGTTGCGCACCAGATCTGCCGTCGGCTTGAGCGCCGCCGGCGTGTAGGTGAACACCACGCTGTGGCCGACCGCGCCGTCCTCGGTCGCGACGTCGGTCAGCACCAGCGGCGACTCCGCCACCGTGCCGCCCGCCGTCTTGTGGGGGTGCGCCATCGGCACCCGGAGCGAGCGCACCGTCAGGCCGCGGATCCGGGGATTGCTCTCGCGTGTCATGGGATCTCCTGCCAGGGCCCGCGAGTATACGCGGCCGTTGACACAGGCTGTCACGGCGACCGGCCGCCGGGCCGCACGACGCGTGACCGCGACGGCCGCGACAGGGGCGTGTCGCGCCCGACCGACCGGCCGCCGTGTTGCCGTCCATGAACCGACGCCGGCAACTCGCGATCGCCATTGCAGGCGCAGGTGGCGCGGATACACTGCGCGGCCTATGCGTACCTCCCTTGCCGCCCTGCTTGTCCTCGCCGCCGCGTGCGCGCACTCGCAGCCCGCGCCCGCGCCGGCGCCGGCGAACGCCTCGCCCACCGCCCGCGATCGAGCGTGGATCGAGCGCAGCAACCAGAACGCGCAGGTCCTGCTCGCCGTGCAGGCCCAGTTCCAGCCCGAGGCCGCCGCGCGCACCGGCATGACCGGCCTCGACGATCGGATCTCCGACTTCGAGCCCGGTCACCAGCAGCGCCTGCGCGACGCGCTCGCCAGGGCCCAGGCCGAGCTCGAGCAGCGGCTCGCCGGCGAGCAGGACCCGCTGGTCGCCCAGGATCTCCAGATCCTGATCGATGCCGCGAAGCGCCAGATCAAGGGCAGCGAGCTGCGCGAGAAGCTCGAGGTGCCGTACTACAACCTGCCGCAGATGATCTTCGGCAGCATGCGCTCGCTGCTCGAGCCGCAGGTCGCGGCCGAGCGCCGTCCCGCCGCGCTGATCCGGCTGCGCAAGTACCTCGGCATGGACGGCCAGACCTCGCGGATCCAGCTCGCCGAGGCCGAGACCCGCGACGGCATCCAGAAGTGGCTGCTCGCGCCCGCCCGGCTCGAGGTCGAGAACGACCTCGACACCGCCGCGCCCGTGCTCGCCGGCATCGACCGGCTGTTCAAGGAGTTCAAGATCGAGGGCGCCGAGCCGGTGCTCGCCGAGGCGCACAAGCAGCTGCAGGCCTACCTCGAGTTCACGCGGAACGAGGTGCTGCCCAGGGCGCGCGACGACTTCCGCCTGCCGCCCGAGCTCTACGCGTTCCGGCTCCAGCAGGTCGGCGTCGACATCCCGGCCGAGGAGCTGGCCCGCCGCGCGCACCAGGCGTTCACCGAGATCCAGGGCGAGATGCAGAAGGTCGCGGCGCAGATCGCCCAGCAGCGCGGCTGGCCGTCGGCGGACTACCGCGACGTGATCAAGCAGCTCAAGAAGCAGCAGATCCCCGACGACCAGGTGCTCGACTTCTACATCCACCGGCTCGGCCGGATCGAGGACATCATCCGCACCCACCGCCTGGTCACCTTGCCCAGCCGCCCGGCGCGGATCCGGCTCGGCACGCCGGCGGAGAACGCCCAGCAGCCCGCGCCGCACATGCTGGCGCCGCGCTTCCTCGGCAACACCGGCGAGCAGGGCGAGTTCGTGCTGCCGCTCTCGGTGCCCGGCAAGAACACCCAGAAGTACGACGACTTCAACTTCGACGCCGCGGCGTGGACGCTGACCGCGCACGAGGCGCGGCCCGGCCACGAGCTGCAGTTCTCGCGGCAGATCGAGTCCGGCGTGTCGATCGCCCGCGCGCTGTTCGCGTTCAACAGCGTCAACGTCGAAGGCTGGGGCCTGTACTCCGAGGCGATCACGCTGCCGTTCATGCCGCCCGAGGGCCAGCTGATCAGCCTGCAGCTCCGGCTGCAGCGCGCCGCGCGCGCGTTCGTCGACCCCGAGCTCCAGATCCCGGGCAAGTGGACGCCGGAGTCCGCGCGCGCGTTCCTGCAGAAGGAGGTCGGCCTGTCGCCCGCGTTCGCGACCGAGGAGGTCGATCGCTTCACGTTCCGCTCGCCGGCCCAGGCCACCGCATACTTCTACGGCTACACCAAGCTGCTCGAGCTGCGCGACGCCGCGCAGAAGCAGCTCGGCGACCGCTTCGACGCGCTCAGGTTCCACGACACGATCCTCGCGCAGGGCCTGTTGCCGCCCGACCTGCTGCGCAAGGCCGTGCTCGCCGAGCTGCGCTGACGCCTGCCCGGCTGATGCATGGCATGCTACCCTGGCCAGCATGCCCCGTCGCGGGTGCGGGCGCGGCGCGGCGGATCGCGATCCCGACGTGGTCGCCGCCGGGACATCCCGCCGGATCGACGAAGCGGATCCAGCATGGCGAGCCGCCGTCGCCGCACCGCGCGAGCTCGGTCTCGACCCCGCCGGTGGTCTCGGTCACCGTGCAGTTGTCGCCGTCCGCTGGCCCGTCCGATCGCGCCGGGGTCACCGGCGCATGGGCCGCTCGCGGCTTCGAGGACATCGCGAGCGCCGCATCGGGTGGTGCGACCGGCTTCGTCGCATCGGCCCGCGTCGCCACCGGCGCTGCCGGCTTCGCGCCGTCGCGCTCGCGTGGCTGCGGCGCGCGTGCGACGGCTGGCGCTTCCGCCTGCCCGGCCGGCGCGTCGAGCTTCACGAACGCGCCGGCGGCGACCTGGACCGCGACGCGCTCGACGCGGCCGTCCCGGTGCGTGAACACCAGCTCGTCGCCGCCGGCATTGACGATCACGTCCTGCGCCGGATCGACCGGGGCGCCGTCGCGCGTCACGGCGACCTGCGGACCGGGCGCGGGCCGGATCCGCACGCGGCCGACGCGGGCCCACAGCTGGATGATCGCCTGGGCCGCCTGCTCGCTCTGCTTCTGGGCGCGCGCCGCCGTGGCGCGGGCCGCCGCTCGCTTGCGTCCGGTCAGACCGACGGCCAGCCATCGCGACCAGGTCCAGGATCGCGAACCCCCCCGGCGCACGGCGCGCCGGCGGTCGGGAAGACATGCATCTCGGGGCGCGTTGCACGTTGCCACGCGCTCGATACGAGCGATGGGGGAGATCGGCCCACCGGGATCTGCACCGGGTCGCGGCCCGTCGCGTCATGCGGGATGCTACGCGGGTGAGCTCTCCGGACGCGGCGCTGCTGTCCCGGTTCGTCGCCGCGTTCAAGCGCGGGATCGAGCGCGAGGTCGCCGCGATGCGCACGTCCTCGCAGACCTTCGAGCTCGCGCTCGCCGCCGGCGAGCAGCTCGACGCGCACCGCTACGCGTTCGAGCTCGCCGACGCCGGCGACCGGCTCGCCGCCGGCAGCGAGTGCGCGCTGCGCACCGCGCGCGGCGAGCAGCGGGTGACGATCGAACGCTGCGAGGGCACGCGGCTGGTCGTGACCTCAGAGGCGGCGATCGACCTCGCCGCGCACCCGCTCGTGCTCGTGGTCGCGCCGTGGTTCCTCTACGACCGGCTGGTTCGGGCGCTCGACGAGCTCGACGCCGATCGCCACCCGGTGTCGCTCGCGCTGGCGCTGTTCGGCAAGCGGCCGCCGCGCCGCACCGCCGCCGCGCTGCGCTGCGACCACGCCGCGCTCAACCCGAGCCAGCGCGCGGCCGTGCAGCTGTGCGCGACCAGCGAGCTCGCCTTCCTGTGGGGCCCGCCCGGCACCGGCAAGACCCAGGCGCTGACCCACGTCGTCGAGGAGCTGCTCGCCCACGACCGCCGGATCCTGCTCACCTCCACCACCAACGCCGCGATCGACCAGGTGCTGGCCAAGCTCGCGGCGCGGCCGTGGTTCGCCGACGCGGTCGCGGCCGGCACGCTGGTCCGGCTGGGCCGCAGCGACGAGGACACGTTCGGCGCCGAGCTCGCCGACGTGGCCGGCCGGATGCAGGGCAGCCACCGCGACGCGATCGACCGGCTGCGCGCGCGGATCGCCGGGGCCGAGCAGCAGCTCCAGCGCGGCGACCGCCTGCTCGCCGAGGCCGCCGTCGCGGCGCTGCCCCAGCAGTCGCTGTTTGCCGAGCCGGCCGCCGGGCTGCGTCCCGCGGCGCTCGCCACGGTGTTCCCACCCGGCCTGGCCGACGCGCTGGCCCGGCTGCCGCCACCGGACCAGTCCGCCGCGCTGCGCCTGCGGCTCGCCCGCCTGGGCCGCCTGCGCACCCTCGCCCGCGAGCGCATCGCGCGCCACACCGCCGCGCTGCGCGACCTGGAGGATCAGGTCGTCGGCCGCGCCCGCGTCGTGATGTGCACGCTGACCAGCGCGTACCTGTCGCCGCTCATGAAGGCCCAGCGGTTCGACGTGCTGATCGCCGAGGAGGCCGGCATGGCCACGCTGCCCGCGCTGTTCCTCGCCGCGTGCCGGTGCACCGACCGGGCGATCATGGTCGGCGATCCGCGCCAGCTGCCGCCGATCGTCCACGCGCGCGACGAGGTGGTCCAGCGCGCGATCGGCCGCAGCGTGTTCGACGTAAATTTCCCCGATCTGGCCTCCGATCTGGCCTCCGACCCGGCGCGCTCCGACCTGGTCGCGCTGCTCGACGTCCAGTACCGCATGCACCCCGCGATCGGCGAGCTCGTCGGGCGGCTGTTCTACGACGGCCGGCTGCGCCACGCCGCGGACGCCGCGCGCAGCCACGCGATCGCCGCACGCGCGCCGTACCCCGGCGAGCCGCTGGTCGTCGTCGACACCGCGGCGCGCACCACGTGCCAGCGCCCGGCCCGGGGCGCCTCCCGCGTCAACCCGGCGTCCGCCGAGCTCACCGCGGAGCTCGCCCGCCAGGCGGTGGCCGGCGGCGCCGCCTCGGTCGCCGTGATCACGCCCTACGCGGCCCAGGCCCGCGACATCCAGCGCCAGCTCGCCGCGCGCCGCGTCGCCGGGGTCGAGTGCGCCACGATCCATCGCTTCCAGGGCCGCGAGTGCGACGTCGTGATCCTCGACCTCGTCGACGCCGCGCCGATGCGCCCCGGCCTGCTGCTGTCGGGCGGCCCGCGGTCCGACGCCGCGCAGCTGCTCAACGTCAGCCTGTCGCGCGCCCGCGGCAAGCTGATCCTGGTCGCCGACGTCGGCTACTTCGAGCGCAGCGCGCCCGGCAGCGCGGTCGCCGCGATCCTCGGCGAGGCGATCCGCGGCGGCGCCCGCGTCGACCCGGCCGCCGCCTCGACCCCGTGAGCGCGGCGCGCCCGGACGGCGAGCCGCATCAGGTCGCTGTGCGGGGCGGCTTCAGCAAGTACACGCCGGCGCGGTACCGAATCCGGGCCGGCACACCGGAGCGCAGCCGCTCGGCGCGCCTGCGGTCCAGCGCGGACGGTTCCCGTGGCATGGCGAGGTGATCGGGGATCTGGCCCGTCGGACCGAACCGGTGTCGTCGAAGCGTCATGGCCTTCCAGCTCTCGGTACGCGACATCGCGGTATCGGCCAGCGCCAGCGCCAGCGCCGCTCGCAGGTCCTTGGGCCAGCGCGACAGAGCGGAGCCCGCTTCGAGCAGGCAAGCGACCTGTTCGAGCACCGCCTCGTCTTCGAGGAGCGCTTGTTCAACGCCGGATCGCCCGATCACCCCGATCCCTTGCCATGATGGCTATCCAGTAGCAACTCGCGCTGCCCCGCCGTCACGTCGAGCCGACCGATGATGCCGACCGGGTCGCAGCCGTACCGCTGTTGCAGCTGCGCCACCAGCGTGTCGGCGAAGCCGAGAATGGCATGTCGATCACCGTGCCACTTGATGAGCTGGTTCCAGCGATCCACCAGAGCCTCCGCGGTGGTCCTCGGCGCGACCAGCTCCAGATCCGCCAGGTCCTGCGCCCGGCCGGCAGCCAGCTTCAGCAGGAACAGGTCCTCGATGCGAAGTGCGCGGAGCTCCAGGCCGGAGATGGCTCCGAGCACCGGCGACGTTGCGATGTCGCGTACCAGGATCGTCCCCCACACATTCTCGCCGGTCGTCACGTCGAGCCGGAAGCCAGGCCCGTACCGCGTCCGGAGCTCTTGCTCGACGAGCTCTACCGCATCCGCCGAGATCTGCGGGATGTAGAGGTCGACGTCGCACGAATAGGCGCGGATCTGCCATCCGGCCAGCGCGGTGCCTCCGACCAGCACGATGGGCGAGCGCCGAGAAGGGCCCCAGGAGCACGTGGAGCCTGGCCGGCGGGATCACCCTCAAGGCCGCGGCCAAGATCGGCGTCAGCCTCGCCGGCGGCATCGTCGATCAGGCGTTCGAGCTCGGCAGCATCGAGATCGCCAAGCTGACCGGCGTCTACTTCGACCAGACCGGGTTCCGCAGCGACAAGCTCGGCTTCGAGTGGGGCGAGAAGATCAAGCAGACCTTCGAGTCGATCAAGAAGACGATCGAGAAGGCCAAGAACATGGGCAAGGCGGCGATCCAGGCCGCCAAGAACGCCGGCGGCGCGATCGCCAAGAAGGCGAGCGACTTCGGCCACTGGGTCACCAGCTGGTGAGCGCTGCCGGCGGCGCGGGCCGGCTGCCCGTGGGCTGCCCGTGGGCTGCCCGTGGGCTGATAGATTGATCCGGTCGACATGGAAGACTTCATCGAACGACTGGAGCGGATGTTCGCCGCCGGCGAGCTCGCCCAGGCCGCGGCGCTGATCGCCTCGTACGAGGCGACCGACGCGGTCCGCCACGCCCTCGGGATGGCCGCGCTCGCCGCGCACGATCAGGACACCGCCGCCTGCACCCGCCACGCCGAGCGCGCCCACGCGCTCCGGCCCCACGATCCGATGGCGCTGCAGTACATGGCGGTCGCGGCGCTGCTGCGCGGCGATCGCAAGGCCGCCGAGGACCACGCGCGCGCGGCGGCCCTGCGCGGCGGTGGCCTGCGCAGCCTGGGCTGGCTCGGCAACCTCCAGCTCGGCGCCGGCGACGTCCGCGCCGCCGAGCACACCTACCGCCGCATGCTCGAGCTCGCCCCCGGCCACGTCCAGGCGCTCAACGGCCTGGGCGCGTGCCGCTACAAGCAGCAGGACCTCGACCAGGCGACCACCTACCTGGCGCGCGCGTTCGACCAGGATCCGACCGACCCGGGGCCGATCCGCAGCCTGATGAACATGTACGGCGACGCCGGCCGCGTGCTCGGCGCGCTCGCGCTCGCCAACCTGGTCCGCGATCGCCACTCCGACGACGAGCCCGCCCTCGCGCTCGACCTCATGGTGCTCCACCTGAACCACGTCCTCATGGGCGGCTACCCGCCGCCGCACGCCGTGCCCGACGCCGACGCCGCGGTCGCCGCCGTCGTGCGCCGCGCGGC
>JBGQCL010000434.1:0-10124 GCA_041495365.1 Kofleriaceae bacterium | reverse complement strand
GCCGCCGGCGCCGCCGGCCGTCGAGCACCGGCCCACGCGGCCCGCCTCGCCGGCCGACCTGTCGGCATGGCTCCGGTCCGACGAGCCGGAATCCGGCGCCGCGCCGCGCCACGCCGGGAAGAAGCCGGCCCACCGGCTGGTCGTCGACTACAGCGCGCGCCCCAGCGAGCCCGCGCCGCCGAGCCTGGTCGTGCAGAGCGAGGAGGACCCGGCGATCGGCATGGCGCGCAGCGCCTATACCACCGGCAACCAGCGGCTGTTCGTCGGCGACCTCGACGGCGCGGTGCGCGCCTATCGCGAGACGCTGGAGATCTATCCCGGCTACGTCGGCGGCTATCGCGGCCTCGGCCTGGCCTACGAGCAGCTCGGCGACAAGGCGAATGCGCTCGCCGCGCTCCGGTCGTACGTGGCGGCGGTGCCGAGCGCCCGGGACATCGCGCTGGTCAAGAAGCGGATCATCCACCTGCAACGCCGGTGACGCGGCGAGATCGCGGAGGCGGCGCTGGAGGATCCGGCGCCGAGTGAGTCCGCCATGACCGGCGGGGACTCGACCCCCCATGAGGACTGCAGGCCCTGCCTCGGGGATCGCTGCCTTGTAATGGTTCTGAGGGGTTACAATCCTGGCGCGGTCGGGTTCGGCCGGCCTGTCTCCCCGAGGTTACGTCTCGGGGATACGATACCCACGATCGACACCCCAAGTCCGCGTCGGCTCGCGCTCCCGGCCCTGGCACGCGCGGTGCCTTGGGATCGAGTCACCATGGGGACCACCACCGCATCGGGAGCGGCGACCGCGTCGGGCTTCGATCAGCTCCGGCCCGGACGAGGGGGCTGGTGACCGTCGTGGACGCCCGAAGCGAGCTCGTCACCGCGACCGCGAGGATCGCCGCCGAGGTCGCGGCGAAGCATGCCGCGGACGTCGACAGCGCGGCGCGGTTTCCGCGCGAGACGTTCGCCGCGCTGAAGGAGGCCAGGCTGCTGTCGGCGGCGGTGCCGCGGTCGCACGGCGGATACGGCGCGGGCATGCTCGAGCTCGGCCGCCAGTGCGCCGCGCTCGCGCAGGGCTGCAGCAGCGCCGCGATGATCCTCGCGATGCACCACATCCAGGTGGCGTGCCTCGCGCGCCACGGCGCCGGCTCGGCGTTCTTCGACGCCTACCTGCGCGACCACCTGGTGCGGCACCAGGAGCTGATCGCGTCGATCACGTCGGAGAACGGCACGTTCGGTGACACGCGGTCGTCGATCTGCGCGGTGGAGGTCGCCGGCGATCGCATCGCGCTCGACAAGGACGCGACGACGGTGTCGTACGGCGAGCACGCCGATGCGCAGCTCGTGACCTGCCGCCGCGCGCCGGATGCCGCCGCGAGCGATCAGGTGCTCGTGGTGTTCCGGCGCGGCGACTACAGCCTCGCGCCGACCGGCACGTGGGACACGCTCGGCATGCGCGGCACGTGCAGCCCCGGCGCGAAGTTCGCGGGGCGGGGCGGGGTCGAGCAGATCGTGCCGGGCTCGTTCGCGGACTCATCGGCGCAGACCATGGTCCCGTACTCGCACATCCTGTGGTCGGCGCTGTGGTGCGGCATCGCCGCGGATGCGGTCGCGCGCGCCGCGCAGTTCGTCCGCGCCGAGGCGCGCAAGAAGCCGGGCGTCGTGCCGCCGCAGGCGACCCGGCTCGCGCGCGCGCACGTCGAGCTGCAGGCGATGCGGCACAACTGGGAGGGCTGCGCGCGCGAGTTCGACGATCTCGGCGACGATCGCGGCCCGCTCGACGGCATGGGCTGGGCGCTCAAGCTCAACCAGCTCAAGATGGGCTGCTCGGAGCTCGCGCCGCGGATCGTCCACGAGGCGCTGCAGATCATCGGCATCCTCGCCTACAAGAACGACTCGAAGTTCAGCGTCGGACGCCACTACCGCGACGTGCTGTCCGCGAGCCTGATGGTCTCCAACGAGCGGATCTCGGGCAAGAGCGCGTCGATGCTGCTCGTGTTCAAGGACGAATTATGCCGGCCACCGACTACGATGCGACACGGTTCTTCGACGGGCTCGTCCGCGCCGGGCTGATCGTCCCGGTCGGCGTGCCCGGCGTGTTCGGACGCAACCACGTGTTCGAGGACGTGCTCGCCCGGTTCGACGCGCAGCTCGCGCGGCTCGCCGGCGGCGCGGACTACTTCGTGTACCCGCCGGTGATCGATCGCAGGGTGCTCGAGAAGGCCGACTACATGGACAGCTTCCCGCACCTCGCGGGGACCGTGCACAGCTTCGCCGGCAAGGAGCTCGACGCGCGCAAGCTGTCGGCGCGGATCCACGCCGGCGAGCCGTGGGGCGACGCGATGACGCTCACCGAGGTCACGCTGAACCCGGCCGCGTGCTACCCGGTGTACCCGAGCTTCACCGGCGTGGTGCCCGCGGACGGCCGGCTGGTGACGATGGTGAACTGGGTGTTCCGCCACGAGCCGTCGCACGAGCCGACGCGGATGCAGGCGTTTCGCGTCCGCGAGATGGTGCGCTGCGGCACGCCGGCGCAGGTCGTCGCGTGGCGCGACGCGTGGCTCGATCGCGGCGTGGCGCTGCTCGCGTCGCTCGGGCTGCCGGTGACGTCCGACGTCGCGGCGGATCCGTTCTTCGGCAAGGGCGGGCGCATGCTCGAGCACAGCCAGCGCGCCCAGAAGCTGAAGTTCGAGCTGCTCGTCCCGGTGATCTCGACGGCGAAGCCGACCGCGGTGTGCTCGTTCAACCTGCACGAGACCCACTTCGGCGACGCGTTCGGCATCCGCACGCCCGACGGCGCGGTCGCGCACACCGCGTGTCTCGGCTTCGGGCTCGAGCGCTGCGTGATGGCGCTGTTCCAGACCCACGGCTTCGATCCGGCGACGTGGCCGAGCGCGGTGCGGGGGGCGCTGTGGCCGTGAAGGCGCTCGACCTCGACGTCACGCGCCACGCGCGCCACGCGCTGCACGCCGAGGACCGCGCGTGGGTCGAGAAGAACTGCTACGTCGACATCTGGATCGAGGTGATCCACGCGCTCGGCTGCGAGCCGCTGGCGATCGCGCCGTTCGTCGCCGCGCTCGACTTCGAGGGCGATCAGTGGACGTTCTTCAAGCCGCCGCACGACGAGCTCCGCGATCTGTACGGGATCGACGTCCAGGAGCTGAACTGCTGGCGGCCGCTCGTCGAGCACGCCATCGAGCACGTCGGCGCCGGCAAGCTGATCTCGACCGAGGCGGACGCGTGGTGGCTCCCCGACGTCGCGGGCACCGACTACCGGCGCCAGCACACCAAGTCGACGATCGTGATCAACGAGATCGACACCGCGGCGCGGCGGCTCGGCTACTTCCACAACGCCGGCTACTTCGTGCTCGAGGGCGAGGACTTCGTGAAGACGTTCCGGCTCGACGCCGCGCCGGATCCCGCGTTCCTGCCGCTGTTCGCCGAGCTGGTCCGGATCGATCGCGTGGTCCGCCGGCCGCACGCGGAGCTGGTCGCGATGTCGCGCGGCTTGCTCGTGCGGCACCTCGCGCGGCGGCCGGTCGACAACCCGGTGCGCCGGTTCGCGACGCGGTTCGCCGCGGACCTGCCGCGGCTGCAGGACCGCGGGCTCGCCCACTACCACGGGTGGGCGTTCGCGACGGTGCGGCAGCTCGGCGCGGCGGCGGAGCTGATGGCGTGCTACCTGCGCTGGCTCGCCGACGACCGCGTGGCGGCCGCGGCCGCGGCCTACGACGCGATCTCGACCGGCGCGAAGACGTTCATCCTCAAGGCCGCACGCGCGGTGAACGGCAAGAAGCCGCTCGACGCGTCGCCGCAGTTCGCCGAGTGGGCCGCCGCGTGGGACGCGGCGATCGAGATCCTGACAGGAGTCGCGCCATGAAGGTCGGCATCGATCTCGTCGACGTCAGCCGGATCGCCGCGTCGATCGACACGTTCGGCGATCGGTTCTTGCGCCGCGTGTTCACCAACGGCGAGATCGCATACGCGCAGGCGGCGCCCGCGCTGACCGTCGAGCGGCTCGCCGCGCGCTTTGCGGCGAAGGAGGCCGCGAAGAAGGCGCTCGATCTCGAGGGCGTCGCCTGGCGCGACCTCGAGGTCGCGCGCTCGCCGAGCGGCGCCTGTCACCTGGTCCTGCACGGCGCGGCGCGTGCCGCGGCCGGTACGCTGAAGTTTGCCCTGTCGATGAGCCATGAAGGAGACCACGCGACTGCCGTGGTGATTGCCCATGATTGAATCCAAGATCCGCATCATCCTCGGAGAGCACGGCCGGCTGGCCAAGGACGCCGCCGGGCTCGCCGCCACCGACGACCTCTACCAGGCGGGCATGTCCTCGCACGCGAGCGTCAACGTGATGCTCGCGCTCGAGGGCGAGTTCGACGTCGAGTTCCCGGATCACCTGCTCAAGCGCAGCGTGTTCGAGAGCATCGCGTCGATCCGCACGGCGATCGACGAGCTCACTGCGTGCCGCTGAGGATCGCAAGCCCGACGGTGCGGAGGATGATCGATCGGTGGGAGGCCGCCGCCGCGCCCGCGGGTGCGTTCGCCGATCCGGCGGGCATCGATGGCCTGGCGTGGCTGCCGGCATCGGTCCCGGGCACGGCGGCGAGCGCGCTGCGCGCGGCGGGTGCGTGGAGCTGGCGCGACGATCGCCGGTTCGACGCCGAGGACTGGTGGTGGCGGACAAACTTGCCGGACGAGCAGGCGCCGGCCGCGCCGGCGCCGGCCGTGCTCCACCTCGACGGCATCGCGACGCTGTGGGACGCGTGGATCGACGGCGAGCACGCCGGGTCCGGCGACAACATGTTCCGCGCGTACCAGCTGCCGCTGCCCCCGGGCGCCCGGCGGCTCGTGATCAGGTGCCGCGCGATCGAGCCCGAGCTCGGGAAGAAGCGGCCGCGGCCGCGCTGGCGGGTGCCGATGCTCGAGCACCAGCAGCTGCGATGGATCCGCACGACGTTGCTCGGCCGCACCCCCGGCTGGTCGCCGCGGTGTCCGCCGGTCGGACCGTGGCGGCCGGTCTGGCTCGGGCCCGCGCTCGCGGACCACGTCGCGATCGATGCGAAGCTCGAAGCCGGCGTCGGCACGGTCGCGTGTCGCGCGGCGATCGATGCCGAGGCGTGCACGCTCGTCGTGTCGCGCGGGACCGAGCGTCACGCGATCGCGCTGGCGGCGGCCGGCGGGGCGTGGACGGGGACGCTCGCGATCGAGCGGCCGGCGCTGTGGTGGCCGCACACCCACGGCCGGCCGGATCGCCACGACGTCGTGCTCGAGGCGAGGCGCGGCGGCGACACCCGGACGGTGCCGCTCCGCGCGGTCGGATTTCGCACGATCGAGCTCGATCGTGGCGAGCGCGGCGACGGGCTCGGGCTGCGCGTCAACGGCGTGCGCGTGTTCTGCCGCGGCGCGTGCTGGACGCCGCTCGACGTCGTGTCGCTCGCGGCGACGCCGGCCGATTACGCCGCCGCGGTCGCGCAGCTCCGCGGCGCCGGCATGAACATGATCCGGATCGGCGGCACGATGGTGTACGAGGACGACGCGCTGTACGACGAGCTCGACGCGCAGGGAGTCCTGCTGTGGCAGGACCTGATGTTCGCGAACATGGACTACCCCGACGATCCGGCGTTCGTCGCCGGCGTCGAGCTCGAGGTCGAGCAGCAGCTCGCGCGGCTCGCGGGGCGGCCCTCGCTCGCGCTCGTGTGCGGCAACAGCGAGGGCGAGCAGCAGGCGGCGATGTGGGGCGCCGCGCGCGAGCTGTGGACACCGCGGCTGTTCCACGAGGTGCTCGCGCGGCGGTGCCGGGACGTCCCGTACGTCGCGTCGAGCGCGACCGGCGGCGCGTTTCCGCATGCCGTGAACGCGGGGCCGTCGTCGTACTACGGCGTCGGCGCGTACCTCCGCCCGCTCGACGACGCGCGGCGCGCCGAGGTGCGCTTCGCGTCGGAGTGCCTCGCGTTCGCGAACGTCCCCGACGATCCGAGCCTGCCGCCCGTGCACGATCCGGCGTGGAAGGCCGGTACGCCGCGCGATCGAGGCGCCGGCTGGGACTTCGACGACGTTCGCGACCACTACGTGCAGCGCGTGTTCGGGGTCGATCCGGCCGCGCTGCGCGCCGCCGATCCCGGCCGCTATCTCGAGCTGGCGCGGGTCGCGACCGGCGAGGCGATGGTGCGCGTGTTCGACGAATGGCGGCGTGCGCGATCGACGTGCCGCGGCGGCCTGGTGTGGTTCCTGCGCGACCTGCAGCCGGGTGCCGGCTTCGGGCTGATCGACGTGCGCGGGATCCCGAAGCCGTGCTGGTATGTCGTGCGCCGCGCGCTGGCGCCGGTCGGACTCGCGATCACCGACGAGGGCACCAGCGGCCTCGCGATCCACGTCGCGAACGATCGCGCGGAGCCGCTCGCCGGCCGGCTCGAGCTGACGCTGTGGCGCGGCGACCTCCGGCTGCGCGACGCGGCGACCGCGGTCGCGGTCGCCCCGCATGCCGCGATCGAGCTCGCCGCGGGCGCGCTGTTCGACGGCTGGATCGATCTGTCGTACGCGTACCGGTTCGGGCCGCCCGCGGCGGACGTCGTTCACGCGCGGCTGCACACCGGCGACGACGTGGTCGAGACCCACTGGTTCCCGGCGGGATTCTCCGCCGCGCGCGAGCCCGACGTCGGGCTCGCGGTGACCGGCGACGCGACCGCGCTCGCGATCACGACGCGCCGGTTCGCGCGCTTCGTCGCGATCGACGCGCCGGGTCACGTGCCGTCGGACAACTACTTCCACCTCGCGCCGGATCAGCGCCGGACGATCACGCTCACCGGCGAGGGCCCGCTCCGGGTCTCGATCCGCGCGCTCAACAGCGAGGTCGGTGTCACGGGAGGCTCGCCATGAAGTGCGGGACGATCGCGATCGGGGACTTCCAGGTCTCGCGGCTCGGCTTCGGCACGATGCGCCTCGTCGGCCCGGGGGTGTTCGGGCCGCCGCTCGATGTCGCCGCGGCGCGCGAGACCCTCCGGCTGGTGCCGGAGCTCGGCGTGAACCTGGTCGACACGGCGAACTCGTACGGCCCGCTGCTCGCCGAGTGGCTCGTGCGCACGGTGCTGCACCCGTATCGCGGGCTCCTGGTCGCGACCAAGGGCGGGCTCCTGCGGCCGGGGCCGTCCGAGTGGCAGCCCGACGGCCGCCCGGAGGCGCTGCGCGCGGCGGTCCAGGGCAGCCTCGCGACGCTCGGGGTCGAGCGCATCGATCTGTGGCAGCTCCACCGCATCGATCCGGCGGTGCCGGCCGACGAGCAGTTCGCCGCGATCGCCCAGATGCAGCGCGACGGCCTGATCCGGCACGTCGGCCTGAGCAACGTGTGGCCCGAGCAGATCGAGGCGGCGCGCAAGCACTTCGCCGTCGCCGCCGTGCAGAACCTCTACCACGTGATCGATCGACGGAGCGAACCGGTCGTCGAGTATTGCGAGCAGCACGGCATCCCGTTCATCGCGTACTTCCCGCTCGCGACCGGCGCGCTCGCCGCGCGCGACTCGGTCCTGCAGCACGTCGCGGCGAAGATCGGCGTTGCCCCGGGCCAGGCCGCGCTCGCGTGGTTGCTGAAGCGGTCGCCGTCGATCGTCGTGATCCCGGGGACGCAGAATCCGGAGCACCTGCGCGAGAACATCGCCGCCGCATCGATCGAGCTCGGCGACGAGCACTACGCGGCGATCGAGCGGATCGGCCGGAAGGCCGATCAGCTGCGCGCCCAGCGCCGGTAGGCTCCGGCGAATGCAGGACGGTCGTCCGCTCCCGTCCCGAATCGTCCAGGCAGGGCCGCGCGGCGACGCGCGCCGGGGTATTTTTGGCGCGTGACCGCCGCCGCGAACGAGCCCCATGGCTGAGCCCACCGAGCGCCCGGCCGCGCGCGCGGGGTGGCTGCTGCTCGGCGCCGCGGCCGTCGTGCTGGTCGTCCACTCGCTGGCCTACAACTTCGTCACCGACGACGCGTACATCTCGTTCGTCTACGCGCGCAACCTCGCCGAGCACGGCGAGCTGAGCTTCAACCTCGGGCAGCCGGTCGAGGGCTACACCAGCTTCCTGTGGACGTTCGTGCTCGGCCTGGGGATGCTGGCGCGGATCCCGCCGGAGTGGTCGTCGCGCGTGCTCGGCACGGCGTGCGGGCTCGCGACGCTGTACGTCGCGTTCCGGATCGCGGAGCGCGCGCTCGGCCGGCGCTCGCCGTGGGCCGCGGTGCCGGCGCTGCTGCTGGCGTGCTCGTCGGGCTTCGCGTGCTGGACGTCGGGCGGCCTCGAGACCCAGCTGTTCACGCTGCTGGTCGCCGCGGCGCTCGACGCGATGATCGCCGCCGCGAGCGAGCCGACCGCGCTGCGCCGGATCGGCGTCTGGCTCGCCCTCGCGTCGATGACCCGGCCCGAGGGTCCGCTGGTCGCCGCGGTGCTCGGCGCGGTGTGGGTCGGGCACCGGCTCGTCGCGCGGCGCCGGGGCGCGGCCTCGGGGGCGGCGGTCGGCCGCGGGATCCGCGACGAGGCGATCGCGGTCGCGTGGTTCGTCGGGCTGTGGGCGCCGTGGTTCGCGTGGCGCTGGTGGTACTACGGCTGGCCGTTCCCCAACACCTACTACGTCAAGGCGACCGGGCCGTGGGCGGCGCCGGAGCTGCCGCGCCAGATGCTCGACCACGGGCTGTACTACGTCTGGGTCTGGCTCCGGCAGAGCCACGTGCTGCACGCGGCGCCGCTCGCGATCCTCGGGCTGGTCGCGGTGCGGCCGGGCACGCCGCGCGCGCTGCTCGCGGTGACCGCCGCGGTGCTCGCCGCGGTGTACCTGGCATACACGGTCACCGTCGGCGGCGACTTCATGGGCCTGCACCGCTTCATCCTGCCGGTGTTCGTGATCGCCGCGCTCGCGGTCGCGCTCGGCGCCGAGCGGCTCGCCGGCGTGCTCGCCCGGTGGGGCGCCGGCCGGCTCGGCCCGCGGGCGGCCTGGATCGCCCCTGGCGTCGCGGTGCTCGTGATCGGCGGCTTCGCGGTTGCGCAGCTCGACCTGACCCGTGCGTCGCTGCGCTGGGGCAACTTCGACGCCGATCGCGGGATCATCGACACGCCGGCGTTCCTGATCGCGTACACCGAGGACCGCGCGGCGATCGGGCGGGCGATGGCGGGGTGCTTTGCGCCCGATGACTTCTCGATCCTCGGCGGGGCCGGGGCGCAACCGTACTTCGCGCGGATGCGCGGCATCGACGTGTTCGGCCTGGTGTCCGACCGGATCGCGCACGACGAGCCGCGGATCCGCGCGCGCGCCGGGCACACCAAGTTCGGCGCCGATCGCGTGCTCGCGAGCTATGACCCGACGTTCGTGTTCAGCTGCTACCGGATCCACCGCACGCCGGATCCGCCGGCGCTGCCGTGCGACGTCGGGTTCTGGCTGGCGCGCGGGTTCGAGCCGGTGACGCTGCACGTCCCGGGGCTGCGCCAGCAGGGCGAGTACTACACGTTCCTCGCCAGGAAATCCCCCCGGTTCGCGTGCCCGGGGCGAGTGCGCTGACGCGCGGGCACCGAGCCACGCGCGCTCGCGAACGGCGTCGCCTGCGGTAGGCTAGCGCGCCGTGCCGATCGTTCCGGACCCCGGTCCCGTCAGGAAGCCGCGGTCCGGCGATGCGCACGGGCTGCCGCAAGCGCGCGCGCTGACCCAGGAGCCGCTCGCCGGTGTGCCGAGGCGCGGCTGGCTGGTGCGGCTGTGGTGGGTCATGCCGCTCGCCGCGGCCGCCGGGCTGCTCGCGCTGCGCGCGGGGCTGGCCGTGGCGCCGCTCGACCGCCTGGCGCCCGCCGCCGGCGACGCCGCCGATCCGCCGGGGACGACCGCGCGCGCCGGCTCGATCTTCATCGCGCGCGGCGGCCCGGTGATCATCGGCTTCGTCGGCGACGGCGAGGCGCGGCTCCAGCTCGCGGGCCAGGACCTGCGCGGCGTCGGGTCGACCCGGCTCCGGATCGTCGTCGCGCAGGGCCCGGCCGCGATCCGGTTCGCCGCGCCGCCCGGCGCCCGGCTTGTGTGGAGCCCGGTCGGCCGCCGCGGCGATCCCGAGTACGTGCCGGCGAGCTCGCTGTCGCCCGAGCCGCCGGCGCGCGCGGCGTTCGAGCGGCCCGGGACGGCGGTGCTCG
>JBGQCL010000433.1:0-10151 GCA_041495365.1 Kofleriaceae bacterium | reverse complement strand
CGGTACATGTCGACTCGTTGATGACGACTTCCTTCCTCTCGTCGTCGAAGCGGATCGAGTCGTAGGCGCACGGATCGATGCACCGCTGGTCGGTGCACGTTCGACACGTGTAGATGAAGTCGAGCATGCCGAGCTGGTAGCCGCCGAGGGTCAGCCGGCGCGCGCCATAGCGCTCCTCGCAGGCCTCCTCGCACAGCTTGCAGTCGATGCACAGGTCGAGCTGGCGGACCCGGACGACCTGGCCGGCGACGCTGACGCCCTGGCGCACGAAGAAGTCGAGCAGCTCCTGCTTGACCCCCGAGACCCAGGCGAGCCGCTCGCGCGACACCGACAGCGCGCGGCGCAGCCGCTGCTCGAACATCGGGTGGCGCACCGCGAGGTCGGCGATCCAGCGCTGGTCGATCGAGATCAGCGCCGACGGCGCCGTGGTGTAGAACGCGATCGGCTGGCCGTGGGTCGCCGACAGCGCCGCGGAGTTGAACAGGTCGCCCTCCATGAACAGGGCGATGTTCTTGAGCGCGATCCGGGCCAGCGGCGCCGGCTTGATCAGCGACTCCTCCTCGCGCTCCTCCGCGGTCGCATTCTCGTGGGCGATCTGGGCGGTGCGGCGCTCCTGGAGGTCGGTCTCGGTGAACACCGCAGCGGCGACCTGGCCGCGCGCGACATAGATCACCGGCGCCGGCTGCCCGCCGGCCAGGCCGATCGGCTCGAGCACGAACATGTCGCGCTCCAGCGAGCGCAGGACGATCCCGCCCTGCGACATCGCATGGATCAGCGCTTCATCGGGGATGCCCTCGAACAGCGGCAGCGCGCGGATCACGCCGTAGTCGGCTTCCATGCCGGACGGGGGCAGCCCCGGCCCCATCGGGGCGCTTCGCTGGATCGCCAAGTTCGACATCTCGCCGGGGAACGGGGGCGGGGGAAGCTGCGTATTGCGGTCTTCCATCCTCACGAGGTACGAGGACGGTCGAGTAGCAAACGACGAGCCCGCCACCCCTACGCGTAGACGCTGAATCTAGCAGGATGTGCACACGTTATGTAGCGCTGAAGCCTGTCCACTGGGGGCTTTACCCCCAGGCCGCGCAAGGCCCGCTTCGGTGTGCTGTCCTCGGCTGGATCGCGTGTTTCCTCGCTGTCACGCGCGTGGCGGCGGCGGATCCGGTGACCGCGGTCACCGATCCGCACACCGCGGCGCCGGTCGTGGTGCCACCGGTGCGCTTGCAACCGACCTCGGACCTGGACGGCACCTACCTGTGGCTCGGGCCGCTCGGCGCGGCGAGCCGGATCGACGCTCGGTGGGACTCGACCTTCGGCGGCGATGCCGCCGTGGTCGTCGTCCGCGAGCGCGCGCGGCTCGCCCTGATCGGTGGCGATCTCGGCGCGAGCCGGTGGACCGCGCGCGGAGGTGGCCGCATGTGGGTCGATGGTCTGTTCGGCACCTACCTCCTCGGCCATCTGACGGGAATCTCACTGGGACCGATCATCGAGCTCTCGGACGTGGCGCACCCGCGCCCTGGAGGCTCATTCGGCGTTTGGGGGTTCGCCGGGATCACGCCGTTCGCGCGGGTGGGCAGCATCGCGAATCTCGGGATGTTCGCGGAGGTAGGCATCCACATCGCGCTCCCCGTCCTGCGGCGTTGACAGAACGCTCGTGGCAAGCTACCTAACGTCTCCTTTCCGGGGCGTAGCGCAGCCTGGTAGCGCACTTGGTTCGGGACCAAGGAGTCGCAGGTTCAAATCCTGTCGCCCCGACTGCCGCGGAGCCCCACGTGGGGGCTCCGCGGCCCTGTATTTTCGTATATCGTGGCTCCATGGTCGCCCCCATGGTTGCAGGTGCTGTTGTCACCGGTGCAGTTCCCCTCCGCACGGCCGCAAAGCTATCGGTGCTCGTCGTGGACGATGACCAGGACATCCGCGAGTACCTTCAAGATTTCCTGAACGCAGAAGGCTTCGAGGTCACCACCCTGGCCGATCCATCGATGGCGGTGGAACGGATACGGGACGAAGTATTTCACCTGGTCGTCCTCGACCTGATGATGCCCAAGATCTCGGGTCTGGACCTGCTGGCGCAGATCCGCGCGGTCGATGACGACATCGCGGTGATCATCCTGACCGGCTACCCGTCGCTGGAGACGGCATCGGCCTCGATCCAGCACGAGGTCTCGGCGTACATCCACAAGCCGTTCACACCCGCCGACTTCCGCGACGTGATCGCGCGGATCGCGAAGAAGAAGGGCCTGGTGCTGCGGCGCGAAGACGAGCTCCACGCCGCGATCGGCCGCCAGATCCGCGAGCTGCGAAAGACCCGGAGCCTGACGCTCAAGCAGATGGCGCGCCGGACCAACCTGTCGGTGTCGCTGCTCTCGCAGATCGAGCGCGCCGAGTCGAGCGCGTCGGTGTCGAGCCTGTTCAAGGTCGCCACCGCGCTCGACGTGCGGCTGACCGACCTGTTCGCCGGGTACTGACCGAGATCTGCGAGCGCCGGCGCTCGCTGCCCGCGGTCGCTGCCCGCGCCCGGCGCGGCGCGCGGTGGCTGCGCGCGATCGTGCTAGCGTGCCGCCGTGCCGCTCAAGATCGCACCCTCGATCCTGTCCGCAGACTTCGGCCGGCTCGCCGAGGAGGTCGCCGCGATCGCGAGCGCGGACTACGTCCATGTCGACGTCATGGACGGCCACTTCGTCCCCAACCTGACGATCGGGCCGGTGGTGGTGGCGGCGGTCCGCCGCGCGACCCGGCTGCCGCTCGACGTCCACCTCATGATCGAGGACGCCGAGCGCTGGGTCGGCGCGTACGCCCAGGCCGGCGCCGACCTGATCGGCATCCACGCCGAGGCCTGCCCGCACCTGCACCGCACGCTGCACCAGATCCGCGATCTCGGCAAGCGGCCGTGCGTCGTGCTCAACCCGGCGACGCCGCTCGAGGCGATCGAGTGGGTGCTCGGCGACGTCGACCAGGTCCTGATCATGTCGGTCAACCCCGGGTTCGGCGGCCAGCAGCTCATCTCGAGCGCGCTCGACAAGATCCGCCTGCTGCGCGAGATGATCCGCGAGCGCGGCCTGGCGGTCGACATCGAGGTCGACGGCGGGGTCAAGCTCGACAACGTCGCCGCGGTGGTCGAGGCCGGCGCCGACGTCATCGTCAGCGGCTCGGGGATCTTCGGCACGAAGGACTACGCCGCGACCATCGCCGCGATGCGCGCGCACGGCGCCGCGCGGGCCGCCGTGCGCTGACCCCGCCGCCCGCCGCTCCCCCGCTCGCCGCTCGTGCCCGCCGCTCGCCGCTCGCGCCCTTCGCTCCTCCTCTCGGGAGATCGCACACACGCTCCTCGGTCCTGGGCTCGAAGCAGGAACTCATCAATCGGCGGTCGGCTTGCTACCGCGGGTGTGCCGAGGGTGATAGATCCGCGGCGTGCGCGTGGTCTTCATGGGATCCCCCGGGTTCGCCGTACCGTGCCTGCGCGCGCTGCACGCGCAGCACGAGGTCGCGCTCGTGGTGTCCCAGCCGGACAAGCCCGCCGGGCGCGGCGGACAGCTGACGGCACCGGCGGTGAAGGCCGCAGCACAGGAGCTCGGGCTGCCGGTGATCCAGCCGCGGTCGGCGCGGACCGGCGAGCTGAGGGACGCCATGGTCGCGACCGGTGCGGAGCTCGCGGTGGTGGTCGCGTACGGAAAGATCCTGCCGAGAGCTGTGCTCGACGCGCTGCCGCGCGGTTGCATCAACGTTCATGGCTCGCTGCTGCCGAAGTACCGCGGCGCCGCGCCGGTCCAGTGGGCGGTGATCCGCGGCGATGCCGAGACCGGGGTCTCGCTCATGCAGCTCGACGAGGGCATGGATACGGGGCCGGTGTACCTCGAGCGCCGCGTGGCGGTCGATCCGGACGAGACCGCCGGCGAGCTGCTCGAGCGGCTGGCCCCGATTGGCGCCGAGGCGTTGGTCGAGGTGATCGCGGCGCTCGCAGCGGGGACCGCGCGCGCGGTGGCGCAGGACCATGGCGCGGCGAGCCACGCACCGATGCTGGCCAAGACCGATGGCGCGATCGACTTCGGCCAGCCGGCCGCGGCGGTCGCAGCGCGGATCCGGGGCGTCGACCCGTGGCCCGGCGCGCACGCGACGCTACGCGGCCAGCCGGTCAAGCTGTTCCGGGCGCGAGCGAGCGGCGGCGAGCCCGCGTCGGAGCACGCCGCGTCGGGGCGCGCCGCGCCGGCAAACGCCGCCTCCGGGACCGCTGCGCGAGGAACCGCCGGGACCGCTGCACCGGGGACCGCTGCGCCCGGGACTGCTGCGCCGGGGCACGCTGCGCCAGGGACCGTGCTGGCGATCGATGCCGCCGGAGCGCGGGTAGCATGTGGCTACGGCGCCGTGGTGATCCGCGAGCTCCAGGCGGCCGGCCGCAAGCGCCTGGCTGCGGCGCAGTTCGCAGCGGGCCGGGGCATCGCGGTCGGTGACGTGCTCGGCCGGCCGGAGCCGGCGTGACCGCGCGGGCCGGCCGGGCTGGCGGGGCCGGTGCGACGGCGCGGGATGTCGCGCGGCGGGTGCTCGACCGGGTCGAGCGCGGCGGCGCGTGGGCAACGCCTGCGCTCGACGGCGAGCTCTCGCGCGCGGGACTGGACGAGCGCGAGCGCCGGCTCGCCGCCGAGCTGGTCTACGGCGTGCTGCGCAATCGGGCGCGGATCGACCGCGCGCTCGCCGCCCACGCCGATCTGGCGCGCACCCCACCGCGGGTGGTGACCGCGCTGCGGGTCGCGGCGCACCAGCTGCTGTTCCTCGACCGCGTGCCGGGCTACGCCGCGGTCGACGACGCGGTCCACGCGGCGCGCGGGGTCGCCGGGCCTCGGCTCGCCGGGTTCTGCAACGCGGTGCTGCGCAAGCTCGCCACCGCGGGCGAGCCGGCGCTGCCCGACGAGCCGCGGGCCCGGATCGCGATCGAGCACTCGCTGCCGGGGTGGATCGCCGACGAGCTCGCCGCCGCGGCGCCGGACCGGCTCGGCGAGCTCGCCGCCGCGTTCGCCCGGCCCGCGCCGCTGGTCGCGCGCACCAACCGGCGGCGGACGACGCGCGACGCGCTGATCGCCGAGCTCGCGGCGGCCGGCGCGACCGCCCGGCCGATCGCCGAGCCGCCGACGGCGATCGCGATCGAGGGGCTGGGGCATCCGGCGCGCAGTGCGTCGTTCCGGGCCGGCCGCTGGACGGTCCAGGACGCCGGCGCGCAGCGGGTCGGCCTGATCGCCGCGCCGCGCGCCGGCCAGCGGATCCTCGACGCGTGCGCCGGGGTCGGCGGCAAATCGACCCACCTCGCCGAGCTGGCCGACGACGCCGCGCCGATTGACGCCGCGGATCAGCTGCCGGCGAAGCTCGACCTGGCGCGCGAGACCGCGGCGCGGCTCGGCCTGGCGAGCATCCGGCCGGTGGTCTGCGATCTGCTGGATCCGGCCGCGCCGCTCGCGGCCGCGTACGACCTGATCGTGCTCGATGCGCCGTGCACCGGGCTCGGCGTGCTGCGGCGCCACCCCGACGCGAAGTGGCGGCTCGTGCCCGCCGACGTGCCGCGCCTGGCAGAGCTCCAGCGCCGGCTGCTCGACGCCGTGCTGCCGCGGCTCGCGCCCGGCGGGGCGCTGGTGTACTCGGTGTGCACGTTCACGCGCGCCGAGGGCCCCGACCAGGTCGCCGCGCTCGTCGAGCGCAGTGGGCTGCGGCTGGTCGAGGACCACCGGACCTGGCCGCCGGACGCCGACGCGTTCTACATCGCCCGGCTCGAGCGCTGAGCCGATCGGCGCTCGTCCGCGCGGGTCAGCTCTCGACCAGGTTCGCCAGGTAGGTCTGGCGCAGCCGGTCGTCGCGCAGCACGCGAAACGCCTCGTCGAGCACGCTGGCGATGTCGTCGAGCTCACGCGCCAGCTCGCGGCGCAGCTCGCCCGGAAAGCAATCGGCGGCGAAGTCGCGGCGCGCCGACTGGTAGGCGCGCCGGATCTCGAAGCCGGTCGCGTCGCGGCGCACCCCGAGCAGGGCGAAGTAGTCGGCGTCGGTGACCAGCTGCCAGCGCGCGCGCACCCGCTCGCGGTCGATCGCGAGGTCGGTCTCGCCGACCAGCGCGGTGGACTCGTCGGGGACCTCGGCGTCGGCGCGCCGCGCGGTCGCCAGGCCGAGCACGCACAGCGCCCAGGCCCGCGGCAGCACGTCGGCGACATCGACCCCGGCGCTGCGCGCGACCTGCGCCAGGTCGGCCTGGCCGTCGAACGCAGCGAGCGCGGAGCGCTCCTCCGGTGCGAGGTCGCCGGCGTGGACGATGCCGCCGAGCCGTTCGCGGTCGCGGACCTCGATCACGGTCGACGGGGAGCCGACCATGCGCTCCAGGTTGGTGCGGTCGAGCTTGCGACGGATGCCCTCGAGGATCAGCGCCGCGGGGTGGCGCGACAGCCGGATCCGCTCGGCGCACGGCTCGGCGTCGAGCGTGATCGCGTACGTGCCGCGCTCCCAGCCGAACAGCGAGTACACCAGATCCTCGACGTGGCGCCGCACCGCGGGCAGGAGCTCGCGGCGCTTGAGGTAGCCGAAGTCGACCAGGATCTCGCCCATCCGCCGCCCGGACTCGGCGACCACCGCCTGGCAGCGCTCGAGCTGCGACGCGGTGATCTTGCCCTCGCGCAGCAGCAGCTCACCCATCCGGTCGCGCGGCTCGTTCGACGACGCGAACACCGGCCGGCCGCGGTCGAAGTACATGATGGTCTCGAGCTCGTCGCGGCGGAACCCGACCCGGCCGGTCGCGCCCTGCGCGAACATCCGGGCGAGCAGCATCGCGGCGTCCGACACGCCGCGGACGATCATGCCAGCATCGGGCAGCCCGCGCTCGCGAACCTGGCTGTCCCACGACCCCGGCGAGGTCGCGAGCTCGCCGGGCTCGAGGCGTTGCGCCGCCTCGAGCTCGGCCTCGCCGGAGAGCGCCGGATCATCGCCGAGCGCCGCGAGGTCGATCTCGGTATGATGATCGTGGCGCGGGGCATGATCGGTCGGGACCGGCGGCGCGACCCCACTGTGGAACAGCCGCTGCGCCATCATCGACATCTTGGCGCGCAGCTCGCGCGCGAAGTCGCGCGGCGGCGGCCCGTTCGCGCCGGCGTCGAGCAGCGGCTCGGGCCGATCGGCGGGCCCAGGCTCGTCGTGCTCCGCGACCTGGCGATCGGTGAGCTCGCCGAGCAGCTCATCGGGGAAGCCTTCGAGCGCAGCGAGATGGGGGGTGGGGACCCCGACGGCTTCGCCGGCGGGGCGGGGGGCAGAGCCACCCGTGGGATCCATCGCTGCGAGACGGGGGGCAGAGCCCTCCGGGGAACCCATCGGCGCGTCGATCGCGGCGCGCTCGCCGGGCGCCGCGGGCGGCGCCGCGCGGACATACACGACGGGGCGCGACGCGGTCGACGCGGTCGACGCGGAGTCGGCTCCTGGTTCGGGATCGCCCAGCGCGGGGATCGACGTCGGATCGGACCACAGCTCGTCGGACGTCGTCCGGGCCGCGACGACCACCTCGCCATCGGCGGTCGGGGCCCGAGCCACGGCGGGCGCCGGTGACTCGGCCGGCGCGAGAGGTGGCGGCGGCACCGGCGGCAGCGGCGGCGCGATCCGCGGCGGCTCGGGCTCGCGCAGGATCAGCGTCGGCTCGCGCTGCGGCGCGAGCTCGTCGGTGCTGCCCGGCTTCCAGGCGGCCGGCGCCGGCACCTCGTCGGTCGGCTTGCCGTGCCGGCGACGCGGCTTGATCACGAGCGGCGGGGGCAGCGGCGGGGGCTCATCGTCGTCGTCGTCGCCCGGCAGATCCGCCATCGAGTCCGCGAGCGCCTCCCAGCGCGCGCGCAGCGCAGCCCGCGTGGTCGGCCCGGTCGGCCCGGCTGCGCCCGACGGCGAGGGCGCGCTCGCCCGCGATCGCGATGGCGGCGGTGCGGGTGGCGGTGGTGCGGGTGGCGGCGATGGCGTGATCGCAGTGATCGCCGAGGCGGACAGCGGCGGCAGCGCCGCCGGCGCCGCCGCGAGCGCGGACGGGGTGATCGGCAACGCGTTCGGGGTGCCCGACGAGACCACCGAGGCGGACAGCGGGTGTCGTGCGGACGTCGAGGCGTCCTGCACCGGGGCAGCGCTCGGGCCCGCGGCGGCGCTCGACGGGGCTGCCGGGGCCGGGGCCGCGGCGGCGGGCGACGCTGCCGGGCTCGCCGCGGCCGGAACGGCGCCGGCCGGCGGCCGGGACGGGGGGCGGGGCGGTGTCGAGGGCACGCGCGGCGGCCGCGGCGGCGGTGTCCCGCCGGGCTGGGTGTCCATCCGCGGCGGCCAGGCTGCGCTGGCCGCCGAGCTCGTCGCGTCGGCCTGCCCGGTCGCGGAACCAGCCGTCACCGGACGCAGCGGGGGTGGCGGCGGCGCCGCGCCGCGCGCGGCCCGGACCGTGTCGATCCCGCCGGTCACGGCGAACCGCAGCGCCCGCGGCGACAGCGGCCGGCTCACGAACCGGTCGGGCGCCAGCTCCAGCGCATCGAGCGCGGTCCGGATCGGCCCGGCGTCATCGCCGACCACGACGATCGCGGCGTCGGAGCGCGCCGGCGGCGTGCGCTGTGCGCGCAGCGCGGCGATCAGCGACCTGGGATCGCCGTGCTCCAGCGACGCGGTCAGCACGACCACGGCCGGACGGCGCGCCGCGAACAGCTCGATCGTGTCGTCGCCGCCCGACGACACCACGACCTCGACGCTGGGCAGTTCGGACAGCGCGGCGACGAGCTCGCCGACCCGCTCGCGATCGGCGACCACCAGGACACACGGAAGGACAGACGGGTCAGGCACGTTGCCTCGAGCGAAGCGAGACGGGGGGCAGAGCCCCCCGTGGGATCGATGGACGGCCGAAAGTATACACGCGCGGCACCCGGCGCGCGGCCGTGCCCCGGCGCACTTACATCGCCGAGATCGGGTCGACGTCGAGCCCGACGCGGACCGCGCCGGCCAGCTCGACCGCGAGCAGGCTGCGCGCGACGCGGCGGAGCGCATGGCGATCGGCGCTGCGCAGCCAGACCTGCCAGCGGGTGCGGTTGCGCAGCCGCTCCAGCGGCGCCGGCACCGGGCCGCGGACCTCGACCTGGCCGGCGATCTCGGGGCGGCGCGCCGCGGCCGTCGCGAGCTCGGCGAGCCGGTGGGCGGCGCCCGCGACCTCGTGGGGATCGGCGCCGTCGACCCGGACCGCGACCAGCCGGCCGTGCGGCGGGTAGCCCAGCTCGGCGCGCGCCGCCATCTCCGCGGCGAAGAAGCTCGCGTAGTCGTGGGCCGCCGCGGCGACCACCGCCGGCGCGTGCGGCCGGTAGGTCTGGATCAACACGCGCCCGGGCCGATCGCCGCGGCCGGCTCGCCCCGCGACCTGCGCCAGGAGCTGGAACGTGCGCTCCGAGGCGCGGAAGTCCGGGAGGTTGAGCCCGGTGTCGGCGCACAGCACGCCGACCAGCGTGACGCCCGGGAAGTCGTGGCCCTTGGTGACCATCTGGGTGCCGACCAGGACGTCGACCTCGCGGCGCGCCACCCGGGCGAGCACGGCCTCGATCTTCGCGCCCGTCGCGACGTCGCGATCGAGCCGCGCGACCCGTGCCGCCGGGAACGCGGCGGCGACCGCATCGGCGACCTTCTCGGTGCCCAGCCCCTTGCGCTCGATCGCGCCGGTCGCGCCGCAGCCCGGGCAGGCCTCGGGCACGCGCTGGGTGTAGCCGCAGTAGTGGCAGGCGAGCCGGTCGCTGTGGCGGTGATAGGTCAGCGACACCGAGCAGTGCGGGCAGCGGAACGCGTGGCCGCAGGCCCGGCACAGCACGAACGTCGCGAACCCGCGGCGGTTGAGGAACAGGATCGTCTGATCGCCGGCCGCCAGCGCCTCGCCGATCGCCGCGCGCAGCGGCGCCGACAGCATCGCCTCCCCGTCGGGTACGTAGGTCCGCAGGTCGACGATCTGGACGTCGGGCATCGGCCGCGCGGTCGGCCGCTGGGTCAGCGTGAGCTTGCTGTATGCGCCGCGCTCGGCGTGCGCGGCGCTCTCCAGGCTCGGCGTCGCCGATCCCAGCACGCACACCGCCCCGGCGCGCTGCGCCCGGACCAGCGCGACATCGCGCGCGTGGTAGCGCACGCCCTCGTCCTGCTTGAACGACCCG
>JBGQCL010000432.1:0-10163 GCA_041495365.1 Kofleriaceae bacterium | reverse complement strand
TGGTTTCGACGCCGGGCCGTCCCGCACCAAGTGGTGGGGCACGGACCGCCACATCGTCATCTATTACACCAGGCCCGACCGGAGCGAGATCTACTTCGTCACCAGCGTCCCCGAGCCGGCGGAGTGGCTGACCCGCGAGTCGTGGTCGGCCAGAGGCAACGTGGATGCGCTGCGCGCCGCCTACGACGGATTCCATCGCGACGTGCGCGTGGTGCTGGCGGCTTGCCCGGGTTGCCACAAGTGGGCGATCCTGGAGCGCGAGCCGCTGGCGCGGTGGAGCGATGGGCGCGTCGTGCTCCTCGGCGACGCGTGCCATGCGATGACGCCGTACATGGCGCAGGGCGGGGCGACCGCGGTGGAGGACGCCGCGGTCCTGGCGCGCTGCCTCGCCGAGGTCGATGGCGACGACATCGCCGGCGCGTTCCGGCGCTACGAGGCGCACCGCAAGCCGCGGACGTCTCGCATCCAGGCGATCTCGAGCGCCAACAGCTGGATGAAGGGCGGCAGCGAGGATACGTCGTGGCTCTACGGCTACGATGCGTGGAATGTCCCGCTCGGCGCGGCCGCGGGCGGGGCCGCGTGAAGCCATGCCGGCGCCCGCGCAGGAAGCAACGTGCGCGACGTCCGACGGGGCGTCGATCGCGTTCGCCCGGCGAGCCGCGCCAGGCGCCGGCGCCCCGCGGATCGTCGGCCGCCGGGCCGGTCCTGGTCGGATACCTCGTGGACACCGCGGGGACCGGAGCGGTGTTCCTGGCCTTCGGGGCCAGCGGCGTGATCGGCGCGATCGCGGCCACGCGCATGCTGCGCACGGACAACCGCCGGCTCGAGGAGCTCGCGGCATGACCTCGAGGATCGGGTGAGCCGGGAGGGCGGCGCGAATCGCTGCACGGACCTCCCCGCTCGCCGCGCGGATCAGCGAGGCGCGCCGCGAGGATGCGCGCTAGCATGGCAGCCATGAAGAAGCCGGTCTTGCTGGTCATCGTCGTCGCCGTCGTCGTCGTTGCATCGCTGTGGGGCCGGGAGCGCGCGACACGCCCGACCGAAGCCCGTCTGGTCGCCAATCGGATCTGGATCGACCACGTCCCGCGCAACGAGCGCGACATGATCCGCGTGTTCGCCGCGGTCAGCGAGCACTCGGTCGGCGTGTTCCAGGCGACCTCGCAGTGGCGCGGCGCCTTCGACGCATTCCGCTACGAGGCCAGCGCCGGCGAGCTGCGCCTGGTGTTCCCGCAGACCGGCGATCGCGAGACGGTGCGCGCGCAGGCGCGGCGCTGTCGCGAGGGCGGCATGGACTTCTGCCTCGAGCTCGACGGCGCCAGCCGCGGCGTCAAGCGCTACTACTCGCGCGAAGGCTGGGAGATCGGCGGAGGCCACGACCTCGACGCGATCGCGCGTCAGCTCGACGCGGTGCGCGCCCAGCTCGCCGAGTAGCCCGAGGTCGCCCGCGCGGAGCAAGGGCTCAGGCCGAACTGGCGCCGGTCGGCGGTGAGCGCATCGGCAGCGACCTCGTGGGCGCGCGCGTGGTAGAACTCGGGTCCCTCAGGCGGCCTGGCGCGAAGCCAAGCAGATGCGGCTCCTCACCTATCCCGGCTCTGACCTTCCAAGAGCGACGGCACGGCTGCCTGGCCAGCGGACGCCGCTCGACGACAAGTGGCCACGGCGGTGGTTGGAGCGCGGCCATGCCCGGCCTGCGGCGACGGCGCCTCTGGTTGGGACGTTGGTCGCAAGAACGCTGCCCCCGCTGCGACGTGGCTTACGAGCGAACCAACATGCTGTGGGTCCAGGGTGAGGAGTTCGCAGCTGGTCATGCGTAGTCGACGTCCCCAGACGACGCCGAGATCCGCTACCGCTCGAAGGTGAAGACCGCGACCGGGGCCTCGGCGCCGCCGAGTGCACGGTAGAAGTCGAGCGCGTGGGTATTGTCGCCGTCGGCCGGCACGAAGACCACGCCGATGCCGGCGCGCGCGCTCTGATCGCACAGCGCGTCGACCAGGGTGCGACCAACGCCGCGGCGGCGCCAGTCGGCGCGGACACCGAGATCGTAGAGGAACAGCTCGCTGGTCTCGGCGCGGGTCATCGGCAGCGTGTGCGCGGTGAGCCCGCCCAGGACCTCGTCATCGACACGAGCCGCCAGCGCCCAGAAGTCCGGCCGTGCGAGGAGCATCCGCAGGTAGGCGTCGCCAAGCGGCACCGGCTGCTCGTCGAACACGCGCGCCAGCAGCTCGAACGTGCGGCGCGCCAGTGCGATGTCGGCCACGGTGAGTCGGACGATCTCCATCGCACCGGAGCTAGCACGCCTGGCCGGTGCGAGCCCGTGCCCTGACGCCGGAATGCGTCGAGTCCAGGATGCATCTATAGTCCGCTCATGTCGGTCACCACTCGCCTCGCGCTTCTCACCGGTGCACAGATTCCCCAGGTCGGTTTCGGCGTCTGGGAGGTCCCCGAGGGTACCACCACGCGCAATTCCGTCACCGCCGCGCTCGAGCTCGGCTACCGCCATGTCGACACCGCGCGGATCTACGGCAACGAGGTCGATGTCGGCGCGGCGATCAAGGCGAGCTCGGTTCCGCGCGACCAGGTGTTCGTCACCACGAAGCTGTGGAACGACGATCACGGCTACGACGCGGCGCTGCGCGCGCTGGATGCCAGCCTCGGCAGGCTCGGAATGGACCACGTCGATCTCTACCTGATTCACTGGCCGGTCCCCGGCAAGCGCCGCGATTCGTGGCGGGCGCTCGAGCGCGCGTTTGCCGACGGCCGTGCGCGCGCGATCGGCGTCAGCAATTACATGGTGCCGCACCTGCGCGAACTGCTCGGTGAGGCCAAGGTGGTTCCTCACGTCAACCAGATCGAGCTCTCGCCGTTCCTCCAGCGCCGGGATACCTGCGCGCTGTGCCGCGAGCACGGCATCGTGGTCGAGGCGTACTGTCCGCTGACCCAGGGCAGGCGGCTCGCCGACGCGCGGCTCGCAGAAGTCGCGCGCAGGGTCGGCCGCACGCCGGCGCAGGTCCTGCTGCGCTGGAGCATCGAGCACGGCAACGTCGTGCTGACCAGGTCCGTCCGGCGCGAGCACATCGCAGAGAACGCCGCGGTGTTCGACTTCACGCTCGACACGGCGGCGATGGCGGAGCTGGACGGCTTCGAGGAAGGGCTCGCCACTGCGTGGGATCCGGCCGGCGCCCCGTGACGCCGTCGAGGGCGCCACCGGTTCGCTCAGATCGTGCGAGAACATCTGGATGTTGACCCACTCGCCCCGAGGGCCAGCGTCGCGGGGCTGTGGTCGTCGTTGGCTGCAAGTAACCCTGGTCGCGTCCGCCCCGGGGTGCTATTGCTCGGCGTCTCACCGACGATGACCGACCCGCTCGATGTCCTGATCGCCGATGGCGTGATCGATGAAGTCCTCGGCCGCCTCAAGAGCGGCAAGGAGGCCAACATCTCGCTGGTCCGGCGCGGCGACCACACGCTGGCGGCCAAGGTCTACAAGGACCGGTCGACCCGCAGCTTCAAGAACAACGCGGACTACAAGGAGGGCCGCAAGGTGCGCAACAGCCGCACCCAGCGCGCGATGGACGGCGGTGGCCGGTTCGGTCGCGATGCCGCGGAGCAGGCGTGGAAGTCGGCCGAGGCTGATGCGCTGTACAAGCTGGTCGACTCCGGCGTACGGATCCCGACCCCGGTGATGTTCTACGAGGGCGTGCTGCTGATGGAGCTGGTGAAGGACGGCGAGGGCCGGCCGGCGCCGCGGCTGATCGACGTTGCGATCGAGCCCGCCGCGGCGATGGGCGTCTACGCCGATCTGGTCGCGCAGATCATCGCCATGCTGTGCTGCGATCTGATCCACGGCGATCTGTCCGCGTACAACATCCTCGCGGCGGCCGACGGCCCGACGATCATCGACTTGCCCCAGGTCGTATCCGCGGTGCATAACTCGCGCGCGGAGTTCTTCTTCCTGCGCGACTTCGACAACGTGGTGCGCTTCGTGTCGGGCTTCGATCCGGCGCTGGCGATCCACCGGCACGATGGCCGCGCGATCTGGCGAGCCTACGTCGCCCGCGAGCTGACCCGCGAGTTCGTGCCGCCACCGGCGCCACCTCCCCAGCCGCCGCGTCGGCGCGAGCAGCGGCTCGACGAGCGACGGCCGGATCCGCGCGGGTGGGGTGGGCCTCCGCGAGACGCGCCACGCTCGCAGCGAGCTCCGCAGCGTCCGGACGGTGGGGCGCGCGATGGCTGGAATGCGCGATCGCAGCCGGACTCGCGGCGGTCTGATGGATCGTCGCCAGGCGGGCCGCAGCGAAGCGTTGCTTCATCGCAACGAGGTCCGCGTTCGGACGGGGTGCCGCCGGGCGGCCAGCGCAAAGGATGGGACGTCCGATCGCCGACGGACTCACCGCGCTCGAACGGATCGACGGCGGAGCGGCCGGGGCCGCAAGGTCCGCGCCTGGACCCGCCGCGCGCGGATTCGCAAGATCGGTCGCGCGCGCCGTCCCAGCCTGGGCAACCCCCGTCGCCGGACCGCTCCCTCGGCAATCGAGGGTCGGCACCGCAACGCGCGCGCTCGCAGCCACGCGAGTGGTCGATGCCCGCACCGGCGGCGTCGTCACCCTCGCCGCCTCGCGGGGGACGCCGGCGGCCCAAGCGCCACTGGTAGCGGGCAGGAAGTGCGCCTGCTGCCCGCCGGTAGCTTGTGGCACCGCAGCCGCTGCTCACCCCGCCGGCGCTGGGTCGACGGATCCTGGAGCGACCCTTCTCGAGCTCCACGACGAGCAACTGCCGCGATCCATCTGCCGCCGTCGCGCCGCGCTCAGCCGCGCAGCAGGTTCTCGATCTCGCGAAGCGTCTCGGTGTCGTCGCCGATCATCTCCTTCATCGACTGGATGCGACCGGCGACCACGCGCGCGATCTTCTCCTCCACGGTGTCGTCGGCGTAGGTCCAGTAGACCTGCGCGAACCGCCCGTCGCGGTGACAGCGGCCCTCGATCTGCGCCATCTGGATCGCGGACCAGCGCAGGTCGTGGATCACCTCGGACCGGGGCGCGTCGCCGTGTTCGCCCTGGTGGAGCGAGATGCCCTCCTCGACGGTGAACAGGACCACGCGCGCGTCGCCACGCTGGAAGCGCAGGCGCTCCGCCTCGCGGGCCGCGGCCGGGATGCCGCCGTGGATCGCCGCGCACCGGACCGCGCCGACGCCGGTCTCGAACGCCTCACGCAGCGCGGTGAGCGTCTCGAGGAACGCGACCGAGATCGCGACCTGGTGGCCGTTGTCGAGCAGCTCGCGCGCGAGCTCGACGGTACCGGGCGCGCGGATCAGCGAGCTCTTCTGGCGCAGCCGGAGCGACGCCGCGAGCGCGGACTTCGGATCGCGCCCGCGCGGCACGAGCTCCATCTCGCGGCGGAACGCCATCCAGGCCACCTCGTAGAGCACGCGTGCCTCGGCGGCGAGCTCGATCGGCGCGAGGATCCGGTTGATCGCGGGCCAGCCGGCGATCTGCTCCGGTTGCCGGCGGATGCCCGCGGTGGCCTGGCCGGCGCGCGGGGGCTCGAACAGCATGGCGCGGACCCTCTCGCAGTCGCTGCGCTCGCCGCGCCACTCCCACTTGCCGAAGTTGCCGCGCGTCACGCCGAGCTGCTGGTCGAGGCACCATTGCTCGAAGTCCTTGAGGTCGCGGGCGCTGCTGCCGGTCGTCCGGGCGAGCAGGGGCGCGAGATACGACAGCTCGAGCGGGTTCTGGCCCGCCGTCGCCGAGAGCCACAGGCAGAAGCCGGCACTCGCGACGAGCTTGGCTGCGAGCTTCGAGCGCGCGGAGGTCGGGTTCTTCAGCCGGTGACTCTCGTCGAGGATGATCACGTCGAGCTCGGGGGCGGTGCCGGCGCGCGCAAGCCCCTTCTTCGTCCGGATCTTCTTGCGGGCGGCGTCGCTGACCTCGAACAGCTTGCCGAGCCGGTCGTAGTTGAGGACCACGATGTCCTTGCCGCCGTCGCCCATCGCCTCGATCGTCCGGCGCCAGTGCGCGATCACCGCGAGCGGACATACGACGAGCGCCCGGCGCGCCGCCGGCATCGCCAGGACCGCGGCCCATGCGGTGATGGTCTTGCCGAGGCCGACGTCGTCGGCGAGCAGAAAACCGGGGAAGCCCGCAGCGCGCGCCGCACCGATCGCGCGGGTGGCCTCCTGCTGGTGCGCTCGCAGAGTGATCGACGCATGCGACGGTGACGGCTTGCGCGGCGGCGCGGCCGCGAGCTCGCGCTGCACGTGCATCTCCCACGAGTACGGCTGCGCGCGGAACGGCGCGAGCGCGGGCGGGAGCTCGGCGCCGTCATAGATGAATACGCCGTGCTCCTTGTCCCAGCGTGCCTTGCTCGCGGCGGCGACCCCGCGCATCGCGAACGGGACATCGAGGACATGCGCACGTTGCGGCGATGGGAGCGAGCTCACGCCGGCGAGATAGCACGGGCGTCTGACCAGACCTCCGCTCGATCACGCGGGCAACCACGTGGCGGCTCGCCCGCTGGAGCGTGGATCGGCGGGCCCGGAGCTCACCCGCCCGGCCCGGAGTGGCGGCGAGCGCGCCGAGCGGGCTGTCGGTCACAAGGAGCGTGGACCGACGCCGCGCTGCAGAGCGTCGATCCATCCGCCGTCACCGGCGCCCGTACGTCGACGGGATCGATCCCGCCGTCCGGCTTTCTACGCCCCAGGAGCGGCGCGAGCATCGGCGCCACGCTCTGAACCTCTCGGCGGCGCGGCCCGCACGCGTGGGCCGGAAGCGGACGGTCTCGAAGCTCGGGGCAGGCGGCGCCGTGCCTCCTGGAGGCCGCTGCGCGCGCACCGGCGACGAGCGCGCGGCCGTCGAGTACCATCGCGGCATGGCGACGATCCTCATGCCATTGCCCGATCGCGACTTCGATGTCACGGAGGTCGTGGTGCCGTGGAAGCTGCTGACCGAGGCCGGACACAGCGTCGTGTTCGCGACCGAGGCGGGCGCGACCCCTGCCTGCGACCCGCTGCTGCTCACGGCCTGCGCACCACCTGCTTGCCGAAGTACATGGAGCGCAGCGCGTACCTCGCGACGTTCTGGCGGCGCGGGCGCTACTACCGCACCTACCCGGCGTACGTCGAAGACGAGGTCCGCGCGGCGCTCGCCCGGCCCGAGGACTTCGAGCTCGGCCCGCGCGAGCTGTCGAGGCGCGGCACCCGCGACGACGATGGCCACGCGTTTGTCGTCGAGGATGGTCGCTACGTCTCCGGCCGATGGCCCGGCGACGCGTATCTGATCGGCAAGCGCCTGCTCGCCGCGCTGAGCCCCGCGGCCGACCGCACCGCGCGCGACGCGGCGCCACCGCCTCCGTCGTGAGCGCTCCACGACGCTCCGATCGAACGTTGGCGAAGGACAGGCGCCGATGCACATGCGACGACAGCGAGCATTGTCCGCGCCCATGGCGCGAGCATGGCCAGAAGGACTGCAAAGCCTCCGCGCAGGGGCCTTGCGGCGCAGTCATTTCTTCAGTGTTGCCCCTCCTGGGACGTCGGCTTCCATGCCGGTTTTCTGTTCTCCGCGAATGCCTTGACACCTTCGCGTCCATCTTCGCTCATCGACGCTTCGACGAACGCATCGATCACGGGCGCGAGCTCTGCGCGGTAGTCATTCGCGCGCATGAATTCGGCGCGGCCGAGCGCCATGGCGGTGGGCGATTTCGCGGCGAACGTCCCGGCGAGCGCGAGGGTTTCGGCTCGCGCATCCACCGCAATGCGGCTGATCAGGCCGAGCGCGCGGGCTTCTTCCGCGCCGAATGCACGGCCTGTGAACAGTAGCTCGTACGCGCGATGGCGGCCCACGATGCCCGGCAGATGCGCAAGATGGATCGCGGGTAGGAGCCCGACGTCGATCTCCGGATAACCAAAGCTCGCGCTGTCATCAGCGACGATCACGTTGCACGAGATCGCGAGCGTCATCCCGCCGCCGCGCGCCGCCCCGGAGATCGCGGCGATCGAGGGCTTGCCGAGATCGTGCTGGAGGTCGGTGAGCGCGACGTAGAGTCTGTCCAGCAACGCGCGCACGTGATCGGCGGACGCGCCTTGTAGCACCGCGAGGTCGAGCCCAGCGCAGAAATAGCGTGGGATCGCGCTTTGCAAGATCACGGCGCGGACGTCGTTGTCGTCCTTCGCGCGGCGGAGGGCGTCGAGCAGGGCGTCGAGCATCGGGATCGTCAGGGCGTTCACAGGGGGCGACTCGAGCGTGATCCGCGCGATCGCGTCCTCGACTTCGTAATGGATCATGAGCGTTTCTCTCCCTTGTCCCGAGATGGCGGTGGCCGCTGGTCCCCGATCAGTCATCGGCCGGCGGGCGCGCTACTTGCGGACGCAGACGCGGGCGGCGCCTCCCCGGGTGTCCCGATGCGCGGGCGCTTGAAGCACGCCAGGTTGCCGGCACCCGCGATGCTCCAGCTGACCAGCTCCCAGCCGTTCTCGCTCGCCTCATCGAGGTATCGGCCGATCGCGTCGAGCGTCCCGCCGACCTGCGAGCAGAAGTGGTCCCACTTCGGGACCGAGGCACCCGGAGGCAGGGCGGCGGGTGAGCGCCAACCGTACCGGAGCCAAACGATTCCGTGTGGGGGATGCAGCCGGTGCCGAGCATGCACAGCGCGAGCGCGATTCGCTTCATGCGCGGTAGATAACACAGCCCGCTCCCGTCGCGAGAGGTGGCCGGTGATCGCCCAGCAAGGCCACGGCGGGGGGACGGGACAGAGGCGCTGCGGTTGCGTGCCAACCGACTGCCTGATCGCGCTCGACGATGACGACACCATCGGCGTGCCGGTGAAGGACGGTGAGCGGTGACCGCCATCGACGCGCAGATCCGCGCCGCGCTGGACGACGGCGTGGATCATGTCCTTCGAGCTGACCAGCTCCCAGCCGTTCTCGCTCGCCTCATCGAGGTATCGGCCGATCTCGTGGAGCTTCCCGCCGACCTCCGACCGAATCGTCGCGTCGCTCGCCTCGTCCATCAGCTGCATCGCCAGCACGCTCGCCGCGATCCCGCGGCGCTGGGCCTCGCGCTCCCAGGCCGTGTACCGCTCGAGGTCGGGCGCAGCATCACCGCGGAGCGATCACGTCGAGCTGCCAGGCTGCGACTCGGCGATGACGCGCGCGACCAGGTGATCTCGGAACTGTTCGAGTGCGGCGATCTCGGTGTCCGACCAGCCCTGCGCTTCGGCGACGCGGTGGACCGGCAGTGCTCGCGCGCACCAGGCGAAGGTCAACGAGGAAAATCCTGCATCCTGGCCTGGGCAGTCGGCGAGAGCGCGAGCCAGATCAACACCAGATTCGACCAGGACTCGTACATCGACAAGATCGCGGAGCTCCGAACGGCTCAGAAGAGCACATAGCTTGTTCACGAGAAGCTGATGCGGAGTTTCGACCAAGATCGTGGCGTCGCCCAGCATGAATGGCTGGGCTGGTTCGGCGATCGGTGTGGGATCGGCGACGAGATCGACGACGACAGAGTCGGCGCCCCGACGGACATCGAGCTGCGCAAAGGTCGTTGTCGTGCGCAGAGTGCTGACGCTCATGCCTGCGGTCACGAGCGCGCGTGTGGCGTCGGCAACCAGCGACCCGAGCGTCCTCTCGTGGTGAAAGAACAGATCGAGATCTCGGGTCTCGCGGTGCTGGGTATGGAAACCGGCGAGCGCCGCACCGCCGGTCAGGGTCCATGTTGGCCGCAGCCCGGACAACGCGACGAGCACCTGCTCCTGGAGCGCTGACAGCTTACTCGGTGGCACCTGGCAGCACTTTCCAGCAGCCAAGGAGCCAGGTCCAGAACTCGCGGCTGCGGCCCAGGTAGCGAACGGCCAGCGGGAACAACGCCTTGATCTCGGCGAGCGTGACGAAGGTGAACACGTCGTCGGGCTTGGCTTGCCGCATCAACTTCCCGAGGTAGTAGGCGCGGATCTCGGGGTCCGGATCGGCCAGCCGCGCGCGAAACATGTCGATGGTGAGGTCCTCGTCCCAGAGAAAATACGGCCGGCCTCTGGCGTCAACCAGACGATCGGGTGGGGTGGGAGCGAGGAGGGACATGAAGCGGCGAGAGTATGGGGTGGTGGAGGCGGCGGGAGTCGAAGGCCACGATGTTGACGCTCCACGACGCTCCAGGCAAGGAAATCCGCGAGGTTCC
>JBGQCL010000431.1:0-10181 GCA_041495365.1 Kofleriaceae bacterium | reverse complement strand
TGACGCCGAGCGAGTATCAGCATTGCACCAGGTGGAAAGGATGAGGGGCGCTGCATCCCGCGTGTTGGCCGCCGCATCCGCGCCAGGCCCTGCGATCGCGGCGGCGCCGGGAGACGATCCGGCCTCGCAAGAGCGCGAGGAACAGGCGCAGGTCCCTCACCTGCTTGCGCGGGGCTCGTCCCCGCAGCTGCCAACGGTCTCCCGGGCGCACCGCGACACGGAGCCAGCCTGCCCGACGGCTCTACGCAAGGCAGCGAGCAAGGCTCGTGGCGCCAGTGACACGGCGTCGCACTTCCCGGCGAGTCCTCCACAGGTGCCCACCGCCGACAAGGAAGTTACGCGATGATCGCCATCGATCGATCCGTGGCCGATGTGCGGCGACCTCGCCACCGCTTCCGTCGCGCCGCACAAGCGGTGCGGCTGGGTCTCATCGCCTTGGCCCGCAGGGTCATCGCGCTGCTCTCCCGTGTGTGCACCTGGCGCTGGGAGCTACGCGCCAACCCCAAGGTCGAGCCGACCGACTTGGCCCTGCCGATCCCGTCCTCAGCAGCGCCCCAAGCGCCGACGAGCTACGCCGAGATGTTCGCGCGGCTTCGGCATCCCCGGTCGAAGCTTCTCGACCTCCGCGCCGCGCGGGTGGTCAAGGTGAGCCTGTTCGAGCACCTCGTCAGCGCCTGGCAGGCCCCGCGCGGCACCGTGCCGCAGCTCGGCATCTTGTTCGGCTACGAACACTGGATCGTGTTGCGCAACGCGGCGTGTCCCTCGCATCGGATGCGAGCGCCGGGCCTCCGCCACACAGCGCTCGGCGGGATGGCGGGCCGCGAGCGGTTCGACGGCCGCCGCTGGCTCGGAGGAGTCGATGCGGTTGATGCCTCGCCGCCGACCGATGAACGCCGAGCAACCAGGACGTGATCAGCGTTCCAGTTCCACAAAGGGAAGGTTCTATGAAGCGATTCTTGTTGACCGGCGTGTTGATGCTGGCCACGACCGAGGCGGCGTGGGCGGCGCCCGCGGCCTGGTGCAAAGGTGTGCAGGTCGATCCGGGCACGCTCCGCGCGCTGGAGCGGAAGGATCCCGGTGATCTCATCAAGGCGTTCGTCAGCGCCGAGTGCAATCCGACCAGCGAGATCGAGGCACATCGCGACGAGCTCGAAACCGCGCGCGCCCAGTGGTCCAAGCGGCTCGGCATGACCGAGGCGGAGTGGTCCGACGCGGTTGCCTATGCGACGACGCAGGTGTACGCGATCCGCGCCGGGATGACGGCGAAGAGCCTGGCCGCCGCGTCACCGCTCGATGAATACGCGGTGATCATGAAGGCGAGTGAACCCACCGCGGACATGGATGCGCTGTACGCCGCGGACATGTTCGAGCCGGATCTGTCCGAGGCCGGGCGCTTCGCCTTCATCGCGAGGAGCTGTGTGCGGGCCGCGCCGGTCGATGCCTACGGCATGACCGGCAGCGAGGTGATCTGGGCGATCTGTCAAGCGGACATCGAACGGATGGACATCGCGAAGCTCCTGGGGGAGATCCACGCCGACACCACCCAGGACGGCGCGCTCAAGATGAAGCTCCGGCTCGATGCCTACGAGCTGTCAGCCGCGCTCAAGAGCCACCTCGCCGAGGTCGAGCAGATCAAGCAGCGCGACAACGCGAGCAAGCGGCTGTTCACGCTCGCGTCCCAGGCGCGCGATGCCTGGAGCTCCAGCGTGGGCAAGAACACCCGGCTACTGGAGCTCGTGCTCGCGATGGATTCGGCGACACTGATGCAATCCCGAAAGCAGCTCGAGGGCTGCGAGGAGTCCACGGCAGCCGCGCTCGCCGAGGCGGTGTCCACGCTCCCGGCGAGCTCGTTCGCGGGCATGTATGACGACCGCGGGCATCCGAATGCCGGATTTGCGGCCATCGCCGGACCGGTGCTCGCGACCTCTCCCGCGGTCCTCCTGGCGGCCGGCGCATTTCTCCGCTGCGCGCCGAAGGCGGACATCTCGGCGTACCTGCACGACATCGTGGATCTGGGCGCGCCGTCACGCGGCCCGCGCAATGCCGCGCTCGCGCGGATCAAGAGCACCAAGATCACCTATGACAACGCGAACGCCAAGCTCGTGTACCCACCACCCAAGCCGTACGGGGAACATTACCTCAGCGAGATCTTCCAGGCGCGCAGTCTCGGTGGCGTGGTCAAGTCGGTGCAGAAGCACGGCGATACGCTGAAGGTGGAGATCAAGCAAACCTTCATCCGGACGCTCGACTGCACCAGGAGCCACAAGACGGGGCGAATCTCGAAGATCAATGCGGACGGCCGCCTCGAGTACGAGGACGTGTGTGATCGCAGCGAGCTACGGACCCACGACAACACGTGGAACGCGCTCGAGCTGTCGGCCAGATATGCGGCGTGGCTCAAGCCGGGCGTGATGTTCTCTGCCGCCGGCAAGGACGTCATCGCCGTGTGGCCGAGTGCCGCGGCGAAGACGCCGTCCATCGTCCTTGGCGGTCAGGTGCACTGATGAAGCTGATGAAGGCCTGGGTCACGATCCTCGTGTTGTGTGCCGGTTGCGGTGCCGCGGCAAGCCTGGGCCTGTCGACGTCGGCCACGACCACCAGAAGCTCCGAGACCGAGGTCAGCTCCGGTCGTGGCGGCGATCCGCCGTCCGAGATGCTTCGTCCGCAACAGCTGCAGATGCTCATCGGGTTGACCCTTGACCAGGCCCGGGCTCGTCTCCACGAGCTCGGGCATCGCGGGCCGATCGAGATCACGGGCAATAACGACTTCGGGGACTGTTCCTATGGCCACATCTGCGGTCGATGTGAATACGACCACGTCTGTCAGGTCCGGCCGAGCGGCGGAACGGACCTGGATGGTACGGTGGTGCTGGTCGTCAAGGCCAAGGCCGCCATCACGGCCCCGGAGTCCTGACTGGCAAGCCGGGCGAGCGCCGGGCCTCGGCCACACAGCGATCGGCGGGATGGCGGCCGCCAGCGCTGGGCGGGATGCGCCTGGGGGTTCGACGGCCGCCACTGGCTCGGAGGAGTCGATGTTGCTGAAGATGGAAACAATACACGTGTCAGGGGCTGGCGAAACCCATCGTGGCAGCCGACCAAGTAACCAGGACGCGCTCGTCATCGCGCCGGACCTCGGTCTGTACGCTGTGCTCGATGGCATGGGTGGCGCGGCAGCCGGGGAGACCGCGGCCCGGCTCGCAAGCGAGACGCTCATTGAGTTCATACGAAGTCACTCCGCAAGTGAGCTGTTTACTCCTCGTGAGCTCCTCGAGTTCGCCATCGACCGAGCCGCGGCTGCGGTGTACCTCACCGGCAAGCGTGAACCAGCTTGCAATGGCATGGGCACCACGGTCGTAGCCTGCCTGGTGGTCAATCCGACCTGCATCGCGATCGGCCACGTGGGCGATAGCCGCGCGTACCTGTTGCGCAACGGCTGTCTCCAAGTGCTCACGCGTGACCACACCATCGCGCAGAAGCTCATCGATGAGGGCGAGCTGGCCCCCGACGACCTCGAGCTGACGCAGTTCCAGCACATGCTCACGCGCAACCTAGGAGACGAACCCGGCGTGCAAGCCGACATGCTCGAGGTGCTGCTCCAAGCTGGTGATCGCGTGCTGCTCTGCTCTGACGGGCTGCATGGCTGCGTCCTTCCGGAAGCGGTCCAGCGCGTTCTCAGTTCCAGCGACGCACCGCAGGAGACTGCGCGAGCGCTGGTCGAACTGGCGCTGAACAGCGGCCAGGCGTCCGACAATGTCTCGGCCGTCGTGCTGGACGTAGGTCAGCCGCGAGCTCGCGCTTGCGTCGGTACGGGCAGCGGAGCGCGCCAGCGAGCATGAACGCTGCCGCATGAGCGGGGCGCAAAATCGGACCGAATAATGAAAGCATATCTTGAACGAGAGATCAGCCATGCGCTCAACACGTTGGTCATCGCGACCGTCAGAGCGGTCGAACAAGTGACTAAAATTCTCCGATACTTTTCAGCATCCAACACCTGCACATGCCCGCAGGCTGTCGATGACTTCGCAGCTCTCGCCAACGGTTCTCTCGCGACGGACGGCCTGTTGCGACTCTCGCGCCATACGTCCGAGTGCCCATCCTGCAGAGTCTTGTTGGCGACGTTGGTCATGGCGACAGGCTTGCGGCGCGTGATCCGCACTGGGCTTCAGGATCTTGGGAAAAACTCGCGTCGGAGGGGCCCGGCACAGGCATGAGGTCGGCCTCAGGGATACAGCCGCCTCGGACGTTCTTTCCTCGCGAACCCAACGGCGTTGGTACCGAGTCGTCCGCGAGCGCACCGGAGGCAACGGCATGAAGCCCATCGAGGACGTCGACATAGCCGCCAGCGACACGCAGCTCGCGGAGGGAAGTGTGCCCACGGACAACAACGCCGCCGGCGCGATCGGCGACGTCACGTACGACCGCATGGCTCAACATGCGCGCGCTCTGCGCCTCAGTCGAGAGCTGCGAATCCTTGTCGTTGTCGACGCGTCCGGCTGGCTGAAGGACAAGATCGAGATCGTCTATAACCGCGACCGTCTGCGCACGATCCGGCCGTACTTCGTGCGAGTAGGTCACCTGGCGCCCGACACAGACCTTTCGGGAGAGCACGGCGTGTCGGCGCGCTGCCGGAGATACAACGGCGCGCTCGAACAGCTGCACCAGCTCGCCGCCAAGCTCGCGACGATGGTACGGACGGGTAGCGTCACATTGGTTCCCAACTCCGCCGTGATGTACGCCCACCAGCAGCTCTCGCGGCTCGACGAGCTGATCGCCTCGCGGCAGGCCAAGACCATGGGCAATCGTGTCGTGCGCCTTGATCACCTCGGCGAGGAAAGTGAGTTCTTTGCTCGCTGCGATGCGCACCTGGCGCCGCTGTCCCCGGACGAGGAGGGTACGCGATGACCCCTCGCGGCCGAGCCTCCGCAGAGCCGGTGCAGCCCCGCCATCGCCTCCGGCGCGTGGCGCGAACGCTTCGGCGGCCTTTCACGGCGCTGGTCGGCCTCGTGCTCGCACCGCTCGCCGCTGCGTGGACCCGGCGATCCCGGCCCGTCGCCGACGTCGAGATCGCGCCCGCGGGTTCCCTCCCGGCGGTGGCTCCCGACGCGACGCCCCCGAGCGGGATCCGCGCGGAGACGGCGCGTCGGATCGCCGATCGGCTCGTGCTCGCCGAGGTCGAGGTGATCGAGGTCGAGCCAGAGTTCAGCGAAGCCCGCTACACCGCGGTGTTCGACCAGCTCCAGCGTGGCGCCGGATCGAAGCTCCTGGATCTCCGCGCTGCGCGCGCGATCAAGGTCGGGCTGTTCGAGCGCCTGGCGAGCGACTGGAAGGCCCCCCGCGGCACCGTGCCCTGTCTCGGCATCGTGCTCGGGTTCGAGGAGTGGACCGTTCTCCGCCACGTCGCGGCGCGCCGACTGCGCCCGCTCGCGGATCGCGGCGTGAGGGTGGAGACCTTCTACTCGCACCAGGCCGACAGCCTGCCGGGGTGGTTCGCCGGTGGCGACGTTCGCCATGACCGCCTCCGCGACGTGATCGCGTGGCTCCGGACCGAGTGGCGCCCGGGGCCGATCGGGCCCACGGTGCTCGGCCGCACCGCGAGCCTGATCCAGGCATCCGCCGAGGTCGACGCGGTGCCGGAGCTGCTCCTGGAGCTCGCCGCGATCGCCCGCTCGTTCGCCGGCCCCGAGGGGGCCGAGCAAGCCGCGCAGCATGCGCACGCGGCGCTGTCCTGGCTCGGCGACCAGCCGAGCCCTGCCCGGTGTCGCGCGCTGCGTGCCTCCGCGGCGGCCAAGTTGTCCCTCGGCCAGACCGAGGCCGCGCTGGCGCTTCTGGTGACGGCGATGAACACCGCCACCGAGCTGCAGGACCCGATCGAGCTGGCGAGCGGCCTCGCCGAGATCGGATTTCACGCGCTGCGGCGCGGACACGCCGCGCACGGCGAGACCCGGTTCCGCGACGCGCTCACGCTCCTGTCGACGGAGGGACCGGCGGACCTCCGCGCGACGCTGCATCACGGCCTGGCGCTCGCGCTGCACGTGCAGCGCCAGGACGCCGACGAAGCCGAGCGCCACGCCACCACGGCGCTCAGCCTGCGCTGGGACCAGGGATCCCAGCTCGCCCGCGAGGACCGCGCACTCCTCGCCCTGATCTGCGCGCGGCGAGCATCGCCGCGCTGCTAGCCATCCCAACAGCCCCCCACCCGGGCAGCTCTCAAGGACTCTATGCGCGACCAGTTGGAACGAGACCTACGACGCTTGATCATGAAGTTCGAGGCGGACGTCCGGCGCACCGTGCTCCGTGCCCTGCAAGCGGCGCTCGACGCCACACCGAGTCTCGATACTGCGGACATCTCTCCCACCGCCGACCTCGACGCCGGGGCAAGCGCCGCCGAGGCAGCGCCGGGCACCGCCGGGATCGCGCACCCGCCACGGCGCGTGTCGCCGCGACAGCCGCTCACTGCCGAGGAGAGCGCAGCGGTGCGCGTACGGCTCACTGCGATCCTTCGCCAGCAACCTGGCCAGGGCACCCGCGAGCTGGCCAGCATCCTCGGCATCCCGAGCGCCCGACTGCGCCCGCAGCTGCGCCAGCTCGCGAACGAGGGTGTGATCGCCATCGAGGAACACAACCTCGGCGGGGTCAAGCGGCATACCTATCGGGCTGTCGAGCGCAACGCAGGTCATCACGCGGACTCGCTGCCGCTTGCTGCCCATCCCGTGGGAGCTGCGGCATGAGCGAGCCGAGCGAGACGGCGGTGCCGCGCGCGGCCGAGGTGGGCGCGACGGAGATCCCGCAGGTCGTCCTCGAGGATTGCTCCGAGGTCGGGACCCCGGGCCTGGCGCGCGCGCTCCAGTTGATCCGCGAGCTCCAGGTGAGCGTGACGATCGATGGGTCCGGCTGGCTGAAAGGGCACGTCGAGCTGCGCTACCAGCGAGGGCGCGGCGGCACGATCCAGCCGCTCCTGGTCCGCGTTGGCAACGACGCGCTCGACGCCGACGTCCTGGCGGAGGGCGGGGTCCTCGCGCGCTGTCGCGCGTACAACGACGCGCTCGACCAGTTGCGCCAGGTCGCGCTCCGGCTCGGCGCGCTGGTGCGCGATCGTCTCGTCGTGCCGGTGCCCGGTACCGCGACCGCCTTGGCGCACGACGAGCTGGCGCGGCTCGACGAGGTGATCGCGCATCGCCAGGCGACCCACATGGGGCATAGCACCGTCCGGCTCGATGTCCTCGCCGAGGAGACAGCGTACTTTCAGGCCCGTGGCGTCGCGCTCGCACCGATCGTGCGAGCGGCCGAACGCGCCGTGTCCGCAACCTGGGACGGCGATACCCAGGATGTCCCGGTCAACCCCGCATGCGGCGGATGACCGGAGACACCATGAGCGACTTTGACACAGAGCCGACGACACCGCGCCGCGCCGCGCCGAGCGTCGCGTTCGATCGCGCCATGACCGCGGTGGACACGCGGTGCACCTACCTCACGTCCCTGCTCGATGGCAGCGACCTCGCACGCATCGAGCAGGTCGCACGGAGCGCAGCCAACCTCTGGCTCACCGGGCGCTCCGCGCTTCGACGACTCGTCGAGCGCGATCGAGCGGCGTGCCCGCAGGTCGCGGAGGCCCGCCAGCGGTTGGACGCCTCTTACGTGCGGTTGCTCCGCGTCCTCAGACGCGCGCACTCGGAAGCGCGCGATCTCTCAACGCGAACCCAGCTCGACGACGTGCGGATCGATCTCGTCACGGCAGCGGCGAAGCCGATCGGCGACGCGGCAGCCACCGCCGGTGCGAGGCGTGCCGACGACACCCCAGGAGACGGACATCAATGACTGAACCAGCGCCCACGGCAGCCATGACGAATCTCGCGACACCCGTGGCATACAGAAAGACGATCGTCGATTCGGTCCAGCTGACCGGGTGGACGCCGGATACGGTCGAGCGCGCGCTTTCGGCGTTGTCCGACCTCTGCGCCGATCATCCCGGCGAGCCCATAGATGACAATGTCCGGCTTGCGAGCGAGCTGACTCGCTGGCTGCGCTGCGCGGCCGAGGAGAATCCGACCAGTCTGGTCGAGTACCTCGACGCGATGCCGCCATCGGGCGAGCACGAGTCGCCATGGGAGAAGCTGGAGTGTCTGCTCGCCCGAGACCAGCCTCTGGAGATCACGATTCGCGCTCTGCAAGAGCGCTACCAGGATCCGATCCCCTTCCTGTGCATCCTCCTGGACGAAAAGGTCAAGCCTCAGTCTTCGTGCTGTGACATCGAGCGGCACTATCAGCGCGCTGTCGAGATCTTGCTCGCGCTGGGCACCCGCGAGAGCTGGACCTACCTCATTGCACATATGGGCCTGCTATGCTGGTCCGACTCGGAGCCATTCAGCGAACTTGTGCAGACCCACAGGACTTGCTTCGCCGAGGTAGCGCTTGACGCCTGGCCCCGCCTCCACTGGATCGACCGGACACTCCTCATCGAGATCTACCAGGAATGTGAGCTTGACACGGAGCCACTGCGCGCGCTCCTGTTCGCCGTCGACACGGTCAGCATGGACTACGAATCCCTCGGTCAGTACATCGATACACTCGCTGCGTCCCAGGATCCGTGTGTGGCACCGCTCATTCAACAACTGATCACCCGCGCGCTCGACGACATCCAGCGACAGCCGAACAAGGAAGCGGACAGGTTCACCCGCCGTGCCAGTCATGTGCTGATAGCAGAGATGAAAGTACCGATCGATCCGCAGCTGCGCACGCGCGCGGCCAAGCTCGGCATCCGCTGGTGACGGAGCCTCGCGGCGATTGCGCGTCGGGCGAGGCATGCCGCCGGTGCTGGCTGAGCGCCGTGGCGCCCCCGAACGGGTCCCCGAGGATATCGGGGCCGCGCCCCGTGCCATTCGTCAAGCGCGAGGTTGCCCCCGCGCAGGGGGCGGTACCATTCGGCTTCGCAGGGTGGAAGTCTGCCGCACGTCGTCGTAGATCGGGCTTCGCGTCTAATTAGATCTACGCTTGCCTGGCCCGTCCTACCAGAGCGCACCTATGAGCAGTTCCGGACCAAAGCCTCCGACACTCGCCGACCTCGACGCTTTACCGGCCGGCGTCGTCGGCGAGATCATCGAGGGTGTGCTCTACACGATGCCCAAGCCCCGGGCGCGGCACCAGCTCACAGCCTCGGGGATCGCCGCGGACCTGCGCGCTCCGTTCGGCATCGGCAGCAGCGGCCCCGGCGGCTGGTGGATCATCCCCGAGCCGGGCATCGAGCTGCCGAACGACACCAAGGAGATCTCGCCAGACGTGGCCGGCTGGCGCCGCGAGCGGATGCCCAAGCTGCCGGTCGACGAGCCGATCCGGGTCGTGCCCGACTGGGTCTGCGAGGTCTTGTCGCCGAGCACGCGGAAACACGACCAAGACGTGAAGGTGCCCTACTTCGCCAAGGTCGGCGTGCCGTTCCTGTGGCTGGTCGACATCGAGGCGCGCGTCCTCACCGCGCACCAGCTGGACGCGGGCGGATGGCGCCTGCTCGGGACGTACAGCAAGGAGATCCACGCGCGGATCGCGCCGTTCGACGCGGTTCCGCTGCATGTGGCGAGCTGGTGGCCGCCGACGGAGTGAGCTTGCCAGCTTGCAGCCCGGTGCGCGCCGCAGCGGTCGAGGTCGCGCGCTGACCGCCGACCTGATGCGCGACCTTGGCCGGGTGATCGGTCCGGTGCACCGCGGTGAGCTTCGTGCCAAGATCCGTTTACTGGGGCCCAGGGCCGAGGAGACTGCCATGACCATCGCCGAACAGCTGCATGAGGAAGGCCGCGCGGAAGGGCTCGCGGAAGGGCTCGTGAAGGGCCGTGAGGAAGGGCGGATCGCTGCGCTGCGCTCCATGCTCGTCTCCAGGTTCGGGTCCCAGGCGCTGGACGCCACCTGCGACGCCCGCCTGCAAGCCGCGACGGCCGCAGTGATCGACCGCTATCTCCAGCGCGTCGGGGTCGCCGAGTCGCTGGCCGCGGTGTTCGAGGACGGAGGGAGCCACTGACTGGTACGCGGTGGGCGCCGCGCCGCAGCGCGGTAGGCACGGCTCGCGACCCACCGCTGGCGCGGTCTTCAGCGGCGGGCTAAGGCAGATCCACTTCGCGGCGGGTTCGTGATCCAGTGCGCCGCTTTGGCGGCGGGCGCCGCGGCGCTTTCGTGATCCACCTGGCAGCGGAGTTGGA
>JBGQCL010000430.1:0-10234 GCA_041495365.1 Kofleriaceae bacterium | reverse complement strand
CGGCGCCGACGTCATGCGGCGGATCGCGGCGCCCATGGTCGGCGGCCTGGTCAGCTCGTTCGTCCTCGAGCTGATCGTCTATCCCGCGATCTACGCGGTCTGGAAGCGGCGCCAGCTGCGGATGCGAGCGGACCTCACTCGGGGCTTGTAGAACGAGAAACACCGAGGGCGTCCTGTGCCAGATGTCGATCGGGGTCCTCCCCGTGCCCAGGTTAGTTCGGCACGGCCGCACGGAAGCTCAGGGCGTCGCCGTCGACGTCGGTACCGCTCAGCGTGATGTCGACGCTGGTATCCTCGACCGCCGGAACCGCCTGCGCGGTCGCGACCGGTGCGTCGTCGACCGACGCGACGTGGATCGTCACGGTGGCGGGGTCCGACGAGAAGTAGCTGTCGCTGACCGAGAACTCGAGCGAGTCGTCGCCGTGGAAGTCCCGGTCGGGCGTGTAGACCAGGTGCGGCGCGGTCCCGCTCAGCGTGCCGTGCGCGGGTCGGGTCACGATCGTGTAGTCGACCGCGTCGCCGTCGGGGTCGGTCGCCGACAGCGCGATCGCGATCTGGTGGTCCTCGTCGACATGGACGGTGGCGGCGGTCGCGCTCGGTGCCGAGCCGGGCGTGGCGTGGAGCTGCCACGTCGCCGGCTGCGACATCAGCTTGCCGTCGGACACGCGATAGCTGATCGCGTCGTCGCCGGAGAACCCTGCCGCCGGCGTGTACTGCAGCGCAGGCGCGTCGCCGGTGATCGTTCCGTGGCCCGGACCCTGGAGGACCTCGAAGCTCAGGTGATCGCCGTCGACGTCGCTGCCGGTCAGCATCACCGCGTGGCGGCCGTGGACGGTCTGGCTGCCGCCGGTGGCGACCGGCGGATCGTTGACCGGACGAACCGTCACGCTGGCCTTGGCCGACACCTCGTGGGACATGCCGTCGGTGACGTCGAAGGTGACGTCGATCGTGCCGAAGAAGTCAGGCGCCGGGGTCAGCCGGACGATCGCGCCATCGACGATCTCGACGTGGTGGCCGGGCGCCGCCGCGCTGGTCACGGTCAGCTTGTCGCCGTCGGTGTCGCTGGCGCCGTCGAGCACGTGGAGATCGATCGCGACGTCCTCGTCGGTGGTCGCCTGCTGGTTCTGCACGACCGGGGGGCGGTTACCTGTGCTGGGGGGGCCGGCGGTGCTGCCGCCGCAGCCGGCGACGTGGATGGCAAGGACAACGACGGCCAGATACGACAGCTCGATTCGACGCATGACAGGCTCCCCCAGGACAGACACGAACAGTCCGAGCAGCCATCGCTGCCCGCAACCAGCAAGACGAAGCCGCGCCGGCGATGTCGCGCAGAAAGCGTCTGCCTGACCCCAACCCAACCGCATCACCTGGAATGCTAGTGAGCACGGCCAGCCCGGTCAAGCCCCGGGGCGTGGCAATCTCGCTTCCGCAGTGCGACGGTCGCCTCTGCGCGCCGAGGTCATCGCCGAGCAGTCGCGCGCCACGCGGCTCGGCGAGCGTGCACGTCGCGGCTGCCACGTACACCCGTACCGCGCGAGGCAGGAGGTCGGGACGAGCGGCGCGCAGTCGCTTCCTCCACCAGGCCGCCTGTGGTTCGTCGTCGCGCCGGCCGCGCTGGCGGCGCAGTTCACCGAGGTGGCGGTGTGCCTGGCACCTGCGCCCAACGCGGTCATGCAGCTCGCCGTCGCCGAGTTTCTGTGGTCGCCCGCGATGTCGGCGGTCTGGCACGACCGAGCCATCACCGATATTTGTGACGTTTCATCGTTGTAACGTTACAATCTTGTAAGCTCCCGGGATGTATCAAACGACGCTTCCCGTTGTGGGTGCCGAGTTCCGCGACCGCGAGGAGCAGCTCGCACGCATCCTCCGGGCCGTCGAGAAATTGCGCGCCGGGGCGCCCGAATGGCTTGCCTTGCTAGGCTCGCGGAAGGTGGGCAAGACGAGCCTGCTGCTCGAGGCTTCGCGCCAGCTGGGCGACCACGTCGTGTTCGCCATCCTGGACGTGTTCGACCACGTTCCGGTGACGGCCGAGGTGATCCGGCTACTCGTCCTGCGTGTGGTGGAGCGGGTGTTCGCCCGCGAGTGCGGTCAGTCCCTCGAGGCGACCATCGACCCCGACTCGTACCGCGCGGTGCTCGCCGGCTCGCCACGCTTCGCGCGTCTGCCAGGTGACCTCCGTCAGTTGCTGCTCGGGCTCCGCGAACTGGACCTCGCGGCGCCCACGCTCGCGGCGTTACTCCAGGTCCCCGAGCGATTGTCCGAGGCGCTCGACCTGGCGATCGTGGTCGCCATTGACGAGTTCCAGGAACTCGCCGACCTGCGCGTCGGCCGGCCGGCGCGCGAGGTGCTACCGATGTTACGCAGCGCCTGGCAGAAGCACCGCCGCGTCGCGTATGTTGTCTCCGGTTCGGCGCGGCGGTTGATGACCGATCTGGTGGCGTCGGATCGCTCGCCCTTCTTCGGACACTTCGCGCTGCTCGAGATCGACGCGTTCGCGGAGCCGGACGCCATTGTCTTCCTCGTCGAGGGAGCGGTACCTGACCACGCGGTGTCGCGGCAGCTCGCCGCCCGCGCGGTCGCGACCATCGGCGGCAACCCGTTCTACCTCCAGCTCCTCGGGGAGCAGCTCGCGGGGCTGGCGCCGCCACTCGACGAAGGCGCGTTGAAAGAAGCACTGTCGCGGCTGGTCTTCCACCGCACGGGACGGCTCGCGATGTTCTTCGAGGCGGAGCTGGCCCGCGCCGTCGGCCGCTCGGCACAAGCGCTGGCGATCCTCGAGCAGCTCGCACGCGCACCACGTCGCCCGGCCGATCTCCAGGCAGCCTTGCGGCTGTCCTCGTCGTCCGCAGTGAACTACCTGGCGCGCCTCGGCGATGTCATCCGCCGGCGCGACGACGACCGCTACGAGCTCACCGACCCGGTGATGGCGCTCTGGCTGAAGTGGCGCACCCCGGGAGGCGCCGCGGTGCCGATGACGGTGGTGGGCGACGACGGTGAGCGCGACGTCGCCCGCGCGCTGGCCGATCTCGGCTTCGAGCTCGTGTACCAGTCGAAGGCCTCGCGTGGCGCGTTCGACCTCCTCGCGATCCGCGCCGGAGTGATGGTGGGCGTCCAGGTGAAGCGCTCGGCGCTGCCGCTGCACTTCACTGCCGCAGCCTGGAAACGGATGGAGGCTGAAGCTCGAAGACTCGGCTGGCTCTGGATCGTGGCGGCGGCGAGCCCCGACGGCGGCGTCACGTTCCTCGACCCGGTGCGCGGCCGCCGCCGGAAGGGGGTCGGCCTGTCTGCGTCGGCGGCCATCGTCAACCTCCTGGCGTGGGTCGACGACGCCTCCGCACCACGTCGCCGACGGTGACGAGGTCGTCCCGGCCGCTGTGGCGTCCGCTACGCCCATCGCTGCGCGCGGCGGCTCGCACCTTCGCCAACCCCGCCGCGTCACCCACGGCGGGGTCAACCAATTCGGCGCTCCGAACTGGATCATTCACCTTGCAGATCGCGAGTTCCGCTCCTCGAAACGTCATCGTGCTCGAGCGCCTGCTGAACATCTCGAAGATCACGTCGGCGCAGGATCGACGATCGCCGACGGCCTCGGCCGTGCGCTCGACGGCCTGAGCCCGGCCGGCGGCCACGCGCATCCGATGCCGTTCCAGATGGGCGTGCCGGCGTACGACGCATTTCCGGTCAAGCTGTGGGCGCGCCTGGTCGCCGACGGGAACGAGCTGCGTGTCGGAGGGCAGGACGGCGCGCCAGGCCTTGAGCACGGCGGCGCCGAGGAGCTCGGCGGGGAACATCTTCAAGGCGTCGGCGCCAGCGGCGAGGGCCGCGAACGCTTCGGTCGGCGTCGCCACACCGGGCATCACGGACAGCCGAGCGATCTTTTATCCGCGCCTACGGCGCGGGTGAGAGTGGCGCGTCTTCAGCGCTGACCGACGTCGAAGATCACGATGCGCTGCTCGGGCAGGAACTCGAGTGACTCGACGAAGTGGAAGCCGAGCTGGGTGAGCTCCTGCTGGATCTGGCGCAGCGTCATCTTGTGTTCGGGCCGGATCGGGACGGCGGGATCCTCGCCGCGGTACTCGACGAGGACCAGCCGGCCGCGGTCGGTCAGGGCGCGGCGGATGCCGGCCATGATGGCGGGTGGGTCGGACAGCTCGTGGTAGACGTCGACCAGGAGGATCAGGTCGCAGCAGCGCGCCGGCAGCGCCGCATCGTGGCCGGTCGCGAGGTGGCGCTCGACGTTGGTGAGGTGCTCGCGGGCGACCCGGTCGGCGAGCCGCTGGAGCATCTCGGGCTGGATATCGGTCGCGAGGACACGGGCGACCCGGCGGGCGAGACGGACGGTGAAGTAGCCGGTGCCGGCGCCGACATCGGCGACGGTGCTGTGCGGATCGAGGTGGAGGGCGTCGAGCACGCGCTCGGGCTGCTGGCGCTGCTCGCGCTCGGGGCGATCGAGCCAGTCGGCGCCGCGATAGCTGCAGGTGCCGGCGATCGGCCGGCCCTGGTAGCGGCCGTCGATCGGCCCGGGCGGAGCAGCGTCGGCCGCGTCGATGGCGGGCGCGTCGATGGCGGGCGCGTCGATGGCGGGCGCGTCGGTGGTGGCCGGACCCGCCGTGGCCGTGCCGGCGGCTGGCTCGGTGTGGACACCGTCATCGAGCCGGGCGCTGGAGCCGCCCGGCCGTAGATCTTCAGCCGGCCTGGGCGCGCTCGGGTGGCCGCAGGCAGCTGCCGCGAGTACCGCCGCGGCGAGCGCCAGGAGCGGGCGAAGATGCACGGGCTGCATGCCGGGCCGTAGGGTACGCTGCCGCGCGTGCCGCCGCTGTGTCAGATCACGTGGATGACCCCGGCCGGGCGGCGGCTGCCGATCGAGCCCCGGCCCGACGAGGTCGTGCGCCACGCCGAGGTGCTGGCCGCCGCGTACAACGACCCGCGCTGGCTCGCTGCCGACGGCCATGGCAACCACCCGCATGCGCGACGTGCACACGGCGGGAGGACAGCGTGATGCGGCCGTGGTTGCCGTGGCCGGGCTACCCGTCCGAGCGTACTTCACCGTTCCCGCGTAAGCTCGGCGGGTGACCCGCAAGCAGTTCTGGATCGACCCTACGCGACGACGCTCGACACGCGCGTCGCCTCGATCGAAGGTGCGGTGATCACCGTCGAGGAGACGATCTTCTACGCCGAATCTGGCGGCCAGGAGAGCGATGCCGGCACGATCGGCGGCCGACCCGTCCTGCGTGCCGAGAAGCGCGGCTTCGACATCTGGTACACGCTCGCCGACGCGGAGGGCCTGCGCGTAGGCGACGCCGTTCCGATCGCGATCGACGGGGCGCGCCGCTACCGGCTGATGCGGCTCCACCTCGCGGCCGAGCTGGTGCTCGAGCTGGTCTATCGCGCCGTGCCCGGCGTCGAGAAGACCGGCGCACACATCGCCGCCGATAAGGCGCGGATCGACTTCGCGTGGCCCGAGAGCATCGCGCCGCTGCTGCCCACGTTTCAGCGGGATGCGCAGGCGCTGATCGACGCCGATCATCCGATCGCGAGCGCGTTCTCCGACGAGCCGAACGAGCGGCGCTACTGGGAGATCGCGGGCTTCGCACGCGTGGCCTGCGGCGGCACCCACATGCGCCGGACCGGCGAGATCGGGAAGCTCGCGCTCGCGCGCGACAACCGCGGCAAGGGCCAGCAGCGCATCGTGATCAAGGCAGCGTGAGCCTGGCCCGGCCACGGCCAGGCCAGCGATTTCTGAGCGCCTGCTGAACATCTCGAAGATCACGTCGGCGCAGGAGCTGCTGACGCTGCTCGCGAACGCGAAGGTCACGAGCGTCGCCAAGCTCGAGGAGCTGCTGAACAGCCCCGCGATCCCGGACGTCGCGACGCTGACGCGCCTGCTCGCGACGAAGGTCGACAACGTCGAGCAGCTCGCCGAGATGGTGCAGATGATCGGCGGCAAGCTCCAGGATTCGAGTAGGCGTATCACCCAAAGGAGCGATCTCAGCGAGTGCGACCGCCCGTTTCTTATTGCCTGAGATCGCGAGATTCGAGCAACAGCTCTTTGGCAGGCTTTCGGGTAACCCCTGGTCGTGTACTCTGAGCCGTCAGCCTCACGTTCACGGGAGTGCCTGCGGCTTGAGCGTGCAGCGTCGCGGCGTGGTCAGGTTCCGTTAACGTCGGCCTTCGAGTTGAGAGGCTCCCTGGTCCCGGCGGCGATGACGGTTTCGATGCGGAGGCGCGAACGATTCCTGATGGCGAGGCTGACAGTGACGTTGGGAGGAGCGAACCGTGGATCCGGTCACATCCAACGATCGAATCGCAGTTCTGGGAGTTACGTGGGCCCCGGCGCGACCCGGCGGCGTGGTCGAGTATCGCGTGGCGCAGTCACAAATGTACCGCTGGCTGCTTTGCGGCGATGAACCGACACCGGCAACCGTTGGCCACTGCGATACGGTGAAGCAACTGCCGATCACGGTGTTCGCCGCGGTCAGATCGGCAGCTGGCCGGCGCGGTAGAGCTCGAGGCAGCGGGTGATCCGCTGGTCCTGGCGGTCGTCCTCGACGGTGGCGGGGCACTCGGCGCGGATCGCGGCGTGGAGCTGGGCGAGCGGGGCGGGGAGCTCGGCGGCGCGGCCGGTGGCGTCGGTGGCCTGCGCGGCGGCGAGCAGGGCGATCGCGAGCAGGTGATCGGCGAGCTCGCCGATCGCGCGCAGATCGCGGGCGGCGATCGGGCCCATCGGCACCTTGTCCTGGTTGTGGCCCTCGGTGCTGCGCGAGAACACGCTGGCCGGGGCGGCCAGCTTCATGGCCTCGGCGACCAGCGCGGAGGCCAGGAGCTCGATCGCCTTGAAGCCGTGGTGGGCGGTGCGGCCGGGCCCGGCGACGGCGATCAGGTTCTCGGGGATGCCCGAGGTCTGGGTCGAGTGGCACAGCAGGACGAGCTGGCGCTCGAGGAGCTCGGCGGCGTGGGCGAGCTGGAGCTTGACGGTGTCGGCGACGTGGGTGATGTGGCTGCCGTAGAAGTTGCCGCCGTGGAGCACCGCGTGGGTGTGCTCGCAGATGAGAGGGTTGTCGCCGGCGCCGTTGAGCTCGATCGCGACGGTGGCGGCGGCCTGGTCGAGGACCTCGAGCAGCACGCCGACGATGTGCGGCGCGCAGCGCACCGAGTACGGATCCTGGACCTTGCCGGGCCGGAGCTCGGGCCGCGGGCCGCACGCGAGGCCGGCGCGGACCCAGCCGGCGTAGCGCACCGCGCCGGGGTGGGGCTTGGCGAGGAACAGGCGCTCGTCGAAGTGCGCCGGCTGGCCGCGCAGCACCAGCGAGTTCCACGCCGTGACCAGCGCGTGGCCGCGGGCGAACCGCTCGGCGCGGTCGAGCGCCAGGCTGACGAGCGCGGTCATCACGCTCGTGCCGTTCATGATCGACAGGGTCTCCTTGGGCTGCAGCGTGATCGGCGCGAGGCCAGCGGCCGCGAGCGCCTCGGCGGCGGGGTACAGCCGGCCGGCGACCGAGACCTCGCGCTCGCCGGAGAGCACCGCGGCGACGTACGACATCGGCGTGAGGTCGCCGCTGGCGCCGACCGAGCCGAGCTCGGGGATCACGGGCAGGAGGTCGTGCGCGAGCAGGTCGACCATCGCGCGCAGGGTGTCGACGCGGATGCCGCTCCAGCCCGCGGCGAGCTGGGCCAGGCGCGCGACGATCACGGCCCGGACCTCGTCGGGGCCGAGCGGCGGGCCGACGCCGCAGCCGTGGTACCGGAACAGGTTGACGGCGAGGTTGCCGCCGTGCTCGGCGGCGACCGTGTTGACGACCGAGGCGCCGAACCCGGTGTTGACGCCGTAGAACGGCTCGCCGCTGCGGGCGCGCGCGTCGACGGCCTGGCGGCTGGCGCGCATCCGGTCGTGCCAGCTCGCGGCCTCGGTCAGCTCGACCGCGAGCTCGCCGCGGGCGACGCGCGCGACGTCGCTGTGGGTGACGCGGGCCTCGCCGATGCGCAGCGCGGTCACGGCGGGCTCCAGAAGTCGTAGAAGTTGAACCAGTTCATCGGCGCCGAGCGCACGTGGGCCTCCAGCATCGCGGCGTAGGCTCGAACATAGCGCGCAAGCGAGCCGGCGCGGTCCTTGCGGTCGAGCTTCACCTCGTCGGCCAACGGCTCGAAATGCAAGGCGTAATGGTTGGGGGGCGTGAACAGGCCGGCGACGAAGTACACCGGGCAGTGCAGGGCGTGGGCGATCAGCCACGGCCCGGCCGGGAACGCCGCGTCGGCGCCGAGGAACGGGGCCATCACGACGCGGGCGTCGGGCTTGCCGCTGGGCGGCCGGTCGCCCAGCATCGCGACCAGCTCGCCGCGGTCGATCGCGGCGCGGATCGCGAGCATCGCGCCGAACGAGTCGCCGGCGAGCGAGATCAGCCGGGTCTCGACGTCGGGCGCGAGCGAGCGGGCGACCCGGTTGACGCGCTCGGCGTTGGAGTAATCCGCGACGGCGTTGATCGGCACGCCGAACTCCCTGGCGCGGGACCGCATGACCTCGAAGCTGCCGAGGTGGGCGCCGAGCAGCAGCACGCCGCGGCCGGTGTGCGAGGCCTGGACCAGCCGGTCGTGGTTGCGCTGCTCGAACTGGAACGAGTCCCACCGCCCGGTGAAGAAGAACAGCCGGTCGAGGCTGACCTGCGCGAAGGTGTGGAGGTGGCGGACGACGTTGCCGAACGTCGCGCGCTGGCCGACCCGGCGCAGGTAGTCGCGCGACGCGCGGCGCGCCGGGCCGCGCGCGATCGCGTAGTACAGCGCGACCACGTAGAGCAGCCACCCGGCGATCCGGCGGCCGCACACGCGCGCGAGCAGGACGAGCAGGCGGATGCCGAGCACCGTGCCGGCCTCGGGGATGTGGCGCCAGTCAGGCATGCCGCCACCTGCGGATCAGCGCGCGCACCGGCCAGCTGAGCAGGCGCAGCACGCCCTCGGTGCACAGCCGGACGTGCGCGGCGGCGATCAGCAGCGTGTCGGTCACGCCGCGGTAGTGCGACACGCCGCCGGCCGCGGCGCTGCGGTAGACCACCGGCGTCGGGACGTGGACGACCGACACGCCGGCCCACACCAGGCGCACGGCGATCTCGGGATCGAAGTCCATGGCGTTACTGCGCGGCGCGACGCGCAGCGCGGTCGCCACCGGATAGACCCGGTAGCCGCACAGCGGATCGCCGACCCGGCGGCCGAGGGTCTCGACCATGGCGAAGAACTTCGTGATCTTGCGCGCGCGCAGCCGGCCCCTGGGGGCGGACGCGTCGAACACCGGCTGGGCCAGCACCAGCGTGCCCGGAGCATTCCCGTCGCCGGCACCGCTCAGCCCGGCGACCAGGCGCGGGATGTCGGCGGGGTCGTGCTGGAGGTCGGCGTCGATCTGCAGCGCGTGGTCGAAGCCGTGATCGCGCGCCCATTGCAGGCCGGTCTTGACCGCGGCGCCCTTGCCGCCGTTGCGCGGACGGAACACGACGTGGCAGCGGCCCTCGGCGGCGAGTGCTTCCGCCACGCGGCGCGCCGGCTCGGCGCTGCCGTCGTCGACCACCACGACGTCGGCGATGTGCGCGCGGACCCCGGCGACCACGTCGGCCAGCGTCCGCGGGTTGTCGTAGGTCGGGATGATCGCGCACAGCCGCATGTCACTCCACGACCAGCTGGCCGCTCGCCACCGGGGATGCCGCGCACGACACCTCGAACGTCACGCGGCCGGCGCCGCGCTCGATCGCGATCGCGAGCTGCTGGTCGGGGAACACCGGGCGGCGGAACCGCAGGCGCCGGATCCCGCGCAGCGTCCGGAGGTCCGGCCACTCGGCGATCACCGCGGGCCACACCACGCGCTCGACGAGCACCGCGCCGGGCAGCACGGCGAGCGCCTCGAAGTGGCCGCGGAAGAACACGAGGTCGGGTGGGATGTGGGCCGCGTACGCGCCGGGGGCCACGCAGCGCAGCGGGACGCGATCGGTCGTCGCGCCATCGCCCAGGCCGAGCAGCGCGCGCAGCGCCTCGGGGTCGAGGCCGCCGGTCTCACGGCCCTCGCGGACCTCGAAGCGGCGGAGGAAGTGCGCGACCAGACCGGGGACGTCGGCGGTGTGATGGCGGAGCGGCGGGACGCGGACCGGCAGGACGGCCAGGCGGTAGTAGAGGTCGGCACGGAAGCGGCCGGCCCGCACCTCACCCTCGAGCGGGCGGTTGGTGGCGGCCACGATGCGGGCGTGGACGCGGCGCACCT
>JBGQCL010000429.1:0-10252 GCA_041495365.1 Kofleriaceae bacterium | reverse complement strand
CCTGGGGGGAAGGACCCTGCCGGCTCCGGCGGGGCGGGGTCCAAGATCCCCGGTGGGATCCACCGCAGCGAGATGGGGGGCCCAGCCGGCCCGGCCGGCGGGGCGGGGGGCAAGGCCCCCCGGGGGATCAACCGGCGCTACGAGGTCCGGCTCCACCACATGTTCGCCGACGCCGATCCGGTGATCACCCGCGCGCTGGCGCACTACATCGCCGACAACGACGCCGACGCGTCGCGCATCCTGGGCGACTTCATCGACGCCAACTCCGGGCATGTCCGCGGCCGGTCACGGCGGGCGCCGACCCAGCTGATCCTGACCGCAGGCGAGCACCACGACCTGCGCGAGATCTTCGACGAGCTCAACGCGCGGTACTTCGACCACCGGATCGACGCCGCGATCACCTGGGGCCCGCGCTCGGGGCGGCCCCGGCGCCGCAACTCGATCAAGATGGGGAGCTACTCGGTCGAGGACCGGCTGATCCGCATCCACCGCTCGCTCGACCGTGCGTTCGTGCCCCGGTTCTTCGTGACGTGGATCGTCTTCCACGAGATGCTGCATCAGGTTCACGACATCCGGGTCAAGAACGGCCGCCGTGAGTTCCACTCCAAGGAGTTCCTCGCCGCCGAGGCCAGCTTCGAGCTCTACGAGCAGGCGCGGCTGTGGGAACGCCGCCACCTCGACGCACTGCTCACGTACTGAACAGATGGTGCGGTCGTCGAAAGCACGTAGGTCGTCGATCCGGTACCAGTGAATTTGGCCGCCCGCAGTGTACCGACGCTGCGCATGGATCAGATTTCTCGAGGACCCGCCCACATTTCAGGATCGCGGGGTCTGCGGCTCCCTTATGCTGCAAAGGTGGAGGAACGCATGGGTGAATCAATCGTCCTGGGCGAACGTCGCCGTGCCTTGCGCGTCCCGGTCCGCGGCTTCGCCGTGCTCTATGCGAGCACCGGCCCGCTCCACGGCATGATCGAGAACGTCTCCAAAAGCGGCGCGCTGGTCAGCGTGGCCAGCCGCCCCCCGGAGGAGCAGCTCGACATCGAGATCCGGATCGCCGAAGGCACCGGCTGGGTCGTCGGCCGGGTCGTCCGCGCCGAGCCCCACGCCCGGCAGTGGCGGATCGCGGTCGAGTTCGGCCGGGTCGACGAGTCGCTGAAGGACGCGATCGAGGCATCGATTGCCTCGGCACGCGGAGCGGCCCGCCGCCGGCCGATCCTCGTGATCGACGGCAACATCGACCGCAAGAACAGCCTGATCACCCGGCTGTCCGACCGCGGGATGACGCCGCTGGCGCCCAAGACCCCGCTGGAGGCGATCGACCTCCTGACCCGCTCGCAGCTCCATGTCGGGGTCTGCCTGCTCGCCCCGGGGTTCGGCGTCCCATCGCACGACCTGCGCGCGGTGCTGAGCGACAGCTTCCCCTGGGTCTCGGTCGCCGAGATCACCGACGACCTCGACGCGACCACCCACCACGCGATCGACACGTGGAACACCACGCCGATCGGCCGCATCGCCGACGCGATGGCCTGACCGATCTCGGCGCTCAGCGCCGGCCCGCGCCGCGATCCGCGTTGGCCTCGGCGTGATCGCGATCGCCCGCTCCCGCGCCGCCGGCCGGGTCCGGGTCCGACTCGAGCTCAGGACCGGGCCGGTGAGAAAGCTTCGCAGTCAGCACCCGCCCCGCGACGAGGTGGTCGGCAAGCCCTGCCGCGTCGTCCGGCTCGAGCCCCGCGTACCAGACGCCATCCGGATAGACGACCGCGTTGGGGCCGTCGAAACATGGGCCGAGACAGCCACAATTCGTGACCAGGGCGCCGCCACCGCCGCGCTCGAGTAGCGCGAGCAGCACCGCTGCGACCACCGCGTCACCCCCCCGCGGACCGCAAGCCGGCTTACCGGATGATCGGCTATTCGTGCATACAAACAGATGACGAACGGCCACACGACGACCATGTTGGGCCGCGCAGGTGGTGTCAACGCCCTGGCCGGCCTGGCCCGGCCACGCGCGCATTGTCTGGTGAGGTCGGTCGTTTTCGAGCATTGGCACTTGAGCGTGTGTGGCGCTCGGCTAACATCTCGCGACCTGTCCACGGGGGAGTGGGCGCGTAGGATGACGCCTCAACATCACATCATCAAGGAGACGTCGGAGACGCTGTCCCGACTGCTCCAGGACGAGTTCAAGCGCAACGGGTACAAGCGGGTCCACATCGTCGAGCAGGCCCCCAAGCCGGACGCGATCGAGGGCAAGCTGCCGGCGGTGTCGGTCTACCTGTACCAGATGTCGATCGACCCCGAGGGCACCGACTCGACGCCGCACTCCGAGCTCGTCGAGATCCCCCAGGAGGACGGCACGATCAAGGAGTTCATGCGCCGGCGGCGGCTGTGGGTCCGGCTCGACTACCTGATGTCGGCGTGGGCGCAGACCCCCGAGGACGAGCAGCTGCTGCTCGGCCTGATCATCCGCACGGTCATGGAGAACCCCGAGCTGACGCGCGACAAGCTCAAGGGCCAGTCGTTCGAGGACGACTTCAAGCTCAACATCCTGATGTCGGCGCGGCTCGACGAGGGCACGCTCGCGCGATTCTGGGGAAGTTTGAACCAGCCCGTGCGTCCTGCGATCCAGGCATGGACCGCGATCCCGATCCTCCCCGAGAAGCTCGAGGAGTTCAAGCGCGTCCAGTCGCGCCGGCTCGAGTACAAGTCGATCACCGATCCGCGGGTCAGCGAGGTGGGTCCGAGCGGCAACCCGTTCCTCGCCGCGCGCCGGCTCGACCTGGGAGGCGGCACCGGCAAGAAGTGAGCAAGGGTTCAAACCGCGGCGTGCATGGGGCACGCGCGGTGATCCGATGGGCGGGCGAAGACCACCGCCATCGGCAGCGACAAGGAGAACAAGCGAATGGCAACGAGTTATCTGTCCCCTGGCATCTATGTCGAGGAAGTCGACCGCGGATCCAAGCCGATCGAGGCCGTCGGTACCAACACCGTCGGGTTCCTCGGGGAATCGGCCAAGGGCCCGCTGAACGAGTCCGTGCTGATCACCAACTGGTCGCAGTTCGTGCGGACCTTCGGTGACTTCAAGGACTGCAGCGAGCACTTCGCGCACTCGGTGTACGGCTTCTTCAACAACGGTGGCTCCCGGTGCTTCGTCGTCAACGTCGGCGCGCCCGAGGGAGCGAAGGTGGAGACCAAGCCGGCTGCCCAGACGGGTGACAAGAAGGAAGACAAGGCTCCCGCCGCGGTGCACGTCGGCGGCGGTGGCCGCGACGGGCTGTACATCGGCAAGGACGGCGGCCCCGGCGCGCGCACCGGCCTCAAGTGCTTCGACGAGATCGACGAGATCGCGATCATCGCCGCGCCCGGCCAGGTCTCGCCGGCGGTGCAGGACGCACTGCTGTCGCACTGCGAGACCCGCAAGGATCGGTTCGCGATCCTCGACTCGCCGGAGACCATCTCGGGCGGCGTCGACAAGCTGCCCAAGCCGCGCGACTCCAAGTACGGCGCGTACTACTTCCCGTGGATCCAGGTCTACGACCCGGACAAGGGCAACATCTTCGTTCCGCCGTCGGGCCACATCGCGGGCGTGTACTCGCGGACCGACAGCGAGCGCGGCGTCCACAAGGCGCCGGCCAACGAGATCGTGCGCGGCGCGCTCGGCCTCAAGTACAACGTGAGCAAGGGCGAGCAGGACCTGCTCAACCCCAAGGGGATCAACGCCATCCGCTTCATGAACGGCGGCATCCGGATCTGGGGTGCCCGCACGCTGTCGAGCGACCCGTCGTGGCGCTACATCAACGTGCGCCGGCTGTTCATCATGGTCGAGTCGAGCATCGAGCGCGCCACCCAGTGGGTGGTGTTCGAGCCCAACGACCATCGGCTGTGGAAGCGCGTCCAGCGCACGATCTCGTCGTTCCTCACCCTGCTGTGGCGCAACGGGGCCCTGATGGGCACCTCGCCGGAGCAGGCGTTCTACGTCAAGTGTGACGACGAGACCAATCCGCCCGAGGTCATCGACGCCGGCCAGCTGGTCGTCGAGATCGGCCTCGCCCCGGTGAAGCCCGCGGAATTCGTCATCTTCCGGATCGGCCAGATGGCCTCCGGCGGTGGCGTCGAGGAGTAGTCCGTGACCGGTCCTGGCGCGACTCCGGACCGGCCGCCCGACCTCTTCGGGAGGGGCTGGGTTGGGGCGGCGCCAGGCGCCGATTACGCGCACGACGAGGGAAGCATCCTGGAGCGTGCACGTAACAGGCGGTGACAAGAGGGCGACCGCAGGCGATGCCGCCTGCGGCGGACCCGACGGCTGACGAAGGAGCTACTTCGAAAACGTCAAGAAGATCTTCGGTGACCACAAGGTAAGGGACGGGAACCCGTGGTGTCTGGTCGCGCGGGCTGCGTTGTGGCCGCCGACGCTCTTCCTGCCGGGCCGGCGTAAGAACAGCTTGAGTGGAGCACGCGAATGGCAGATCAAAGGTCATATACTGGTGGTAATTTTCGCCTCGATGTCAACGGCAAGGACGCCGGCTACCTGAGGAAGGTCAGCGGCGGCGGCATGAAGGCGGACATTGCCGAGCACAAGCTGGGCCCCGACAACATCATCAAGAAGAACGTCGCGAAGGTCGGCTGGGAAGAGGTCAAGTTCGAGGTCGGTATCGGTATGGCCGACTCGGTCTACCAGTGGATCAAGGCGGCCTACGACAAGAAGTTCCTGACCCAGCAGTGCACGCTGGTCGCAGGCGACTTCAACCACAAGGCCGTGCAGGAGATGCAGTTTCAGGACTGCCTGATCACCTCGGTGTCGTCGCCCAAGTTCGACGGCTCCGACAAGAACCCGGCCTACTTCACCGTCGGGTTCAAGCCGGAGCGGGTGCGCCACGTGCCCGGCGACGGCAACGACATCCGCGCCAAGATCGGCCCGGCGCAGAAGGCCCACCTGTGCTCGAACTTCCGGCTCACGCTCGGCGATCTGCCGTGCAACCGCGTCGCGTCGATCGACGCGATGGAGCTCAAGTGCTCGGTGGTCGCGGATGACATCGGCATCTTCCGGGAGTCGACGATCCACCCGGCGGCGGTCTCCGTTCCCGATATGAAGGTGACCTGGTCGTATGCCGACTTCACCGCGATCGAGAAGAAGGCCTACGACTGGTTCGTCGTGGGCCATCACCTCGAGGGCAACGAGATGACCGGGCACATCGAGCTGCTCGATCCGAACATGAAGGACCGGGTCGGCGAGATCACCCTGGAGAACGTCGGCTGGAAGGAGTTCAAGAGCGACGACCGCGAGGGCGCCTCCGACAAGATCATGCGCTGCACCGGCACGTTCTACGTCGAGAAGATGACCATCAAGATCGACCGCTTCGACCAATGATCGCGTGACAGCCGGAGCAATCCGGTGCACGGCGCGTGATACGCTACGGCCTGCTTGGGGAACCATGCAGGCCGTTGGCTTTTGGGCCTGCGCCCCGAGCCCAGACCAGGAAGAGCCGATGGCGTTCAAGACTCAATATGCGTTCCGCTTACCGCGTGGCTACGTGGATGAACAGGGCGCCGTGCATCGCGACGGCATCATGCGTCTGGCGACCGCGCGCGACGAGATCCTGCCGCTGCAGGACTACCGCGTGCAGTCCAACCGCGCGTACCTGGTGATCGTGCTGCTGTCGCGCGTGATCACCAAGCTCGGCGACCACACGCACATCGCGGTCGACATGATCGAGAACCTGTTCTCGACCGACCTCGCCTACCTTCAGGAGTTCTACCGCAAGATCAACGAGGAGGGTGGCGCCCCCAAGCACCACATCACCTGCCCCAAGTGCCAGAACGAGCTGGACGTCGACATGGTCACCGGTGCGCTGCTCGCCGAGGGAGGAGGTAGTGGCCAGTCTGGCCCGGGGTGACCTCGGCGACGGTCGCAACCTATCCGCGCGAGCAGCTGTACCAGGAGATCGCGTACATCGCGTACCACTTCCACTGGTCCGTCGACGACATCCTCGACATGGAGCACGAGGAACGCCACATCTGGCTGCGCGAGATCGCGCGGGTGAACCGCGAGATCAACGAAGCCCGGCGCCGTTAACCCCGAGCCCGAAGGTCACCCGCCATGCGCATGCGACCGTCCGCTGATCAACGAGCCCCCGGCATCTACCAGACCTACGACCCGGTGGTGATCCCACCGATGTCGATCGCGAACACCCGGATCGCGGGGTTCGTCGGGATCACCCACAAGGGCCCGATGAACGAGCCGACCCGGCTCGGCAACTGGGACGAATTCCTGGAGATCTTCGGCTACAGCCAGGACTCGTACACCTCGGACTCGGTGTACGGCTTCTTCAAGAACGGCGGCACCGACTGCTGGGTCGTACGCGTCGCGCACAACCCGGCGAAGGGGACGGTCGCCGCCCTCGAGCAAGCGGCGAGCGCCGAGCACGTCCAGAGCGACGACTGGAACAAGCCGACCCTCAAGATCTGCGCGCTCAACGAGGGCAACTGGGGCAACGTGATCTGGGTGCGCTGCGTCCACGCCCCGGCGGCGACCGCGCTCATGATCAGCGACCTCGACATCGGCGCCGGCGAGGCCCAGGTCAACACGACCCGGGGCTTCGAGGTCGGCTCGACCGTGCGGATCTACGATCGCGAGAACAGCGACTACATCGTCATCACCGAGGTCGGCGACAAGCGGATCAAGTGGAGCAGCGACACGCCGATCAACCGCCGGCACCGCGCCGCCGCGCCGACCCACCTCGAGGTCCTGACCTTCGAGATCCACGTCGCGATGAAGGACCGCCGCGAGGCGTTCAAGGGCCTGCAGATGCACCCGTCGTCGCGAAACTACGCGCCGCGGCTGGTGTCGCAGCGCTCGCGGCTGATCCGGCTCGAGGACCTGCGCAGCAAGTCGCCGGTGCCGCACAACGTCCCGGGCGCGTTGCCGATGACCCGGCTGACCGGTGGGCGCGACGGGGTCGACGCGATCACGCCGGAGGACTTCATCGGCCTGGACAACGGGCCGGGCGAGCGCAGCGGCCTGCTCGCGCTCGCCGCGATCGACGAGGTCGCGCTGCTCGCGTGCCCCGATGCGATGCGGTTCTACGAGCGCGAGCCCGGGCCGGCCGGCGAGCTCAAGGCCCAGCGGGTCCAGGACCAGATGATCTCGATCTGCGAGCTCCAGAAGGACCGCTTCACCGTGCTCGACATCCCGCAGAGCAAGGACATCGAGTGGGTGCGGCGCTGGCGGCGGCGCACCGATTCGTCGTACTGCGCGTACTACTGGCCGTGGTTGCGCGCGTTGTCGGTGGATGAGCAGCCGCGGATCCTCCCGCCGTCTGGCCACCTGGTCGGCTGCTACGCGCGCCGCGACCTCGATGGCGTGCACCACGCGCCGGCCAACCTGGAGATCGAGGGCGTCCAGGACATCGCGCTCCGGATCACGGAGGACCACATCGGTCAGCTGAACGCCGAGTCGGTCAACACGTTCCGGATTCAGCGGGGGGTCCGGCCCTGGGGTGCACGCACTGCGTCATCCGACCCCGAGTGGCGCTACGTACCGATCCGGCGTCTTTTCATCATGTTGCGGCGGTCGCTGGAGGCCGGCTTTGCCTGGATCACGTTCGAGCCCAACAACCAGGGGACCTGGGAGATCGTCCGCCGCCGGGTGACCGAGTTCCTCGCGGGGTTGCACCAGCAGGGGATGCTCGCCGGAGGGAATCTCGAGGAAGCCTTCTTCGTAAAATGCGATGCTGAAACGAATCCGGCAGACCAGGTGGATAACGGCATGTTGCTCTGTGACATCGGGGTCGCCCCCGTGCATCCTGCCGAGTTCATCATGATCGCTCTGACCCAGACGATGAGCACTCCGACTTCTGGCTCGTAGGAGACCGACCCCATGGCCACACCCACTACAACCAGGAAAGATCCGCTACCGGTCTTCTGCTTCCTGGTGCGCTTCACCAACCTGCCCGGTAACGTCGAGGGCTTCTTCAAGAGCGTGACCGGGATCAAGTTCGAGACCGAGGTGGTCCCGGTGAGCGCGGGCGGCGCCAACGACACGACGTTCCAGCTGCCGGGCGGCACCAAGTGGGGCAACCTGGTGTTCAAGCAGGGGTTCACGAACTCGTCCGCGCTGATGACCTGGCGGCAGAAGTGGCTCAAGGGCGAGATGAACCGGACCGGCGGGACCATCATCCAGCTCGACACCGCGCTCAAGCCGGCCGCGCAATGGGACTTCGTCCGGGGCTGGCCCTGCAAGTGGGAGATCGGCGAGTTTGACGCGAGCAAGAGCGAGCTGGCGATCGAGACCCTGGAGCTCGCGCACGAGGGCCTGACGTACTCGGCCGCGTGATCGCGGACTGACCGCGACCCGGGCACCACCGGACATCACCCGACACCGAGCGGACACCAGGCGACAGCAAGGGACCACGAATGGCGAACGAAACGGAACCACGCGCACTCAGTGCGGCGCTCGCGGCGCCGGCGTTCGTCACGCGCGGCCACGGCGCCGCGATGCACGCGGCGGATCGCCATGTCGAGCGCTGGGCGCCCGAGGCGACCGCCAACCGCGTGCGGTCGATGCGCTCGCTCGGGTTCGTCGATCGCCTCGTCGCGCCGTGGATCGAGACCGCGCAGCGCTCCGCGTCGCTGCGGCTGTTCCAGCAGTACGCCAGCACCGGCCCCAGCGAGCGGCCGGCCGGCTCGGTGTCGTGGGTGTTTCCGCGGCCGTGGTACCAGGACGAGCTCGACTGGATGGCGGCTGCCCGGCGCAGCGGCGCGCAGTCCGCGTCGTCGCAGAGCGCGCCGAGCCTGCTGACCACGCGCGAGACGTACGTGGCGCCGTCGTCGAGCAGTGCGGCGAGCGCGCCGGTCGCGGCGCCGCAGCTGGCGATGCCGGCCGCGCTCTACGAGTATGTCGCGCCGTCGCTGTCGCTCGCGGCGAGCCGGGCGGCGCCGATCGCGGGCGTCGGGTTTGGCGGTGACCCGGCGCCGCGCGGCGAGGCGTACTCGCCGCTGGTCTCGCTCGCGGCGGTCCAGGCCGCCGAGCTGATGACGCGCACGATCGCGCCGCTGGTCGCGCCGCGCGGTGTCGCCGCGGGCCTCGCCGGCGCCGGCGCCCCCGGTCCGGCCTCGGCGATGACGCCGGGTCTGCGCTCGGTGCTGACGTCGATCCTCGCCCGCGCCGCAGCGTCGCCGGAGACGCCGACGCGGCTCGCGATGATGGCGCCTTTCCTGGAGACGCCGCCCGCGCCGCGCGCCGATGCGCCGGCCGGCCCGGCCCAGGCCGCGGGCGCGGGGCCGTCGCGTGGCGCCGAGGACCCTGCGGCCTCGCCCGCGATGCAGATCGCCGCGCAGTACGCCGCCCAGCAGCAGCGAGTCGCCGAGCTCCAGCGGGTCGCCCAGCAGGTCGCGCAGCGCGAGGCCGCGGCGCGCGCCGAGCTCGCGCGGTCGCAGTCGGCCGCCGCCGCTGCGGCCGATGCTCGGTCGTCCGCGCAGGCCCGCGACGCGGCCTCGGCGCGTGCGGCGACCCAGGCCAGCGAGGCCGGCGCGGCGCAGGCCCGCGGGGAGGCGGCCGCCCGCGCGGCGGCCCAGGCGAGCGAGGCCGCCGCGGCGCAGGCCCGCGAGGCCGGCGCGGCACGCACGGCGGCGCAGACCGCCGCGGCGCAGACCGCCGCGGCGCAGGCCGCACCGGGGGCCGAGGCCGCCGAGCTGCGCGCGGCCGCCGAGCGCGCCGAGGCCGAGCTCCGCCAGCAGGCGGCGGCCGGTCGCGTCGAGGCGCAGCGCGCGGGAGATGCCGCGACCACGACCGAATCCGATCGCGCCCGCGCCGCGTTGACCCAGGTCACGGCGGCCAGCCGCGTCGAGGCGCAGCGTCAGGCCGAGGCGGCGAGCACGGCCGCGGCGGCCGAGCGCGCGCGGATCGAGGAGCGCGTCGCGCAGCGGCTCACCGAGCGCGCCGCGGGGCAGCGGCTGCATGAGCAGGCTCGCGCCGAGGCGGCCGTCCACGCGCGCGCCGCCGCCGAGCCGGCGAGTCGCGCCGGAGCCGCCGGACCGCTGGGAGCTCCGGGCCTCCCCGGGTCCGGTGACGTGTCCGGTGCGCCCGCAGCGCCCGCCGAGGTCACCGCGGCGATCGCCGCGCTGCCTCCCGATCTCGCGGCGATCCTCGGCTCGGTGGTCGCACAGCGCCCCGAGCGCGCGATGCAGGTGATCCACGAGATCAACCTGGCGCTGCGCACGGTCGAGCTGCTCGCCCGCAGCTCGGCGGCGGGTGCGGCCT
>JBGQCL010000428.1:0-10321 GCA_041495365.1 Kofleriaceae bacterium | reverse complement strand
GCCGATCTTCGGCCTGATCCGCGCCTGGCCCGCCGCCCGGCGCGACGACTGGGCGCGCCACCTCGCCGCGCGCCTCGCCCTGCCCCGCCCCGAGCGCCTAGCCGCGCCGGGCTTCCTCGCCGCCGCGATGCTCGCCGAGCTGTTCATCTCGCGCGCCGAGAACGTCTCGATCTTCTTCGCCGACCTGTTCGGCCACGAGGAGCGGTTCAACGTCCCCGGCCTGGTCGATCCGGCCAACTGGTCCGTGCGCCTGCCGCCCGGGTTCGCCGAGCTGTATCGCGAGCGGCTCGCCCGGGGCGCCGCGCTCGACCTCCGCCTGGCGCTCGAGCTCGCCCTAGCTGCGACCCCGGACCCGCGCCGGCCGTGATCCGCGCCGACTCCGCCGGCCCGGAACCTGGAGACCTCCGGATCTGGAGATTCAGCTGCTCGCGGCTGCGAAGACCACCGAGAGCACGAGCGCGGCCATGGCCGCCACGAGGCCGGTCGTACCTGTGGGGTGCGGGATCACCGAGCGATCGAGCGCCCTGGCCCGTGAGACATCGGCGCGGTGGCGTGGTTGCAGCCGCGGTGAGCGCCCCCTGGACACCGCCGTAACGTGGCGCAAACACAGCACCTCGAGCTCCGGTGACCGTGTCAGTGATCGGAGGTGAGGAGTCGAGGCCGGCGAGTCCCTGGCGCGTCACCCCACAGGGAAGCCGGCCGGGGCGTGAGAACGGCGACTCACCAGGCCTGTTGAATGTAGAATGCACGCACCGTGTATCGCATTGCGGTGCTCGTGACACTGGCGTTGTTCGTGGCGTGTGCTCGGTTCCCGGTGGCCCCGGCCGAGGGTGGCCCGGTGTGGACCGAGCTGACCAGCGAGCACTTCACGGTGTGGACCGACGCCGATCCGTCGCGGGTCGGCGACCTGATCCGCAAGATGGAGCTGTTCCGCCACGTCACGGCGGACGTCGCCTATCCGGCTGCGCCGAGCTCGGGACGGGCGCTCGCGGTCGTGATGCGCAATGACCAGGAGCTGGTCGAGATCAGCGGCGATTCGCGCGCGTTCTCGATGCAGGCGATGCGGCCGCTGTGGCAGCCGATCGTCTTCCTCTCGCTCACCGGCACCGAGCAGCGCACGCTGGTGCACGAGCTCACGCACGTGGTCTCGTTCTCGGTGATCCACAACCAGCCGCGCTGGCTGGCGGAAGGCATGGCGGCGTACTTCGAGGGCGCGCAGCTCGATGCGGGGCGGACGACGGTGACGCTCGGCGCCGCACCGCTGCGCTATGGCAGCAACGCGCGGATGGCCCCGGTCGCGATGCTGTTCGACTGGGGCCGGACGCTGCCGGCCAGCATCGAGCGCCCGCTGTACCAGACCGCCTGGGCGCTGTTCGCGTTCCTGATCAACGAGCACAAGGCCGAGCTGGCGCACTACCTGTGGCTGATCGATCGCGCCGGTGACCCGGCGAACGGCGCCTGGCAGGTCCGGCAGCAGCGCGCCTGGGAGCGCGGATTCCCGTCGCTGCCGCTCGACAAGCTCGACACCGAGCTGGGGGACTGGCTGCAGCATGGCTCGCACCACGAGCTGAGCTTTTACGTCCGCCCGACCGACGTCCTGATCACCGCCCGCCGGCTGAGCGACGCGGACGCCTACGCGGTCCGGTCGTTCCTGCTGGACGGCCAGACGCCCGAGCAGCGGGAGCGCGGCCGCGCGGAGCGCTCGCAGGCCCTCGCCCTCGAGCCGACCAACGTCCTGGCGTGGAGCCTGCGGGTCATGGATGGCGACAAGCCGACCGTCCGCGTCGGCCAGGCGATCGCCGCCGCGCACCCCGACGACTGGCGCGCGTGGTGGCTGGCCGCCCTGGCGCTGGACAACGGCCGCGGCGATCCCGCCGAGCTCGATCACGCCCGCAGCCAGGCCCGCGCGCTGGTCGCGCGCAACGGCGCGCTGGTCGCGCCGCCCCAGCTGTGCCCGGCGGGCCTCAGCGCGTCGATCCCACGGGGGGCTCCGCCCCCCGCCCCGCCGGCAGAGCCGTCGGGGTCCCCACCCCCCGTCTCCCTTCGGTCGACGCGGTGACCGTCAGCGGCCGAACCACACCGCGCCGAGCGGCGGCAGGGTGACGTTGATCGACAGCTCGCGGCCGTGCGCGCGGACCGGGGCGGCCTCGACGGCGCCGAAGTTGCCCTGGCCGCTGCCGCCGAGCTCGGTGGCGTCGGTGTTGAGCAGCTCGCGCCACACCCCGGGCGCGGTCACGCCGATCCGCTGGTTGTGGCGCGGCACCGGGGTGAAGTTGAGCGCCGCGATCACGCGCCGGCCGCCCGAGGCGATCCGCTCGTAGATCAGCAGCGAGCGCTCGGCGTCGTCGGCGTCGAGCCAGTGGAAGCCGGCCGGATCGCAGTCGAGCTCGTGGAGCGCCGGCTCGTCGCGGTACAGCCGGTTGCACTCGCCGACCAGGAGCTGGAGCTGGCGGTGCGGCGGCTCGGCGAGCAGGTGCCAGTCGAGGCTGGCCTCGTGGTTCCACTCGTTGACCTGGCCGAACTCGCCGCCCATGAACAGCAGCTTCTTGCCGGGCTGGCTGTACATGTACGCGTAGAGCAGCCGGAGCGTGGCGAACTGCTGCCAGCGATCGCCGGGCATCCGGCCGAGCAGCGAGCGCTTGCCGTAGACGACCTCGTCGTGCGACAGCGGCAGGACGAACCGCTCGCTGAACGCGTACAGCCCGCGGAACGTGAGCTGGTGGTGGTGGTACTTGCGGTGCACCGGATCCTGGGCGAGGTAGGCCAGCGTGTCGTGCATCCAGCCCATGTCCCACTTGTACGAGAAGCCGAGGCCGCCGGCGTCGACCGGGCCGGTGACGTGCGGCCACGCGGTCGACTCCTCGGCGACGGTGATCGCGGCAGGCTGCTCGCGGGCGATCGCGGTGTTGAGCCGCTGCAGGAGCTCGACCGCCTCGAAGTACTCGCGGCCGCCGCGCGCATTGGGGATCCACTCGCCCGGCGCGCGCGCGTAGTCGCGATACAGCATCGAGGCGACGCCGTCGACCCGCAGCCCGTCGATGTGGAACCGCTCGAGCCAGTACAGCGCGCTCGACAGCAGGAAGCTACGAACCTCGGGGCGGCCGAAGTCGAACACCGAGGTGTTCCACTCGGGGTGGAAGCCGAGCCGGCGATCGGGGTGCTCGAACAGCGGCGTGCCGTCGAAGTAGACCAGGCCGTGCTCGTCGGTCGGGAAGTGGGCCGGCACCCAGTCGAGCAGCACGGCGACGCCGGCCTGGTGGAGCGCGTCGACCAGCGCCATCAGATCCTCGGGGTCGCCGTAGCGCGCGGTCGGGGCGAAGTAGCCGGTGGTCTCGTAGCCCCACGAGCCGTAGAACGGGTGCTCGGTCAACGGCATCAGCTCGACGTGGGTGAACCCGAGGCGGGTGACGTGCTCGATCAGCGGCGGCGCGATCTCGCGGTAGCTCAGCCAGCGGTTGCCGTCCTCGGGCATGCGCATCCACGATCCGAGGTGGACCTCGTAGATCGCGACCGGCGCATCGGGCTGCGACCGCGCCGCGCGGCCTGCCATCCACGCCGCGTCGCCCCACGCGTGCTCGGCGGTCCACACGATCGACGCGGTGCGCGGCGGACACTCGTTCCGGATCGCGAACGGATCGGCCTTGGCGACCTCGTAGCCGCGCAGCCGAGACCGCACGTGGTACTTGTACAGCGCGCCGCGGCGAACGCCGGACAGCTCGCCGCTCCACACCCCGCCGGTTCCGGGCAGCTCGTGCAGCGGCTGCGCGCCCGGGGTCCAGTCGTTGAAGTCGCCGATCACGCTGACCGCGAGGGCGCCGGGGGCCCAGACGGCGAACCGCGTGCCGCCCGGCGTCGGATGCGCGCCGAGCTTGTCGTGCAGGCGGGGATGGGTGCCCTCGCGCATCAGGTGGGCGTCGAGCTCGCCGAACGCGTGCGGATCGGGCTCGCGCGCCCGCGGCGTCGCCGGCGCCGGTCGACCGCCGCGCGGCGTCACGGCGCCTCCGGGACCAGCTCGAGCAGGGTGCGCATCGGGATCTCCAGCCAGTCGGGACGGTTGTTGAGCTCGTAGCCGATCTCGTACACGCATTTCTCCAGCACGAAGAACTCCAGCAGGAAGCCGAGATCCGCGTCGCTGCGCGGCAGGATCCGCGAGCCCCTCGCGGCCTCGCGGTACCCTCCGAGGAACGCCGCGGACATCCAGCCCGACCACGCGCGCGCCCATGGCTCGAGCCGGGCGATGTCCTCGGGGCGGCGCCGGCCGCTGCGCAGCTCGGCGACACCGGCGTAGCGCAGCGACTCGAGCATGCCGGCGACGTCGCGCAGCGGGTTGTGCTTGAACCGGCGCTGCGACAGCGGGCGGCCGGGCTCGCCCTCGAAGTCGATGATCACGAAGTCGTCGCCGGTCCACAGCACCTGGCCGAGGTGGTAGTCGCCGTGGGTCCGGGTGCGGACCACGTCGATCCGCCGGCGCGTGACCTGTGCGAGCACGCGATCGAGCTCGGGCTCGCGCGCCAGCACGACCTCGGCGAGCGCGCGCTGCTCGGGGTGGAGCGAGGCGAGCCGGCTGCGCAGCAGGTCGAACGTGCGCGCGGCGTTGGCGACCACGGTGCCGTACATCGACTGCTGGTGCAGGATGTCGTAGGGCTCGGGCGCGAACATCGGATCGTCGATCGCGGCGGCGAGCTGGAGGTGGAGCTCGGCGGTGCGGCGGCCGAGCAGCCGGATGTGGTCGAGGAACGGGCCGACCAGATCGACCACGCGATCGGACAGCGGCAAGCGCGCGCGCTCGACCACCGAGCCGGGCTCGATCACCGGCGCCTCGGGGTGGTGCTCGTCGGTCAGCACGCGGTCGTAGTAGCGATCGATCTCGTCCATCGCGAGCCGCCACGCGTCGCCCTGGTTGGGCACGTACTCGAACAGCGTGCCCAGCGTACACGGCTCGTGGCTGGACTGGCGATACTCGAGCACGCCGGCGAGCCGGGGCACGCCGCGGTGCTCGGGCCCGCGCCGGGCGAAGAACCGGCCGATCTCGAGCTCGCTGCTCGGGCCGTCCTCGATCACGCGGAACAGCTTGAGCAGGAAGCGATCGCCGTACAGCACGCTGCTGTTGCTCTGGTCGACCGCCATCGCGCGCGCTGCGAGCGGCACCCCGGCGGCGACCGCGTCGCGCAGCCCGGCGAACGCGTCGCCGGTGAGCCGGCCGACCCACCCGGCCGCGCCGCCGCCGCCGAGCATCGCGCCGAGCAGCGCGGCGCAGAACGCCTCGGAGCACACCGCGTCGTACAGCACCCCGTGGATCGAGCCGCGCTCGGCGACGTCGGTCAGGGCGACCCGCGCGATCGCCAGGCCGGAGGTGTGCGCCAGGCCCGTGTGCGCCGGATCCGCGCCGTCGCTGTCCTCGGCAAACGCGATCGGCACCACGTAGGTCTCCGGCCGGCCGTGGTCGTACTCGACGTGGAGCAGCACGATCGCGTGGCGCGGGTCGGCCTCGAACGTCAGCACGTCGCTGATCGACACCTGCTTGCGGGTGCGCGCCTTGCCGCGGAACCACCGGCGCAGGATCGCGTAGCCGAGCAGCGTGCGCGCGAGCTGGGCGCGGCGCGACGGGTCGAGCAGCGCCGTCCAGCTCGACTTCGCGGCCAGCACCGGGCGCTCGGCCGCGGTCCCGGCGGCCTGCGGCCGCTTCAGCGCGAGCCAGTAGAAGTCGTAGGGCCCGAGCGACAGGAAGTACGGCGCGTCGAGGATCTCGGGGAAGCGGTGCCGCCCGAACAGCTCGGTCGGCACCATGAGGTTGAACCGCTCCAGCTTGAGCCGCGCGCACTGCACCGAGCGCGACAGGTTGGCGACGACCAGCACGGCCTCGCCCTCGTACTCGCGGACGAACGCCAGCACGCGCGGGTTGTCGCCCACGATGAACTCGATCGACCCCCGGCCGAACAGCCGGTGCTCCTTGCGCTTGGCGAACAGGCGCTTCATCCACCACAGCAGCGACGACGGGTTGTTCTGCTGGGCCTCGACGTTGATCGCCTCGTAGTGGTACTCGGGATCGATGATCGGCGGCAGGTACAGCTTCTGCGGGTTGGCGCGCGAGAACCCGCCGTTGCGGTCCGAGCTCCACTGCATCGGCGTGCGTACGCCGTCGCGGTCGCCGAGGTAGATGTTGTCGCCCATCCCGATCTCGTCGCCGTAGTACAGGACCGGCGTGCCGGGCAGCGACAGCAGCAGCCCGGTCATCAGCTCGATCTTGCGGCGCACGCCGAGCAGCGGCGCGAGCCGGCGCCGGATGCCGAGGTTGATCCGGGCGGCGCGCTCGGCGGCGTAGCCGCGGTACATCGTGTCGCGGTCCTCGTCGGTCACCATCTCCAGGGTCAGCTCGTCGTGGTTGCGCAGGAACGTCGCCCACTGGCACGACTCGGGGATCCTCGGCGTGCGCTTGAGGATGTTGACGATCGGGAACGAGTCCTCGGTCTCGACCGCCATGAACATCCGCGGCATCAGCGGGAAGTGGAAGTTCATGTGGCACTCGTCGCCGGCGCCGAAGTACGCCGCGGCGTCCGCCGGCCACTGGTTGGCCTCGGCGAGCAGCATGCGGTTCTTGAACTTGCCGTCGATGTGGGCGCGCAGCCGCTTGAGGAACGCGTGGGTCTCGTCGAGGTTCTCGCAGCTCGTACCCTCGCGCTCGTACAGGTAGGGCACGGCGTCGAGCCGCAGCCCGTCGACCCCCATCTCGAGCCAGAAGTCGATCACGCGGAACAGCGCGTCGTGGACCGCAGGGTTGTCGAAGTTGAGATCGGGCTGGTGGACGTAGAACCGGTGCCAGTAGTAGGCCTTGGCCACCGGATCCCACGCCCAGTTCGAGGTCTCGTAGTCCTTGAAGATGATCCGGGTGTCCTCGTAGCGCGCCGGGGTGTCGCTCCACACGTAGAAGTCGCGCTCCGGGCTGCCGGCCGGGGCGCGTCGCGCGGCCTGGAACCACGGGTGGTCCGCCGACGTGTGGTTGAGCACGAGCTCGGTGATCACGCGGATGCCGCAGCGGTGCGCTTCGTGGAGCAGCCGCGCGAAGTCGTCGCGCGTGCCGTAGTGCTCGTGGACGCCGGTGTAGTCGGCGATGTCGTAGCCGCCGTCCTTGAGCGGGGACGGGTAGAACGACAGCAGCCAGATCACCGTGATCCCGAGATCGCACAGGTAGTCCAGGCGCTCGATCAGGCCGTTGATGTCGCCGATCCCGTCGTTGCTCGAGTCCTGGAATGCGCGGATGTGGATCTCGTAGACGATCGCGTCCTTGAACCACAGCGGATCATCGGACAGTCCGAGATCGGTCATAGGAAGTACTCGAACTGGTTCTCGCTGCGCACGAACCGCTTGACCTCGAAGATGTGAGCGGGGCTGTGATCCGGGACCAGCTCGACGAAGTTGCCGGCGCCGCGCCAGGTGAAGCGCGCGTCGCCGACCAGGTCGTGGACCTGGAACACCTGGCCGTCGGCGAGCCCGAGCGCGGCGAGATCGAGGGTCAGCTGCGCGCGATGGACGTGGTGGGGATCGAGATTGACCACGATCAGCACGACGTCGCCGTGATCCGGCGTGTGCTTGGAATAGCAGATCACCAGGTCGTTGTCGGTCGGGTGGAAGCGCAGGCTGCGGTTGCCGTGCAGCGCGGGGTGGGCGCGCCGGATCCGGTTGAGCCGCGCGATCACGTGGCGCAGCGAGTCCGGCCGATCGAGGTCCCAGCGCCGGATCTCGTACTTCTCGTTGCGCGCCAGCTCCTCGGCGCCCGGCCGGGGCTCGCACTCGCCGAGCTCGAACGACGGGCCGTAGATCCCGTAGCTCGCGGCCAGCGTGCCGGCGAGCACCAGCCGGATCGCGAACGCGGCGCGGCCGCCGTGGACCAGGTGCTCGGGGAAGATGTCCGGCGTGGTCGGCCACAAGCTCGGCCGGAAGAACTCGGCGACCTCGCGGCGCGCCAGCTCGGTCGCGTAGGCCTCGAGCTCGGCCTTGGTCGTGCGCCAGGTGAAGTAGGTGTACGACTGGCTGAACCCGATCTTGGCGAGCGCGTACATCAGCTTGGGCCGGGTGAACGCCTCGGACAGGAAGATCGCGTCGGGATAGCGCGCCTGGACCTCGGCGAGGCACCACCGCCAGAACCGGATCGGCTTGGTGTGCGGATTGTCGACCCGGAACATCCGCACACCGCGCTCGCACCAGAACACGAACACGTCGCGCAGCGCGCACCACAGCGCTTGCCAGTCGGCCGTATCGAAGTCGAACGGATAGACGTCCTGGTACTTCTTGGGCGGGTTCTCCGCGTACTGGATCGTGCCGTCCGGGCGGGCCTTGAACCACGCCGGGTGGTCGCGGACCCACGGATGATCCGGCGAGGCCTGGAACGCGATGTCGAGCGCGAGCTCGATGCCCCGATCGCGCGCGGCCGCGACCAGGCGATCGAGGTCGGCGAGCGTGCCGAGCGCAGGGTGGATGCTGGTGTGACCGCCCTCGGGCCCGCCGATCGCCCACGGGCTGCCGGGGTCGTCGTGCCCGGCGGTCGGCGCGTTGTCCCGGCCCTTGCGGAACGTGCGGCCGATCGGGTGGATCGGCGGCAGGTAGAGCACGTCGAACCCGAGCTCGGCGACGTAGGGCAGCCGGGCCTCGACGTCGCGCAGCGTGCCGTGCCGGCCATCGCCGCGGGCCGAGCGCGGGAACAGCTCGTACCACGCCGAGCACGCGGCGCGCGGGCGCTCGACCGAGACCTCGAGCTCGCGGTCGTGGCGCGCCGCGCGGCTGCGGTCGGGCGCGCGCGCCATGGCGCCGGCCAGCGTGTCGCCGATCGCGATCGCGATCCGCTCGGCGAGCGGGCCGGTTCCGCGCAGCACCCCGGCGGCCTGGCGAAGCACCGGTTCGGGGCGCCGGGCGCACGCCGCCTCGACCAGCGCAGCGCCCTCGAGCAGCTCGACCGCCACGTCGAAGCCCGCCGCCAGCTTGCGCTCCAGCCCGCGCCGCCAGGTCGCGAACGTGTCGATCCATGCCTCCACCGTGTAGCGATGGCGGCCGAGCGCCGGCAGCTCGATCGTCGCGCGCCAGGTGTCATCGGCGCCGAGCACGAGCTCGGTCTCGCGCCACGCGGCCGCGCCCGGCCCCCTGCCGAGGGGTCGATCGAGCACCACCGCGCGCAGCGCGTCGTGGCCATCGGCGACGATGTCGGCCTCGATCGCGAGCGACTCGCCGAGCACACGCTTGACCGGGAACCGCCCGCCGTCGAGCTCGGGCCGGACCGCAAGCACGACCGCGCGCTGACGACACGCCTCGGTCCAGCCGCTTGCAGCGTCGTGATCGACGGTCATTCGTTTCCAGGGTAGCGACTGCGCGGACACGTCCAACGCCACGCTCGCAAGACCTTACCGCTGCCTCACCGCCGCGCCACACCGCCACGCTGCGACATCGCGTCGTTCGGAGATCCACGGAGCGGAGGCGTCGCGCGATCGCGCGCGCCGGGCGAAATCGCACGGCGCATTGTCGAGAATCCGCACGGCTCGCGGCCGAGCACCCGTGACGCCCGGCACCGCGTCGCGCCGGACCACCCACGAGGGAACCACGAGGACAGCCGCGAGGGACGCCGCGACGCCGCCCGCGGCACGAGACCCCGGTGACGGACGGCACGACGCTCGCACCGGGCGGGGACCATGGAAGCCGTACGGATCTGGGCGCCGAACGCCCGACGCGTGGAGGTGATTCGCGGCGAGGCTCGAACCCCCGCCGAGCGCGAGCCCGATGGCTGGTGGCGCGGCCCGACGCTGGCGGCCGGGGACCGCTACCAGATCAGCCTCGACGGCGGACCGCCGCGGCCCGATCCGCGCTCGCCGTGGCAACCGGACGGCGTCCACGCCGCGTCGTGCTGGATCGATCCGTGCATGCAGGCGTCGCCACCCGTGGGGTTCTCGCCGCGGCCGCTGCGCGACGCGGTGATCTACGAGCTACACGTCGGGACGTTCAGCGCGCGCGGCACGTTCGTCGCCGCGGCCGAGCATCTCGATCACCTGGTCCAGCTCGGGGTCACCCACGTCGAGCTGATGCCGATCGCGCAGTGGGCCGGCCGGCACGGCTGGGGCTACGACGGCGTCGAGCTGTTCGCGCCGCACAGCGCGTACGGCGGGCCGTCCGGCCTGCACTACCTGATCCGCGCGTGCCACCGGCGCGGCCTCGCGGTGCTGATCGACGTCGTCCACAACCACCTCGGCCCCGAAGGGGCGTACCTGACCGAGTTCGGGCCGTACAAGACCACCCACCACCAGACCCCGTGGGGCGAGGCCATCAACCTCGACGGCGGCGG
>JBGQCL010000427.1:0-10394 GCA_041495365.1 Kofleriaceae bacterium | reverse complement strand
GCCGCGCCCGCCGGCCGGCACGCCAGCGGCCCGTTGCGACGGCCGTGCAGGCAGGTCCCGGCGACGTCGTGCCCGTCGTGCGTCATCGAGCACGCATCGTTCTCGGCGCGCCCGTTGCACGCCGCGACTGCCTCGGGCGGCGGCCCCATCGGGTGATCCGGCCGGCACACCAGCGCCGGCGACTGGCGCGCCGCCGCGCACTTGCCGCTGATCGTGTGATCGCGCATCTTGAACGAGCACGCGTCGTCGGCCTTGGCCTTGGCGCAGGCATCGAGCGCGGCCTGCGGCGGGTGACGGCGGGGCCCGTCGGCGTGCGCGGCCGCGAGCGGCAGCGCGAGGATCAGCAGCGAACCCAGGACGAGCTTCATGACAGGGACTCCTGACGGCGCCGCGCGAGACACCCGACCCTTCGAGCTCCGCCGCGGCGAATGCGGAGCTCGACCCGGACACGGACGGCGTGCCGGGATGGCGAAGTACCAATGCGTCGCCACCCGGGCGAGGCGAACCGCCGCCCGCAACTGCCGGGGGCAAGCGTGTCGCGAACGACGGCGGTGGCTGCGATCGGTGGATGGCGGCGCATTGGCCTTCGCTCGCTAGACCGCTGCCGGCGGCTCGATGTTGCTACCTGAAACGAACCGACACGAACGCCGTGGCGAGCGAGCACGGGGTTGCAGCAGGCGCCGGTCACCCCGCCACCCTGGCCCGGGTACGCTGCGCGCGCGTGTCGCCCGCGTTGCGAGATGTTTCAGCCGACCTCCCGACCGCCCCCGAGCGCGGGCGACGGCCTGCGGCTCACCGCGACGGCATCAGCGCGCATTCGACCACGACGTTCGTCCCCGGCTCGGGCGGCTGCGTCCGCGCGAGCTCGAGCTCGAAGCCGGTGTCGGGCGCCGGACCGTTCGCCGGGTTCTGCATGACCCACCACCACGGCCGCGACCCGCCGCGATCCGTCACGGCTTCCGAGTGGCGACGGCGCTGCCATCGCGATCGACCGTGGCAATGTCCGGCGGAGCGCGGAAATGACGGGTCGTGCCGAAATCTCGCCGACCCGTCAATTCGACCGCCCCGGTCGAGCGCCTACATGCCCGTCCTTGACACGACGCGCCGCACGCCGACAACGTCGACGCGTGGGGATCACGAACCGCTGCCGCTACTTCTCGCTGGGTGCACCCGATCGACCGTTCGCGCCCTGGATCGCGCTCTCGCTCCTGGTCGCGCTGGTGACCGCCTGCGGCTTCCCGCGTCCCGCGGACATCGGCGACGACGCCACCCCCGGCGGCTGCTCGCGCGACCAGGACTGCAGCGGGGCGACTCCGTTCTGCGTCAACAGCGCCTGCGTCGCCTGCCGGGACAGCACCACCTGCCCGCTCACCCGGCCGGTCTGCGACATGGTCAGCCACGACTGCCGCAGCTGCGCCAAGGACAGCGAGTGCGACTCGGGCGCCTGCGACTTCGCCGCCGGCCGCTGCGTCGACCAGGGCGCGATCCTCTATGCGTCGCCGAGCGGGGGCAGCACCGATCCGTGCACGAAGACGTCGCCCTGCTCGCTCCGGCGTGCTTCAGGCCTCGTGGACACGGGGACCCCGTATATCGTGCTTCGGCCTGGCCGGTACTCTGGTGGTGCCGGCTTTGATGGCAAGAAGGCAACGATCGTAGGACATAACGCCATTCTAGACATCGTCGATACAGCCTCCATGGTCAACCTTAACGCCTCGATGATCAACATGAGAGATACAAACCTGGAGGATCATCTGGACACATCCGGCATGGACAACATTCCTCCTGGAATCCAGCTCTTGGAATCCACCTTGACTGTCGATAACATGCAAGGCAATACAGTCAAAATATATGCCATAGGCGTCCAACCCAGTGGCAATGGCATACTAGTAGTTGGTCATTCACATTTTACTGGTCCGGCGCTATTTGGCCGTCAGCTTATCATCGACGGCTGCGTCTTCCACAACCTGGCGCTCGACGCATTTTCCCACGATCCGCTAAGCGTTGAAGGCTCGATCCAGATGAGCAATTCAGTCCTGATTGTAGATTCCACCAACAGGCCAACTTTCGGTGTAATTTCATTTACCACAACACCACAGGTAAGTCGAATAACACACAATACGTTCATGGGCGGCTCAGGAGTCGTGTGTTCCGCAGCGGCTGGCTCAGCCTGGAGTTTCGATAGCAATATCTTCTACAATGTTCCAACGATCGCTGCTGGAGGGGGCTGTCAGTATCAATATAGCCTATCCGTTCCCGTCGCGGGGCTCGCGGGCACCGGGAACATCACCGGCGATCCAATGTTCCACGACGTCGCCAATGGCGATTTTCACCTCAAACCCGGAAGCACTGCGATCGATGCCGCCAATCCCGCGGATGTGCTCACGGGGCACGACTTCGACGGCACACCGAGGCCCCAAGGTCCTCGCTCTGACATTGGTGCCTTCGAGTACGCGCCGGCTCCGTAGGTGCGCGCGTCATCGAGCATTCAACCCACCGACTCCATTGAGTCGCTCTTTTCTGTACGAGAGCATGCCGACAAACGCCAACAAGACAGCCGACGCTCGTCACGCGCGCTGCTGTAGCCACGGAGGTTGCGCAGTTGCGGTAGGCGCCAGGCGTGCTTCGGCGCACAGAGGGTGGGGACAAGTCTCACGGGGTCGGACGGCGGCTCAGGTGGTGCGCTGGATCGCAGGAAGACCAGAAATACTTCATCGGCATCGCGCTTGGCGGTAGGGTTCTGGCATGAACCGCGCCCTCCTCGCTTCCCTCGGCCTCGCCCTGGCGGCCATGGCCTGCGGCGGCAAGACGTTTCCGAGCCTGTGTGCCAAACAGGTCCCGCCGCCAACCACGTGCACCATGAGCTGTGACAACGCCCCGGGCGCGGCGAACACGTGCCCCGCGGGCTACTTCTGCACGGGCGACGGCAAGTGCGACATCCAGTGCACAGAAGGCGGCGGCGAGTGCGGCGACGGCTTCGGCTGCACGCTGGACGGACGCTGCGTCGAGGGCAATGGCTGCACCGGTATCCAGTGCAACGTGACCAACTGCTCGAGCAAGGGCATGCAGCCGACGACGCTCACCGGGACCGTGTTCGCCCCGAACGGGACGCTCCCGCTGTTCGGCATCGACGTGTACGTCCCGAACGCGGACCCCGGGCCATTCACGCCGGTCGTCCAGTGCGGCAGCTGCACGAACGGGCTGCCCGGGAACCCGATCGTCCAGACGCAGACCGATGAGGCCGGGAAGTTCACGCTGACAGGCCTCCCCGACGGGGACAACATCCCCGTGGTGATCTCGACCGGGAAGTGGCGGCGGCAGATCAAGATCCCCAAGGTCGCGTCGTGCTCGACGCAGGCGATCCCGGTAGCCGACACGACGTTTCCCAAGAGCCACGACGACATGACCCCGAACACGACGTCGGTCGACTTGCCGCGGATCGCGATCTCGACGGGCAGTGCGGACTCGCTGGAATGCCTGGTCCGCCGGCTCGGCATCGCCGACAAGGAGATCACAACCGACAAGGAAGCCGGCAAGATCCATCTCTTCGCGGACCTCGACTCCGGCGGCGGCGTCGGCACCACGGCCTTCGAGTCCACCTTCGCCGGAGGAGCCCGCGCGTTCAGCAACTCGAAGGCGTTGTGGGGAACCACCGCCACGGATGCTGGCAAGCTCAGCAGCTACGACATCGTGATCCTGTCGTGCGAGGGTGCCCAGCACGCGGAGACCAAGACGCAAGCGGCGATGGATCGCCTGAAGGCGTATGCGGACCTGGGCGGTCGCGTGTTCCTGTCGCACTGGCACAACATCTGGATCGAGGGCAGCACCACCACCCAGAACGGGACCAAGCCGATGGTCTGGCCCGGGCTCGCGACGTGGTCGAATGCCAACGACACTTTGCCCGACCCGACAAATGATAACATCGACGAGCAGCACAATCCCAAGGGCCCATCGTTCGCTACCTGGATGCTGAACGTCGGCGGTTCGACGCCCGGTATGCGCGACTTGATCGCGATCCAGAAGGACACCGGAAAATCCACCGCCATCTCGGTCGACAACAACAGCGTCGAGCAGTGGGTCTACTTGCAGAAGGACGCGACGGCGCGAGTGACCCAGAACTTCCAGTTCTCCACGCCCAACGAGAAGCCTCTGGAGGACCGCTGCGGCAAGGTCGTGTTCTCCGACATGCACGTGTCCGGCGGACCGCTGGGGATGGACCCCAAGGATAACAAGACGATCTTCCCGTATCCGAAGAGCTGCGGCGGGGTGACCGACCTGTCCCCGCAGGAGAAGGCGCTGGCGTTCATGTTCTTCGACATCTCATCCTGCGTCGGCGTCGTGTTCTGACCCCGGCGATCCGGCCGCCCGGTCGGTACCCACGAGCCGGGCGGCGGCGGGCGTGGGAGCCCACGCCGCGAGGGCGCGTTCGCCCTTGACCGCCGGGGCGGACCGCGGGGACAGTCCCACCATGGCCGAACCGCCGAGTTCATCCCCCGCCCGAGGCAGCGTCGAACCGTATGTCCCGGCGAGCAAGTCGCTGCCGGAGCTCACGATCGGCGTGCTCATCCTGGGCGGCCTGCTGTCGGTGATCCTCGGCGGCGCCAACGCCTACCTCGGGATGTTCGCCGGCATGACGGTCTCGGCCTCGGTGCCGGCCGCGGTGATCTCGATGGGCATCCTGCGCGCGCTGCGCACCGGCAACATCCTGCAGAACAACGCGGTCCAGACCGCGGCGGCGTCGGGCGAGGGCCTGGCCTCGGGCGTGATCTTCACGCTGCCGGCGATGGTCATCCTCCAGAAGTGGTCGCACTTCTCGTACCTGGAGACCACGCTGATCTCGGCGTTCGGCGGCATCCTCGGGGTGCTGTTCACGATCCCGCTGCGCCGCGCGCTGATCATCGACCAGCCGCTGCAGTTCCCCGAGGGCGTCGCGACCGCCGAGGTGCTCAAGGTCGGCGCCGAGGGCGGCGGTGGGCTGCGCGTGCTGGTGCTGTCGGCGGTGATCGGCGCGGTCGTCAAGGTCGGCTCGACCGGGCTCAAGCTGTGGGAGGAGACCGTGCGGTTCGGCGGCTGGATCACCGGCGGGACCGCGACGGCCGAGGCCGCGACGACCCCTGCGGCGGCCGCGGCCGGCGCGGCGGCGAGCAGCGGGACGCCATTCTATTTCGGGATCAACGCATCGCCGGCCCTGCTGTCGGTCGGCTACATCGTCGGGTTCAACGTCGCCGCGGTGATCTTCGCCGGCTCGATGCTCAACCGCTGGATCGCGGTGCCGCTGTTCTCGATGTTCGGCGACGCGTCCGCGATCATGACCGACAAGCACATCTCGCTCGCCCAGGCGCTGGCCGGCAAAAACGCGCTCGACGCGTCGGTCCTCTACCACACGTTCGTGACCCGCTACCTCGGCGTCGGCGGCATGCTGGTCGGCGGCCTGTGGTCGCTGTACAAGCTGCGCAAGTCGCTGCTCGGCGGCATCACGGCCGGGCTCGACGCGTACAAGAAGCGCCGCGCCGGCGGCCAGGACTCCGTGCTCCGCACCGAGCACGACATGCCGATGAACATCATCCTGATCCTGATCGTCGCGTCGGTGCTGCCGCTGTTCTTCATCTTCTGGCACTTCACGGAGTCGGCGTGGGTCGGCGCGGTGATGGCGGTGGTCATGGTGATCGCCGGCTTCCTGTTCTCGGCGGTGGCATCGTACATGGCCGGCCTGGTCGGCTCGTCGAACAACCCGGTCTCGGGCATCACGATCTCGACGATCCTGGTGTCGGCGCTGCTGCTGCTCGGCCTCGGCTTGAAGACACCGGCCGGGCCGATCGCCGCGGTGCTGATCGGCGGCGTGGTGTGCTGCGCGGCGGCGATCGGCGGCGACAACCTGCAGGACCTCAAGTGCGGTCAGCTGGTCGGCTCGACGCCGTGGAAGCAGCAGGTGATGCAGATCCTCGGCGTGGTCGTCGCGGCGTTCGTGATGGCACCGATGCTGAACCTGCTCAACGATGCCTACCACATCGGCAGCGACAAACTGCCGGCGCCGCAGGCCAACCTGACGGGCACCGTGGCGTTCGGCGTGTTCGAGGGCGGCCTGCCCAAGGCGATCATCGCGATCGGCGCCGCGATCGCCGTGGTGGTGATCGTGATCGACAGCCTGCTGGCGCGCAGCGGCTCGAAGTTCCGCACGCCGGTGATGGCATTTGCGGTCGGCGTCTACCTGCCGTTCGACCTCAACGTGTCGATCTTCCTCGGCGGCGTGATCTCGTGGCTGGTGACCCGGGCGCTGGACCGCGCCGAGGCATCGCCCGAGCGCCGGGGCCAGGTCGAGCGCAATGGCCTGCTCGCCGCGGCCGGCTTCATCACCGGCGAGGCGCTGCTCGGCGTCGCCCTGGCGATTCCGATCGTGTTCAAGGTGCCGCTCACCGTCGCGGGCGGCAGGTTCGAGCACTTCGCGCCGCCCGCGCTGGCGTTCGTCGTGGTCGTGATGGTCCTGCTCTACAAGCTCGCGCTGCGGAAAGACCAGCGGACGACCTGAGCGCGGCCGGCGCTGTCACCAGGACGTACAAGTGCAAGGATTTGCACAGTTCCGGTGGGGGTAACTCCCTCATGGTCAACTGTCCTCACCGGGTAGAGCGCCGGATCCCCTGGGGACCGAAGCTCCGATCACGCGGCGCGGGGCTTGCTTCCAGGTTGAGCATGACGCGCGTCCTGGTCCTTGGCTTTGCCCTGGCGGCGGTGGCTTGCAGCGGCAAGACGTTCCCGAGCCTGTGCGCCACGCAGTTCCCCCCGCCGGCAGAGTGCGCCACGGCCTGCGATGCCTCGCCGAGCGCGGCCAACACCTGCCCGGGCGGGTTCCATTGCTCGGGCGATGGCAAGTGCGACACGGCCTGCACCGCGACCGGCGGTCAGTGCGGCAACGACTACTCGTGCACCAGCGATGGTCGCTGCGTGCCCAACGGCAATGGCAACGGCAGCGGCGACATGCCGGACGCGTGCCCGTCGGTGCACGTCACGGCCAAGTCGGTCACCCCCACCGTGGAGCTGCTGCTCGACCAGAGCCTCTCGATGAATGACCCGTACGGCAACACTACCCGCTGGAACGCGATGCGAAACGCGTTGATCGATCCCACCAACGGAGTGGTCAAGCTGCTCGCGGGCAAGGTCGCGTTCGGCGCGACGCTGTTCAGCAACAAGTCGCACGACGACGGCACCGGGCGGCAGGTTGGGAACACGCCCTGCCCGACGTTGACTCACGCAGTGAACAGCGGGGATCCGCGTGTGCTCAGCAACTTCACAGCGATCCAGAGGATGCTGCAGACGTCGGACCCGGTCGAGGACACCCCCACCGCGGAGTCGATCAACGCGGTGGTCGCCGACTTCAAGGCCCATCCGCCGACGATCCAGGGCTCGCCTCCGATCATCGTGCTCGCAACCGACGGCCTACCCGACACCTGCGCCGACGCCGATCCGCCAAACCAGACGCGCCAGGACGCGGTCAACGCGATCACGGTCAAGGCGGCGCAGGACGCGTTCAAGGCCAGGATCAAGATCTTCTACCTGTTCATCGGCAACGACCAGGCGGGCAATCACCCGCAGCAGATGGCCAACGCCGGCGCAGGACTCGACCCCGCCACTGGCAAGGCGAAGTTTTACGTCGCCACCGACCCCGCGGGGCTCGCCGACGCGTTCAACCAGATCGTCGGCGGTATCCTGTCGTGTGACCTGACGCTCGACGGCCAGGTCAGCGCCGACGCCGCGCCCAGCGGAACGGTCACCCTGAACAACATGTTGCTGAACTACGGCACCGACTGGAACATCGGCGCCGACGGCACCACGCTCCACATCCTGGGAAACGCGTGCAACACGCTGAAGAACACGACGAACGCCACGGTCGACGCGACGTTCGCCTGCGGCGGCGCGATCATCTTCTAGCACCCGCGCCGGCGACCCGCGCAGCCGGCGGCGCGCGCAGCCGGCCCCAGGGCGCTCAGACCAGCGAGCGCACCATGCGCAGCGCGCGCTGGCCGCGGTCATAGGTCGCCGAGCCGTCGACCACGCGAAACCCGGCGCGCGCGTACAGCCGCTGCGCGGCGACGTTGGTCTCGGCGACGGTGAGCCGCAGCGCGCTGATCCGGCTCGACGGGGCGACCCGCTCTGCGACCTCGATCACGTGGGTCAGGAGCTTGGAGCCGATGCCGCGGCGCTGGAACGCGGGCAGGACGGCCAGAGCGAGCAGATCGGCGACCACCTCGGCGTTGGGGCTCTGGCCCTCCATGTAGAAGCCCAGCATCGCGAAGGCGCGGCCACAGCCCTGGAGATCCTGATCGATCCAGGCCAGCACGCCGGGCTGCTCGAGCCACGACGGCAAGATCCGGGTGTAGTCGCCGAGATCGCGATACGCCTCGGCGCCGGTCGCGATGATCCACGGCTGATCCGCGACCTCGGCGCGACGGATCACGGTGCCACCGGCGGCGCGCTCAGCTGGCGAAGCCGCCGCCCTGCACGTCGCTGTCGCGCGCGCGGGGCAGCGGGGGAGCAGCAGCAGCCGGCTTGCGCTGCGGCAGCGCGCTCATCGAGGGCCCCGCGGCGGACGACGTGGCCGGACGCAGCGCGGCGCCGCCATCGGCCGCCAGCACGCCGGCCGCGAGCGTGCGCAGCGTGTAGCGGCCGGGCGAGGTCCGGACGAACAGCGACGTGTCGCCTTTTCTCTTGATGTCCATCGAGAGGTCGCGCGCGACGACCGTATCTGGAGTCTTTGACTTGCTCGGCAGGCGCGCGCCGGCGCGCTCCACGACCTCGCGGACCGACATCGGAACCGCTGTCTCGCGCAGGATCTCTTCCACCACAGCAAGCGTACTCATGACCGTCGTGCCTCCCTCGAGAAAAGACGTTGCGTTCAGAGCGTCGAGACGGGGGCCATCCTAGCGCCGCGAGGCTCCGGAACCAGCCTTGACATGACTTTTTTTTCGGAGCCCAAGTACGCGAACAATCAACCGGAAACGGGCCCTGGGATTTTGCTTGCATCCGGCGCGTCCGGCCGCGTGGTTGCGCGGCGCGTGCGAATCGCGGCGGTCCCGGGATTTGCCGCGGACACGCGCTCCGGTGGTGGCGCGTCGCGGTGCGGGTTTTCGGCTACGCTGTGACGGCTTGCCGTCGACGCGCGCGCTCATCCACGCCCCGTGGTCGGCCTCCAAGGTCTCGACGGCGCTGCGCTGCCCGCGGCTGTTTCACTTCAAGTACGTGCAGAAGCTCGCCGAGCCCGAGGTCATGCCGGAGGCCCGGATCGGCAAGGCGATCCACAAGGCGCTCGAGCAGACGCTGATGGGGGCGACGCTCGCCGAGGCCACCGGGGCGGTCCGCGGCGAGCTGCCGACCGAGATCGAGCAGCTGCGGTTCGACGCGCTGGCCACCGGGATCCCGGCGTTCACCAGCCGGATCGGCCAGTTCCGCCGGCGCCGCCGGGTCGCGCGCCAGCTGGTCGAGTACTCGCTCGCGGTGCGCGAGGACCTGTCGGCGACGCAGTTTTACAGCGGCGACGCGTACTATCGCGGTGTGATCGACCTCGGGTTCCTGTTCGAGGACGACGCGCTCGCGCTGGTCGATCACAAGACCGGCCAGCGCATCCCGGGCACGTCGATCACCGACCAGCTCGAGGGCTACGCCGTGCTCACCGCCGCGGCGTTCCGCCACGTCCGGACGTTCTGGCTCGGCCTGCACTGGATCGCCGATCGCGCCGTCGAGTGGAGCGCGCCGGTGCCGTCCGAGACGATCATCGACCGGCTGGTCCCGGATCTGTTCGACAACATCGAGGCCGCGGCGCTGGCGATCGACGACGGGCCGCGCCCCAACCCGGGATCGTGGTGCGATCGCTGCAGCTATCGCGAGCTATGCCCGGCCAGCCGCGAGCTACGATACGAGCCGGTCGAGTACTACGAAGATGACGAAGACTGACGAACGGCTCGCCCTCGTCGAGCGCCAGCGCCGGTTCGAGTGGCAGCTGGCGCGCGAGAGTCAGACCCAGGCCGCCGCGCGGTTCGTCGCCGGCAAGACCCACGACCTGCTCAACCTGATCCAGATCGTCCAGCTCGCGTCGCTCGAGCTCGAGCGGCGGTGCACCGCCGATGCCGGCGAGTTCATCGCCGACCTGCGCAAGGCGGCCGACGACGCGCGGCACCAGCTCGCCGAGCTGATGGCGGTGGCGCGGCCCGAGGAGATCATCGTGCCCGGCGCGCCGGTCGGCGCGGCGGTGACCGCGGCGGTCGAGACCGTGCGGGCGGCCTCGACGATCGAGGTCGACCTCCACCTGGCGGTCGCGCCCGAGGTCACGACGCGGTGCTCCGCCGAGGAGCTCGCCCACGTGATCTACGGCCTGACGCTCGACGCGGCGACCGCCGAGGCCGGGGCCG